>NZ_CADEPJ010000073.1 GCF_902829245.1 Comamonas jiangduensis | reverse complement strand
GGCACGGCCCAGGCTGAACATCATGCGCGAGGTGGCGTACAGCTGGCTGTTCATGGCCGACAGGGCGGCCACCAGCACGACAAAATTCAGCACGCCGGCGGCGTAGGGGATGTTGATGATTTCCATCACACGCACAAAGGGGCTGGTTTGCGTGGCGGCTTCTGTCCACGGCACGATGGCCAGCATGAGCGCCAGGGTGAGCAGATAAAACAGCACCAGGCGCAGCACCGTGGTTTTCATGGCGCTTTGCACGGCTTTTTGCGGGTGCTGGGCTTCGCCCGCTGCAACGGCAATCGCTTCCACGCCCAGATAGCTGAACATGGCCACAATCACGCCCAGCCACATGCCGGAGATGCCTTTGGCCCAAAAGCCACCGCCCACGGCGTAGTTTTGCAGGCCAATGCCGGGGATGTGCGCGCCAAACACCACATAGGCGCCAATCAGCACAAAGGCCACAATGGCGGCCACCTTGATGGCCGAGAACGCATACTCCGCCACGCCATACACCTTGACGCTACGCAGGTTGATGCCTATGAGCACCGCAGAGAACACGGCCACCCAGATCCATTGCGGCACGGCGGGGAACCAGTAGGCCATGTAGATGCCCACGGCCGTCACCTCCATGCCCACGGCCAGCACCAGCGCCGCCCAGTAGGCGTAGCGCACCACAAAACCGGCCAGCGGGCCAAGGTAGTACTCGGCATAGGCGCCGAAGGAGCCGGAGGTGGGGTGCGCCACCGTCATCTCGCCCAAAGCGCCGATCAGCAACAGGGCAATGAAAGCGCCGATGGTGTAACTGACCAGCACGGCAGGGCCGGCAAAGCCAATGGCAAAGGCGCTGCCCATGAACAGCCCGGTGCCGACGGCGCCGCCAATGGCAATCATCACCATTTGGGCACTGGTCAGGTGCTGCTCCAGACCAGTTTCGCGTTGTTGTATGTCTTGGAAATCGCCCATTGCGCCCAGGGTCCTATCGAATCGAGAAACCTCTGAGTATCGTTGGCGGCGCGCTTTTTTGCAGCCACAGGGGGATGCCGGGGTTCACAGGGCGTTGGGGGTGTCCGACAAGGTGGCTTGCAGGCACACCACTGCCACCAGCAGCCCGCACACAATGAAGGCGCTGGAAATCACCATGAGCAAAGTCGACATGACAGCCTCCTTGTCCTGAAGTGGCGCTTGGCTACAGTATGCAGACGCCATCGCAAGGAGCCTGCACGCCAGCGGCTTGAAGCGGTGCAGGCGCGCAGATTACAAGGTCTTACAGTGACGCCAGCTGCTGCTTGGCATAGCAGCCCGGCGTGGCGGCATGGTGGGCCTTGAAGGCGCGCTGCAGGTGCGACTGGTCGGCAAAACCCATGGCCAGTGCGGTATCTGCCAGCGCGGCGCCTTGGGCCAGCAGACAGCGAGCACCAGTGAGGCGGATGTTGAGGCGGTAAATGCCGGGGTAACTCCAGTGGCGGTTTTGAAGTGGCGGATAAACCGTGACGTGCTCATCCCCTGCTGGATGCCGTGTGCTTTGCCCTGGTCAGTCGCTAGGCCAGCCATAGCAAATAGGCCGTGCACAGCCATTGGGCAGTCTGCGGCAACTGCGGCAGCTGCTGCAGCAGCGGTGCACTGGCCAAGCCCATGCAGGCGACGACGGCCCCATAACTCAGGCGGGCGCCCAGCACATACCCCAGCGCTGGCTGGCGTGCGCGTTGGCTGCCATGGCGCAGGGCCGGCACATTGACCGGGCCTGGGGTGATGGCGTCCACCAAGGCGAAATTGCCCATGGCAAGCAGCGTGGGCCACAAAGGGGAAAAGATGGTTTCATTCACGCAGCGCACTGTGCCCCGTGCTGGTGCGCTTGTATTGCACAAAATGGCAACGTGGCGGCCAGCAAGTCGGTCTTAGAGCAGCCCGCTTTCCAGCGCGGGCAGGCCGTGGCGCAGGCGCACGCGGTTGCAGGCGTCAGAGCCCGCTGCAAATTCGCGGCAGGGTGAGGGGCGCCATTCGTAAATGCCGCAGGCGGCGCGCTCTCCGACTGTGCCGGTCAAGGCAGCGCAGCGGGGGCGGGCGTAGTCGGTGCCGCGCATGCGGCAGGTGAAGTCATTGACCTCATCCACCAGACCACGGGGCACACGGCCACCGTGGTCTTCGGATTCATAGATCGAAAAATCGACGCGAAACGCTGCGCAGCAAGCGCCGCAGCTCAGGCAAGGGTGGGGGTGTGCCATGGTGGGGTGTTATGCAGCTTCTGCCCAGCGCTCGACCTCGGCGTCGGTCAGTGCGGGCAGGTCAAATTTGGCGCGGGTGTCGTGGCAGCCATAGGAGGCAAACGGGAAATCACGGCAGGGGCGCGAGCGTTGTTCGTAAATCGTGCAGCCAACGCAGTCGTTGCCCAGATCCCCAGCGCGACGCAGCGCACGGGGTGCTGTGCGGTACCGTTCATGCGGGCGCGGTTGCCTTTGCCGGGCACCTCGTGGGCCAGCTCATCGGGCACGGTGCCGCCCATGGATTGCAGCTCGTAAATCGAGAATTCAACGCGGTAATTGGTGCAGCATACGCCGCACTTGAGGCAGGGGTGAATGGCTTCAGTCATGGGGAAGCGAGCGCTTTTTTCAGCGGTTGGATCAATAGGCAAAAAATCCCAAACGGGCGCCGCCACACACACCGCTAGGCCGGGGGAGGGTGATCTGGCCAAGAACAAGCAAGACACAGACCGACCCACGGCAAGCGCAAAAGCGTGCCGTGCAGCGTAAAAAAAGAAAGAGAACCTAGGTGTGACCGAGCAGGTAGCGCGGTGTTTTCAGCAGATGGCTGCAGGCAATGGCGTGCAGCGCGCTGCGGCGGCGGGCCATGCGGCGCAAATCCAGCGTGCGCGTGCCGCTGGCAGAGCAAGAGAAGGGGGCTTGCGTGCGCAGCGTGGTGACGGTGCTGCGCGGCTTAAAAAAAAGAGCTGCTAGCGCTGATCCTGCTTGGCTTTGCAATCTAAAGATGTGCGAAAGCTTGAGCAGGCGCGCGTAAGCAGCTCCTGTTTTTGTGAGAGGCGTGCCAAAGCAAGGTAGAGCGCGCATCACAAATGGCCGTATCGTTAGGCGTAATTAGTCGCCCTGCTTGCCCAGCAGCAGGTACTCCATGAGCGCCTTTTGCACGTGCATGCGGTTTTCCGCTTCATCCCAGACCACGGATTGTGGGCCGTCAATGACTTCGGCGGTCACCTCCTCGCCGCGGTGCGCGGCAGGCAGTGCATGAAAACGGCCTCAGGCTTGGCGGCCTGCATCATCTCTTGGTCGACGCACCAGTCGGCAAACGCTTTCATGCGCACGGCGTTTTCGGCTTCGTAGCCCATGCTGGTCCACACGTCGGTGGTGACCAGATCGGCGCCCTTGCAGGCTTCCAGCGGGTCTTTGAAAACTTTGTAGCAGCCGGGGCGTGGTGGCTTGCCGTTGAAGGCGAGCTTTTCGTCCACTTCGTAGCCGCCGGGGGTGCTGACGTGGACAGTAAAGCCCAGCAAGTCCGCAGCCTGCAGCCAGGTGTTGGCCATGTTGTTGCGTCACCCACCCACGCCACGACCTTGCCCTGGATGGAGCCCCGGTGCTCGATGAAGGTGAAGATGTCGGCCAGGATCTGGCAGGGGTGGAACTGTTGGTCAGACCGTTGATGACCGGCACGCGCGAGTGTTCGGCAAAGCGCTCGATCTTGTCTTGGCCGAAGGTGCGAATCATCACCAAATCGGTCATGCGGCTGATGACGCGGGCGCTGTCTTCAATCGGCTCGAGGCGGCCCAGTTGGCTGTCGCCCGTGGTCAGGTGCACCACGGAGCCACCCAACTGGTACATGCCCGCCTCAAAGCTCACGCGCGTGCGGGTGCTGGCCTTTTCAAAGATCATGGCCAGCGTGCGGTCGCTCAGCGTGTGGTGCTTTTCGTAGCCCTTGAACTTCTTTTTGATCAAGGCCGCACGGGTCAGCAGGTAGTCGTACTCGTCGGCGGTGAAATCGCTAAATTGCAAATAGTGCTTCATGCAGTATTCCTTGGAGTGTCAGGCGGCCAGCAGGGCTTGAACCAAAGGCTTGAGGCGGGTGACGATTTCGTCGGCCTCGGCCTGGGTCAAAATCAGCGGAGGAACCAGGCGGATCACGGTGTCGGAAGTGACGCTCAGCAGCAGGCCAGCCTCAGCGGCTTGGCCAATCAGTTGGCCGCAGGGCTTTGCAAGTTCTACACCAATCATCAGGCCTTGGCCACGCACTTCGACAAAACCATCGATGCTGCCCAACTCGGCTATCAGCTTGGCTTTCAGGTGGTCGCCCACTTGCGTGGCGTGGGCCAGCAGGCCATCTTCTTCCATGATGCGAATGGTTTCTACGCCCGCACGCATGGCCAGCGGGTTGCCGCCGAAAGTGGAGCCGTGGTTGCCAGCTTGCAGCACGTTGGCCGCAGCGTTGTGCGCCACGACTGCGCCCACTGGCACGCCAGAGCCCAGGCCCTTGGCCAGGGTCATCACATCGGGCGTAATGCCTGCCCACTGGTGGGCAAACCACTTGCCGGTGCGACCCATGCCGGCTTGCACTTCGTCCATGATGAGCAGCCAGCCATTGGCATCGCACAGGGCGCGCACTTGCTTGAGGTAATCCGCACGCATGGGGTGCAGGCCACCTTCGCCCTGGATGGGCTCCATCATCACGGCGACGATGTTGGGGTTGCCCTCGGTGGCTTCCACCAGCGCCTGGTAGTCGTTGGGGGCAACGCGGGTGAAGCCTTCCAGCAAGGCGCCAAAACCGTTGCGTACCTTGGGGTTGGCCGTGGCCGACATGGTGGCGATGGAGCGGCCGTGGAAGGCGTGGTCATACACCACGATTTCAGGCTTTTCAATACCTTTGTCCACGCCGTACTTGCGCGCAATCTTGATGGCGGCTTCGTTGGCTTCCAGACCGGTGCTGCAAAAGAACACATTGGTCATGCCTGCGCGCTCTGTCAGCAGCTTGGCCAGCTCTTCTTGGCCGGGTACGTGGTAGTAGTTGGAGGTGTGGATCAGCTGGGTCAGTTGCTGGCGTAACGTCATAAAAAAGGCACAAAAAAACCGCCGTGAGGCGGTTCTTTTGTTTCGCTAGCAGCGCACCCGAAGCAAACGGCGAAGGGCCAGGCCCTTCGTGCGATGCCTAAATGTGGATTAGGCGGCCAGTGCCAAGGTCTTGACCTTGGAAGACAGACGGCTCTTATCGCGAGCGGCCTTGTTCTTGTGGAAGATGCCCTTGTCAGCAACGGAGTCCAGCACGGACTGCGCCTTGGCAAACAGTTCGGTAGCCTTCACCTTGTCGCCGGCCAGAACAGCCTTCTCGACATTCTTTACAGCGGTACGGTACTTGGAACGCAGCGATGTGTTTGCAGCGTTCAGCTTAACGTTTTGGCGAGCGCGCTTGCGGCCGGAGGCCAGGCGGGGGTTCTTTTTGGCTTTAGTTGCCATGATGTATTTCCTTTGTTGTCTGGGGATGATGCCAGCGAAGCCCGCAATTATAGCAACGCTTGCGCACATGTGCAGGATGCGGTAGCCAACCGGTCGATGCACCATGGTGGTGTGTTTGCATTGTGTTGGTGCAACGTTGCACCAACAAAGCGCTTTGGTGTGACGGTGGTGGGTGTTGCAGGTCTTGGGGCGCTGCGGGGCTTTTGCGAAATTTTGTGTATCTGCTGGTGGCCGCAGCACCTGGGCAGGGTGGCGCGTGGCTACACTGCGCGGGTGTCACTTCTTAAATCTGCCTCTACCGTTTCGTTGCTGACTCTGGCCTCTCGGGTCACGGGTTTGGTGCGTGATTTGATCATGGCGTCCATGTTTGGCGCGAATGCGCTCACGGATGCGTTCAACGTTGCTTTCCGTATTCCCAACCTGTTTCGGCGCTTGTTTGCCGAGGGGGCGTTCAGTCAGGCTTTTGTGCCCGTGCTGGCCACCACCAAAACGCAAGAAGGCGAGGAGCGCACGCGGGCGCTGATTGGCAATGTGGCCACGGTGCTGTTTTGGGTGCTGCTTTTGACCTGTGTGGTGGGCGTGGCGGGCGCGCCGGTGCTGGTGTGGTTGCTGGCCAGTGGGTTGAACGGTGGTCATGCGCACGAAGCGGCAGTGTGGATGACGCGCTGGATGTTTCCCTACATCGGCTTTATGTCGATGGTGGCGCTGTGCGCTGGGGTGCTCAATACCTGGCGCAAGTTTGCGGTTCCGGCGGCCACGCCGGTGTTGCTCAATATCTGCATGATTGCAGCTGCCTTGCTGCTGGCGCCGTGGCTGGAGCGCCAAGGTGTGGAGCCGATTTACGCCATGGCTGCGGGGGTGATGCTGGGCGGGGTGCTGCAGTTGGGTGTGCAACTGCCTGCGCTGAAGAAGCTGGGGCTGTTGCCGCGCATTGGCATGTCGCCTGCAGCCGTGCAAGCAGCCTGGAATGACGGGGGTCGCCGCATTCTGTCGTTGATGGCGCCCGCTTTGCTGGGTGTGGGGTGGCGCAGGTCAGCTTGATGATCAATACGCAGATCGCTTCTTACCTCACGCCGGGCAGCGTGACCTGGCTGTTTTATGCCGACCGGTTGATGGAGTTTCCCACGGCGCTGCTGGGCGTAGCGCTGGGCGTGGTGCTGACGCCGCAGCTGGCATCGGCCAAGGCCGCAGGCGATGCACAGCGCTACTCCAACATGCTGGACTGGGGGCTGCGTCTGGTGGTGCTGCTGGCCGTGCCATGTGCAGTGGGTTTGCTGGCATTTGCAGAGCCCTTGGTGGCCACCTTGTTTCACCGTGGCGCGCTGCACAGCCAGGATGTTTCCAACATCGCCTTGGCGCTGATTGGATATGGCGCCGGTTTGGTAGGGCTGGTGGCGATCAAGGTGCTGGCACCGGGCTACTTTGCCAGCCAGGATATGAAAACGCCGGTCAAGATTGCGGTGGCGGTGCTGGTGTTGACGCAATTTTGAATGTGGTGCTGGTGCCCTCGATGGCGCATGCCGGGCTGGCACTGTCGATTGGCTTGGCGGCGTTGGTCAATGCCACGTGGCTGCTGATTGGTTTGCTGCGCCGTGGTGCCTACCAGCCTGCGGCGGTTGGCTCAAGTACGCTGTGCAGGTGGCGGCAGCCTCTGCTTTGCTGGCGGCCTTTTTAATTTGGGGTGCCCAGCAATGGGACTGGAAGGCGTTGCAAGCCCATGAGTGGCAGCGTGCTGGTCTGATGGCGGTGATGCTGGCCGGCTCTGCCGTGATTTATTTTGGCGCTTTGCGGGCGTCTGGGGTCAAATTGCGCAGCTTGCTGCGCCGTTGAAAGGCTGCTGTGCCGTGCTCGCTTTGCACACAGTGAAATCGCGGTAGAGTGCCCTCCATGCAGCTGAACTTTGAAGCCCCCTCTGCGCTAGATCACTTCGCTTGCCTGGTTGGGCATGACGTAGCCTTTCCAGTGCTGGAAGCCGCAACCAGCTTGGCGTTGGATGCCGCCCCCGATCTGGACGTGCAAGGTGTGCTGCTGCAGGTGGATGACTGGGTGGAGCGCTTGCGCAAGTCCATCCCGGTGGGGGCTACGGCGCTGCAGCGCACATTCATGCTCAACGCGTTTTTCTACGAAAAACTGGGCTTTGCCGCCAATGCAAACGATTTTGCCAACCCCGCCAACAGCTATGTGCACCACGTGCTGCAAACACGCCGTGGCATTCCAATTACTTTGGCGGTGCTGTGGATGGAGTTGGCCCAGGGCATTGGGCTGAAGGTCGATGGCATTTCTTTTCCGGGGCACTTTCTCGTCAAGGTGCATGTGGACGGGGGCATCATCATCCAAGACCCATTGAGCGGGCTGGGGCTGACGCAAGCCATGCTGTCAGAGCGGCTGGAGCCTTTTCGTGAAGGCTGGGGCTGGCCGAAGAGGAGATGGCGCCGCTGCATTTGTTCTTGATGCCAGCCAGTGGCCGCGAAATCATTGAGCGCATGTTGCGTAATTTGAAGAGCGTGTGCGTGGAAGAAGAGCACTTGGACTTGCTGCTGGGCGTGCTGCATCGCTTGATTGTTTTGCGCCCGCTGGATGCAGACTGCTACCGTGATCGTGGCTTGGTGCTGGCACAGCTGGGGCAGCGCGACGCGGCATTGAAAGATTTGCAAAACTATGTGCGCATGGCGCCTGCACCCCAGGATTTGCCGGTGATTGAGGCGCGTATTGAGTTGCTGCGCGCAGAAATTTAAGCCGTAAGCCACTGCCATCGGAGAATAAAAAATAGAGCGCCTAGCGCTCTATTTTTCTTGGTTTCGCAGTGTTTTGATGTGCAAGTGCTTGATTGTCTAGCGCTGCTAGCTATGTTTTTTGCAATCCTTGGTGGGCTACACCATCTTTGCGGTTTCCAGCTCTTTTTTCAGGTAGGCGTAAAACAGCGGTGCAGCCACCAAGCCAGCGGGGCCAAACACCGATTCGGCGATGAACATCACCGTCAACAGCTCCCACACGGCCATGTGGGTGCGTTGACCCACTACCTTGGCGTTGATGACGTATTCAGCCTTGTGAATCAAAATCAAAAAGCCCAAGCACACTGCGGCAGCGGTGGGAGAGACCGACAGGCCAACAATGGTCAGCACCACATTGCAAAACAGGTTGCCCACAATCGGAATCAGCCCTGCAACAAATGTCAGCATGATCAGGGCCGGGGTATAGGGCAGCGCCATGTCAAACAGCGGCAGAACCAGCAGCAAAAAGCCTGCGGTCAAGCTGGTGTTAAACAGGGCAATCCAGAACTGGGCGGCCACGATTTGGCGGAATGCCTCGCCCATCAGCATCACGCGGTGTTGCAGGGCTTGGGTCAGGGGCGCACGCGGCACAATCCGTGGGCGCACCGCCGCCAGCGCGCCAATCAGCAGGCCCACGTAGGCATGCAGCAAACCACCGAGCCACGCTTTGCCCGCCATGGCCAGAGCGCCTGCTTTGGTCGCCAGATTGGTGGCGATGGCTTGCTGAATCTCCGCTGCGCCTTGGGGCAGGAGATTGCCCAGCTCGGGCGGCAGTTTTTGCTGCAACTCCAGCACCGTGTGCGCCAAATAGTTCAGCAGCTCTTTGTATTGGTGGGGGATATCGGTCAGATAGCCGCGCGAGTGGGTCAGTGCCAGGGCAATCCAGAGCAGCGGCGCAATCACCACCAAGGTAGCAGCCGTTACCTGGGCCCAGCGGTCCGGAGCGGGGCCGGGCGGACGCCGGTCAATCCGCGCCAGTAATGCTGCGATGGCACGGGTTAACAAAAAGCCCAGACATGCGCACAGCAGTCCGGGCAAAAGTTTTTGCCACATGACCAGCAGCAAGGTGCCAGCCATGAGCAGATAACTGGCGATCATCACACCGCGCGATGGCGCTGTGGGGGAGTGACTAACAATCGGAAGTTGGTTCGAGTTCCCCATGGATGATCGCTTTAGAAGAAAAACTATTTGACTTGGACTGCGGCGCCTTCGCTGCGTTCCGTAATGTTAGTCTGATGCTGGCGCTGCTGCAAAACTAGTGCACACGCTTTGCGTGTGGAATGCGTGTGGCGCTGCGTGGCTGCAATGCACATAAAAAAGCTGCCTCTAGGGCAGCTTTTTTATGGAGTGTGTAAAAAGATCAGGCGCCCAAGGCTTGGAAAGCGCGCGCCGTGATTTCTTCGACAGAGCCCATGCCGCTGATGGCTCGGTACTGGGGAGCCTTGGCTGGGTCTTGCTTGGCCCAAGCTTGGTAGTAGTCCACCAAAGGACGCGTTTGGTTGCTGTACACATCCAGACGCTTTTTGACAGTCTCTTCCTTGTCATCGTCACGCTGTACCAGGTCTTCGCCGGTCACGTCGTCCTTGCCTTCCACCTTCGGTGGGTTGAACTTGACGTGGTAGGTGCGACCCGATGCAGGGTGCGAGCGGCGACCGCTCATGCGCTCGATGATGGCGTCAAAAGGAACGTCGATTTCCAGCACGTAGTCCAGATCCACGCCCGCAGCCTTCATGGCGTCGGCCTGTGGGATGGTGCGGGGGAAGCCATCGAACAAGAAACCGTTGGCGCAATCGGCTTGGGCGATGCGTTCTTTGACCAAGTTGATGATTAGGTCGTCGCTCACCAGCTGTCCAGCTTCCATCACGGCCTTGGCTTGCAGGCCCAAAGGTGTGCCAGCCTTCACGGCGGCGCGCAGCATGTCACCCGTGGAGATTTGGGGAATGCCGAACTTCTGGCAAATAAAAGCAGCTTGTGTGCCTTTGCCGGCGCCGGGAGCGCCCAACAAAATCAGTTTCATGGAGATCCTCGATATATAGAAATTCTTGGCGAAGCGGGGCGTTTTGATGCAGCAAAAAAGCAGGCGGCTACCGCTTGATATCTGTTCAAGGATAGCATGCACGCCCTTATTTTTGACTTACAAAGTTGCCAGTACTTCGCGTCTGCGTCGTTTCTCGGGGGCGATGCCAGTGACTTGACAGGCGGTGCTCAGAGTGCTTATTCGCTATACACAAAGCATACTGTGTTGATAATTGACAGATATGTCTTGTAGAAGACATTGCTGTGTAATTTCTGAAAATAGGAGCATTTGGCGCATGTCTGTGTTGAGTTTGCCATTGGAATGCATGGCATCTCTTGGAAATTCAAGCGCTAACTGCTCTTATTTTTCATTCATTTTTCAGAAATTCCTGAAATGTTTTGGCTTAAGCGTGGCGCAAGAGCGTGCGTACACGTTCCAAATCTTCTGGCGTGTCTACGCCTGTGCCGGGTGGCTTTCGTGTAATGTGCACGGCGATTTGATGGCCGTGCCACAGGGCGCGCAATTGTTCCAGTGATTCCAGCTGCTCCGTGGGCGCAGGCGTGAGTTGTGGAAAGCTGCGCAAAAACCCCGCTTTGTACGCGTATATACCCACATGGCGCAGCGGCGCGTGGTCGCTGTTTTCGCTCCACCATTGCGTGTCGGCATGGTCGCGGTTGAAGGGAATAGGGGCGCGGCTGAAGTAGTGCGCCAGGCCCTGGGCGTTGCACACGACTTTGACCACATTGGGGTTCAGATAGTCAGCCAGGGTGGCAATGCGGTGGGCGGCGGTGCCCATGCTGGCACTGGGTGCGCAGGCAAGCACCTGTGCCACGGCGTCAATCAAGGCGGGGTCTATCAGCGGCTCATCCCCTTGCACGTTGACCACCAGGTCGTCGCCATGCAGGCCCAATTGGGCGCAGGCTTCGGCCAAACGGTCGCTGCCGCTGGGGTGGTCAGCACGGGTCAGCAGCGCTTTGACCCCATGGGTGGTACACGCTTGCACGATAGAGGCATCGTCGGCGGCCACCACCACACGGTCGGCAGCACTTTGGCGTGCTTGCAGTGCTACACGCACCACCATGGGCAAGCCTGCAATGTCTGCCAGCGGTTTGTTGGGCAGACGGCTGGAGGCCAGTCGCGCGGGGATGAGAACGGTAAAGCCCACGGTGTTTAGCCTTCCAGTTCGCTGTCTTCCAGGGGGCGGGCTTCGTTTTCCAGCAAGATGGGCATGCCGTCGCGCACGGGGTAGGCCAAGCGGGCGCTTTGCGAGATCAGCTCCTGGCGCTCTTTGTCAAAGCGCAAAGGGCCTTTGGTGACGGGGCAGACCAAGAGTTCAAGCAGTTTGGAGTCCATAGCGGTGTACCAGTGGTGTTCTGTATTAAGAGGGGGATGATAGGCACGGATGCTTATCTAGCAGATCAAAATAGCCTTGATCCACGTGAAGGTGCAAAGGCACCGCCAAGGCGTCAGGGCATTGCTGCCAGAGCTTGGCGGCATCTTTTTCGGTGCAAATCACTTGCATGCGCTCACCAGACGGGCGCTTCCAGCTTTCAAAATTGTAGTGATCTGGCAGGGCTTCGGTGCTGGCCAATGCCAGAGACTGGGCGCGCAGCATGGCAAAAATCTTCGGGGCGGGCAATGGCTGCCAAAGCGTGCAGTGGCTGGCTTTGCAAGTTCTGCAAAGGCACGCGCTGGCCGCTGCGTGTGATGGCATAGGGCGCCAATTGGCGCTGCACATGAAAACACAGGATGCTGGCCGGTGTGCCTGAAGGCGCCGCGCTGCGAATACAGTGCAGCAGTGACCGGGCGTGGCCACGCTTCGCGCAGCGGCCAGCAGGCAGGAGCCAGCCATTGCCAATGCCTTCGTTGTTGAAGACGCAAATCTCTATGTCGCGTGCCAGTGCGTGGTGCTGCAGCCCGTCGTCGCAAACCAGCACATTGGTGGCTGGATAGGCGGCCAGCAAGGCGCGAGCGGCATCGATGCGCTGGCGCGCCACAAAAACTGGCACGCCGCTGGCGCGGGCCATGAGCAAGGGCTCATCGCCCACCTCTTGCGGCAGGGATTCGGACGTCGCCTCGCGGCAGTCATTGGTGCTGCGGCCATAGCCGCGCGAGATGATGCCGGGCGTGAAGCCCCGTGACTGTAAATGCGCCACGGTGGCCAGCGTCACGGGGGTTTTGCCTGCGCCGCCTGCAATCACATTGCCCACCACGATGGTGGGAATGCCCGGGTGCGCAGCTTTTTTCCAGCCCCATACATACAGCTTGCGCTGCAACCCAGACAGTGCGCCATACACGGCCGCTAGTGGCCACAAAGCGCGGGCGGCCAGATTGCGGCTGCGCCAGATATGGCGCAAGCGCTCAGAGCCTGTGCCCTGGTGGGCGGGGGCACTCATTGGTGCAGCCTTATTTTTTGCCGGCAGAAGCGGCCGACTGGGTGGCAAAGGTAATTTGCGTCAAACCTGCACGTCGCGCAGCTTCCATGGCGGACACCACGGCCTGGTGCGGGGCTGCCGCATCGGCGCTGATGATGACAATGCTGTTGGCACCCGCTGGGGCGGCGCCAGCCAGGGCGCTGGCAATGGCATCGACCGAGCGGTCTTCGAGCGCGTTTTTGTCCACCGCGTAACGCCCATCGGCCGCGATGGAGACAATCACTTCCTTGGGGCGATCGCGCATTTGCTCCGCGTCTGCGGTGGGCAAGGTCAGTTGCAGTTCTGTGAATTTGCTGTAGGTGGTGCTCAGCATCAAGAAGATGAGGATCACCAAGAGCACGTCAATGAAGGGAATCAGATTGATCTCTGGCTCTTCAGCGCGGCGGGGGCGAAAATTCATAGCCATGGTGCGCTTCGCTTCGTTATTTGATGCGCAGGCGGTTGAGGTGGCGCACAAACTGTTCGCTGGCCAGCTCCAACTGCAGCAAATAAGCATCCACGCGGGCGCGGAAGTACTTCCAGAAGATCAGTGCAGGAATGGCCACGATCAAGCCAAAGGCGGTGTTGTACAGGCCCTCCGCCTCCATGCGTGCGCGCAGGTCTTCTTCGCTGCTCTTGGGGTAGGCGCTGAGCTGCTGCATGCCACTGGCCAGCACTTCACCCAAGGCACTGTTTTGCGCCAGTTGCTGGATTACGTCGTTGGAGGGCAGCCGCTCTTTGGAGACGGTGATGGCTTCGTCGAGCAATTTGGGAGGTGCAACACGGGCGGTTTTCAACGAGATAAAGCGCTCAAAAATCAGTGCCAGTGCGAAGATGGAGCATGCAATAAGGGGCCAGATGGGCCAGCCAGCGGCCTGTATGATCGACAGCAACTTTGTTTCTCCCGTGCTTGTGTTGTGAGTCTGCAGCCATGCATTATCGCGCAGCACCAGCGCGCTGCTAGGCTTGTGTTGCTTGATTGGCCTGCAATTGGTAAGCATCAAAGCTTACGCGCTGGCCGTGCAGGTGCGCTGTTGTTTTCTGCACTTGTTTGAGTGGATGCAGTCCTGATGTCTTTCTTTGATCCCCTTCCTTCGCTTGGCAAACCCCGTGTGTGGGATGTAGGCGCTTTGTGCCGCGCTATTGCTGACAGTCTGGAGGCGCGTTTTAACCCTGTGACGGTGCGCGGCGAGATCACGGGCTTTTCTCGCGCAGGCAGTGGGCATTGCTATTTCAGCATCAAGGATGCGGGCGGGCAGTTGCGCTGTGCCATGTTTCGCCGTGCCGCTGTGGCGATGGATTTCACGCCGCGCGATGGTGAGCTGGTCGAGGTGCGTGGCAAGCTGGGGGTGTATGAGCAGCGTGGCGATTTGCAGCTGATTGTGGAGAGCCTGCAGCGCGCGGGGCAAGGTGCACTCTTTGAGCAGTTTTTGCGTGTGAAGGCCCAACTGGAGAGCGAAGGGCTGTTTGATGCTGCGCGTAAACGCCCTTTACCGGTGATGCCGCGTGGCATTGGCGTGGTCACATCGCTGGGCGCTGCGGCGTTGCACGATGTGGTGACGGCGCTGCGCCGCCGCGTCCCCCACATTCCGGTGTTGATTGCCCCTTCACTGGTGCAAGGGGGCGATGCCCCTGCATCGATTGCCCAGGCGCTGCAGCAGCTGTATGACGTGGCAGCGCGTAAAGGCGCGCCTGGCGTGCCAGTGATTGATGTGATTTTGCTGGTGCGTGGCGGTGGCTCCATGGAAGACCTGTGGGCTTTCAACGATGAACGGGTGGCGCGCGCCATTGTGCAAAGCCCGGTGCCGTTGATCAGCGGCGTAGGGCACGAGACCGATTTCACCATAGCGGACTTTTGCGCGGATCTGCGTGCGCCCACGCCCACGGCTGCGGCGGAGTTGGTGGCCCAGCCGCGCCAAGCATGGCTGGATGGGTTGGATGCGATGCAGGCGCGCATTCAAGATGCGTTGCTGCGCCAGGTGGACCGTCAGGCGCAGCGTCTGGATGCTGCGGCTCACCGGCTGGGGCGGCCCAGCCAGCAAATGGCGCAGCAGCGGCTGCATCTGTCGCAAACCCAGCAGCGTGCGCGGCATGGATTGCTCATGAAAATGCAGCGGCAGACGCAGGCTTATCAAGCGCTAGAGGCTGATTTGGTTAAAAAAACGCAACGCAGACTGCAGCAGCATGGCCAAGGTTTGCAGCAGTTGCAAGTGCGTGTTGAATTGCTCAATCCGCAGCGGGTGTTAGAGCGTGGCTACAGTGTACTGACCACGCAGAGCGGGCAGGTCATCACCAGCGCCAAGCAGGCACCCGTAGGCACACCGTTGAAAGCGGTGTTGGCCGATGGCAGTTTGGATGTGAGCGTGACGCAACCAAAGCTTTTGTAATCACCGTCATACTGAGTCATAGTCAAGCGCTTTGGCTTTTATAGCAAAAGCCTTGAGGTTTTAGCTGCAATTCGCCTGTGATGTTCCTACAATGGCTGACACAGTGCATGGTTTGCGCCAAGTCAAACTAAACGCTTGGATTGCACGCAGCATCTGGCTGACCGCTGCTGCGGTGCACCCTCTCTAACTATTTACACCACGAGGATTGAACATGGAACGCACTCTGCCCCCATTGCCTTACGCCATCGACGCCCTGGCTCCCCATTACAGCCAAGAAACGCTGGAGTACCACCACGGCAAGCACCACAACGCTTATGTGGTCAAGCTCAATGAGTTGCAAGTGGGCACCGAGTTTGAAAACATGGAACTGGAAGACGTCATCAAGAAGTCTTCGGGCGGCATCTACAACCAAGCAGCCCAGATCTGGAACCACACCTTCTTCTGGAACTGCATGACGCCCAATGGCGGTGCAGAGCCTACAGGCGCACTGGCGGATGCCATCAACAAGAAATGGGGCTCGTACGCTGAGTTCAAGAAAGCCTTTGTGGCTTCGGCAGTGGGCAACTTCGGCTCTGGCTGGACATGGTTGGTGAAGAAGGCTGATGGCTCGGTAGACATCGTCAACATGGGCGCTGCGGGCACACCTTTGACCACCGGCGACAAGGCGCTGCTCACGGTGGACGTGTGGGAACACGCTTACTACATCGACTACCGCAACGCACGTCCCAAGTTTGTGGAAACTTTCTTCGACAAGCTGGTGAACTGGAAGTTCGCTGAAGCCAACTTTGCCGCTTAATGCACTGACTGACAGTTAACTGTCATCGCCGGTCATGATGCCGGTCAAGCCCGCTGGTGAAAGCCCGCGGGCTTTTCTTTTGTGGCGCTGTTAGATTGTGGGCTGCAAGTCTCAAAAACAGCTTGCATTCAGCAAGTCTTATAGAAGAGTTTTTGATTAACTCTTGTAGAAGACTTGGCAAAAAGGGTGCATCAACGGTTAGAATTTTGTATTGTGGGAGTTCGCTTCACGGATACGAAATTTTGCGCTGTTGCTCCGGGCACCAAGCAAAACAGATACGGCAGCGGGCAACCGAGTCGGGACCAGGTCTTGTGCCTATCCATATCCCAGTAAACCATCGAGCCAAAAGCAAGAGATGACAACTCAGCAATCCACCATCATCTATACCCTGACGGATGAAGCTCCCCGTCTGGCCACCAGCGCTTTCCTGCCAGTGGTGCAAGCTTTCGCATCCACTGCGGGTGTGAATGTCGAAACCAGCGACATCTCTGTGGCTGCCCGTATCCTGGGTGAGTTCAGCGATATGCTGCCTGAAGCGCAGCGCGTTCCGAACACACTTGCCGAGCTGGGTAAGTTGACCCTGACGCCCGAGGCCAACATCATCAAGCTGCCTAACATTTCCGCTTCTGTGGCGCAGTTGATCGCAGCCATCAAGGAGCTGCAGGGCAAGGGCTACGCACTGCCCGATTACCCCGAAGACCCCAAGACAGACGAAGAAAAGGCCATCTTGGCGCGCTACTCCAAGTGCATCGGCTCGTCGGTGAACCCCGTGCTGCGCGAAGGTAACTCCGACCGCCGTGCGCCTGCTGCGGTGAAGAACTTCGCCAAGAAGAACCCCCACTCCATGGGTGAGTGGAAGCAGTGGTCGCAAACGCATGTCTCGCACATGCACGAAGGCGACTTCTACCACGGCGAAAAGTCCATGACGCTGGACAAGGCCCGTGACGTGAAGATGGTGCTGGAAACTACTTCGGGCAAGTCGATTGTTCTGAAGGAGAAGGTCGCGCTCAAGGACGGCGAGATCATCGACTCCATGTTCATGAGCAAGAAGGCGCTGTGCGACTTCTATGAGCGTGAATTGAATGACTGCAAGGAAGCAGGCATCTTGTTCTCGCTGCACGTCAAGGCCACCATGATGAAGGTCTCGCACCCCATCGTGTTCGGTCACTGCGTGAAGATCTACTACAAGGAAGCGTTCGAGAAGCACGGCAAGCTGTTTGATGAGTTGGGTATCAACGTCAACAACGGCATGGCTACGCTCTACGAAAAGATCGAGACGCTGCCTGCTTCGCAGCGCGAAGAGATCATTCGTGATCTGCACGCTTACCACGCCAACCGTCCTGAGTTGGCCATGGTGGACTCTGCCAAGGGCATCACCAATTTCCACTCGCCCAACGACATCATCGTGGACGCATCCATGCCCGCCATGATTCGCCAAGGCGGCAAGATGTGGGGCGCTGACGGCAAGACTTACGACTGCAAGGCCGTGATGCCTGAGTCCACCTTTGCCCGTATCTACCAAGAAATGATCAATTTCTGCAAGTGGCACGGCAACTTCGACCCCCGCACCATGGGCACCGTGCCCAACGTGGGCTTGATGGCGCAAAAGGCGGAAGAGTACGGCTCGCACGACAAAACCTTTGAAATCTCTGAAGCCGGTGTGGCCAACATCGTAGACATCGCCACCGGTGAAGTGCTGCTGAGCCAAAACGTGGAAGCTGGCGACATCTGGCGTATGTGCCAGGTCAAGGACGCGCCGATCCGTGACTGGGTGAAGCTGGCCGTGACCCGTGCCCGCAACTCCGGCATGCCTGCCGTGTTCTGGCTGGACGCCTACCGTCCGCACGAAGCCGAGCTGATCAAGAAGGTGCAGAAGTACCTGAAGGACCACGACACCACGGGTCTGGACATCCAGATCATGAGCCAGGTGCGCGCCATGCGCTTCACCCTGGAGCGTGTGGCCCGTGGTCTGGACACCATCTCGGTGACCGGCAACATTCTGCGCGACTACCTGACCGACCTGTTCCCGATTCTGGAGCTGGGCACCTCGGCCAAGATGCTGTCCATCGTGCCTTTGATGGCAGGCGGCGGCATGTACGAAACCGGTGCCGGCGGCTCTGCGCCCAAGCACGTGCAGCAGCTGGTGGAGGAGAACTTCCTGCGCTGGGATTCGCTGGGCGAGTTCTTGGCATTGGCCGTGTCGCTGGAAGACATGGGCATCAAGAACAACAACGCGCAAGCCAAGTTGCTGGCCCAGACGTTGGATGAAGCCGCCGCCAAGCTGCTGGACAACAACAAGTCGCCTTCGCGCAAGGTAGGCCAGATCGACAACCGTGGCTCGCAGTTCTGCCTGTCGCTGTACTGGGCCCAAGCCTTGGCTGCGCAGACCGAAGACGCAGCCCTGGCTGCCAAGTTCGCGCCGCTGGCCAAGACTTTGGCCGAGAACGAAGCCAAGATCGTGGCTGAATTGAACGGCGTGCAAGGCAAGGCGGCCGACATCGGCGGTTTCTACCAGCCTTACCTGGCCAAGCTGGACGCTGTGATGCGCCCCAGCGCGACTTTTAACGCAGCGATTGCATCGTTGGTGTGAATGTGACCTAGCAGCCCCACTGCTCAAAAAAGCCCACAGCCTTTACAAGCTGTGGGCTTTTTTTTTGCAGCGCTGGCTGGCTGGCCGGGTCGCCCGTTCTGCGAAGTACGGCGAAAACTTGAGAAGCCTTTTGGGGGCAATCAGGTGTGCAGCAACTTGTAATAAAAGGAGCTGTCAGCGCTTATGGTTACTTGGTTTTAGATGGGAATCTATCTGAAACCTAGGTAGATGTTGCGCAAGAAGCTCTCTTTTTTGCAGCGAAAGCCATGTGACTCAAGGGCGGTTTTGGAACGGCTTGCCCGTGAGCTTGGCGCCCGCCTGGATATTTTTGGACTGGAACCAGCCTTGGTTCATTTCCAGCACAAAGCGCACGGGCTTGGCAGAGCAGTGCGAACGCTCATCCAGCGGCTGCATATCTGCCAAATTCACAATCGTGCCGTCGTCAGCCACGAATGCGGCGGTCAGTGGAATCAGGGTGTTTTTCATCCAAAAGCACTGCACGCCCGGTTGCTCAAACACAAACAGCATGCCTTCATGCTGGGGCATGGCGCTGCGGTGCATCAGGCCGATCTGCCGCTCTGGAAAGCGCGCCGCGACCTGGGTGTCAATGCGGTACATGCCTGCGCGCAGCTCAATGCGCGGCAAATTCAGTTGGGGCTGGCCGGTTTCTTGGGCATGGGCTGCAAAGCCCGTGAAACCAGTGGACAGGGCCAAAGCGGCAGTAAATCGAAGGGGCAGCAAGTTCATGGCGCTATTGTGCAATGTCATGCAGGTGCCTGCATCTGTCCGGTAGGGGCTGTAAGCTCCCCTAGAATGGTTGTGAAACACCGCCGCCCAGCGGCTCGGCTTTGGAGTCAGGAGACCACGCACCCATGAGCAAGACCACCCACATTCAAATTCCCGTGCATGGCGAAAAGATCACCGTCAACGCAGACATGACCTTGAACGTGCCCAACAAGCCGATTATTCCCTTCATTGAGGGTGATGGCGTGGGCGTGGATGTCACCCCGGTGATGCGCAAAGTGGTGGACGCTGCAGTGGCCAAGGCCTATGGCGAGGCGCGCCAAATCCAGTGGATGGAGGTGTATGCGGGCCAAAAATCGACCCAAGTGTATGGCCCGGACGAGTGGTTGCCGCAAGAAACGCTGGATGCCGTGCGTGACTACGCCGTCTCCATCAAAGGCCCGCTGAACACGCCGGTGGGCGGTGGTATTCGCTCGCTCAACGTGGCGCTGCGCCAGGCGCTGGATTTGTAT
>NZ_CADEPJ010000072.1 GCF_902829245.1 Comamonas jiangduensis | reverse complement strand
GCCTGAGCGTGTACGGTATTGCGCGTGAATTGTCGGCCTTGACGGGCGCGCCCCTGAAGGCCATCGACTACCCGCAAGCGGTAGTTGCTTCGCAAGACAAGTTGCCTGTAAAAATTGAGGCGGCTGACCTGTGTGGTCGCTTCTCGGGCCGCATTGTGCGCAATGTGAACACGCAAGTGCAGACCCCCAAGTGGATGGTGGATCGTCTGGCGCGCTGCGGCCAGCGCTCGGTCAGCCCCTTGGTCGACATCTCCAACTACGTGATGTTTGAGCTGGGCCGGCCCAGCCACATTTTTGATCTGGACAAGATCAACGGCGGGCTGACCGTGCGGCGGGGTAAAGAGGGGGAAACCTTGAAGCTCCTGAATGGCAATACCGGGAAGTTGGATGGCGTCACCAAGGGGGGGGGGAGTGGGGATGACAGCGCGGGGGAAGCGCTGGCGGGCATCATGGGTGGTGACCACACCGCCGTGTCGGACGACACCCAGAACATCTACATCGAAGCTGCGTTCTGGTTCCCCAAGGCTGTCGCAGGCCGCTCGCGCCACTTCAATTTCTCCACCGATGCGGGTCACCGTTTTGAGCGCGGTGTAGACCCCGAATTCACCGTGGAGCACATCGAGCGCATCACCCAGTTGGTGCTGGAGATTTGCGGCACGCCTGCAACGCAGGTGTGCGCGATCGATGACCACCAGCCCAATATGCCGCATCCCAAGCCCGTGCAACTGCGCGTGGCCCGTGCTGCCAAGGTGATTGGCATGCCGGTGACGCAGCAGCAGTGCTTGGATGCGCTCAACGGTCTGGGTCTGCCGGCGACGGTAGCCAGCGAAGGCATGATCAGCGTGACTGCGCCGACTTTCCGCTTTGACATCAATCTGGAAGAAGACTTGATCGAAGAAGTGGCGCGCATGATTGGTTACGACAACTTGCCGACCACCAAGCCACTTGCTCCCATCAGCCCGAAGCTGCGTGCAGAAAACAAGCGCAGCCCTTACGCTGTGCGCCATGCGTTGGCTGCGCTGGGTTACCAAGAAACCATCAACTTCTCGTTTGTGGAAGAAAAGTGGGAGGCAGAGCTGGCCGGTAACACCAATCCGATCAAGCTGCTGAACCCGATTGCCAGCCAGCTGAGTGTGATGCGCTCCAGCCTCATTGGCTCGCTGATGCAAGTGCTGAAGTTCAACGTCGACCGCAAAGCACCCCGCGTGCGCGTGTTTGAGTTGGGCCGTGTGTTCTTGCGCAACGACAGCGTGGTGGAGTCTGACACGACCGTGAAGGGGTTTGAGCAGCCCATGCGCGTGGCGGGTTTACGGCGCTGCAGCGCAGCAGCAGTGGGGCCAAGCGGACGCCAAGGTAGATTTTTACGACGTAAAGGGTGATGTCGAGGCATTGCTAGCACCCTTGAAGCCTGTGTTTGAAGCAGCGGAGCACCCTGCGATGCACCCTGGCCGCTGCGCGCGCGTAGTGTTGAATGGCAAGGCCATCGGTGTTGTTGGCGAGTTGCCCCCCAGTGGCGCCAGGAGTGGGATTTGGCGCAGACGCCCGTGCTGTTTGAGTTAGAGCTGGATGCGGTGTTGGCGCGTGAGGTGCCTAAGTTCCAAGCCGTTGCCAAGCATCAGGCGGTGGAGCGCGATATTGCGGTGGTCGTCAAAGAAACCGTGACCCATGCGCAAGTCATGGCGGCTGTCGCAGCTGGCGTGCAGGGTGGTATCTTGCGCAATGCCGTGCTGTTTGACGTGTTCCGCCCTAAAAAGCTCAAGGCGGGCGAAGAGGCTGCACCCGGCAGCTTGGCGCAAGACGAAAAGAGCCTGGCGGTGCGTTTAACCCTGGGGCGCGATGATGCTGCATTGACGGATGTGGAAATCGACGCGGCGATGCAGGGTGCGATCGCGGCTTTGCAGTCCCAAGTTGCAGCGCGTTTGCGTGGTTAAGGTAAACAGATGGAAGCGAGCAAAGTTTTGATGAATAGTGAATTGGATGCCACCGGCGCTTTGACTAAAGCACAACTGGCAGATTTGCTGTTTGACCAGTTGGGTGTGAGCAAGCGCGAAGCCAAAGATATGGTCGATGCCTACTTTGATCTGATCTCGCAAAGCCTGGTGCAGGGCGAGGAAGTGAAGCTTTCGGGCTTTGGTAACTTCCAGATTCGCACCAAGGCGCCACGCCCGGGGCGCAACCCCCGCACTGGTGAATTGATCCCGATTGAGGCACGCCGCGTGGTGACTTTCCACGCCAGTACCAAGCTCAAGGAGCAAATTCAAGGCTAAGGTTGGCGTAGGTGCTTGATTTCAAAGCATCTGCACAGAATCTAGGTTTTGTGGCGCCAGGTTTGCCTAGGCTGCTATGAAAATGGATTACAATCATGGCTTCGGCGTGTAGCGCAGCCTGGTAGCGCACTTGCATGGGGTGCAAGGG
>NZ_CADEPJ010000071.1 GCF_902829245.1 Comamonas jiangduensis | reverse complement strand
CCATGCCCTCGGTCACGCCGGCCTTGGCCAGTTCGGCCGCGTCCAGCTGGCGGTGGGTGGTGGAGGCGGGGTGCGTGGCCAGCGACTTGGCGTCGCCAATGTTCACCAGGCGCGTGAACAACTGCAGCGCATCGAGGAAACGCGCGCCAGCGGCGCGGCCGTCTTCGCCTTTCAGGCTGAACGACAGAATGCCGGAGGCGCGGCCACCCGACTGTTTTTGCACGATGGCGTGGTCGGGGTGGTCCTTCAGCCCGGCATAGCGCACCCATTCCACCTTGGGGTGGTTTTGCAGGGTTTCGGCGATCTTCTGCGTGTTTTCGCAGATGCGGTCCATGCGCAGCGCCAGGGTCTCAATGCCCTGCAGGATCTGGAAGGCATTTTGCGGCGAGATGGCCGCACCCATGTTGCGCAGCGGCACGACGCGTGCACGGCCAATGAAGGCGGCTTCGCCCAAGGCCTCGGTATAGACCACGCCGTGGTAGCTGACGTCGGGTTCGTTCAGGCGCTTGAAGCGGGCTTTGTGCTCGGCCCAGGGGAACTTGCCGCTGTCCACGATGGCGCCGCCCACGCTTGTGCCGTGGCCGCCCAGGTATTTGGTCAGCGAGTGCACGACGATGTCGGCGCCGAATTCAAATGGGCGCAGCAGGTAGGGGCTGGGCACGGTGTTGTCCACGATCAGTGGTACGCCATGCGCATGGGCCACATCGGCTAGCGCGCGGATGTCGGTGACGTTGCCCAGCGGGTTGCCAATCGATTCGATGAACACGGCCTTGGTTTTGCCATCGATCAGCTTGCCAAAGCTGGCCGGATCGCGTGGATCGGCAAAGCGCACTTCAATGCCTTGCTGTGGGAAGGTGTGCGCAAACAGGTTGTAGGTGCCGCCGTAGAGCGTGCTGGCCGAGACGATGTTGTCACC
>NZ_CADEPJ010000070.1 GCF_902829245.1 Comamonas jiangduensis | reverse complement strand
TGTAGGGGCTGCTGATAATTTCGCGCGCCAAGTCCAGGGCTTGGGCATGGCACAGCTGCAAAATCCACGCCGCATCGGGCGTGGCCAGTTGCACCACGTGGGGGCCGGTGTCGACTTGGTGGGTGTGAAACAGGGGCTTGCTCTCGGTGTCAAAGCCCAGGGCGGTTTGCTGTAGCAGCGCGGTGCGTGCAGCCTCCAACTCCGCTGCGGTGTGCGGCACGTAAATGGCATCGTCTGGGAGGGCAGCGAAAGCGGGCAGCAGCTGGCTTTCTTCTTTGGTCGGTGGCTTAAGGCGCGGCATGGCGGGCAGTGTGCCTGTTTTGAAGAGGTTGGGGGCAGTGTGGGGGCAGGTGAGCCACCGCAATCACGGTAGCGAATACGGCAGCGCATGCATGCGGGTGGCAGGGTGACTGCTTAGCGGTGGGGAAGCTTCTAAAAGCATAGCTGGCAGTGTGCTATCAGCCTAGGATTTAGATAGCAATCCATCTGAAAGTGATTGAATGCAAGCGCTAGCAGCTATTTTTATCAAAGCAATCAAAGCAATCAAAGCAATCAAAGCGATCAAAGCAAAAGGCCCGCTGCAGGCGGGCCTTGATCGTTCAAGCCACGCCCTTAGGCCTTGGCTTGCGGGGCAGGGCGGGTGCGGTAGAACTGCATGGGGAACTCTTTCATCTCCTTGGCGTGCTGGTTCAGCACCGATTGCTTCATCTTGCCCACCACGTGCATCTCGCAGGGCTTGCAGTCAAAGCGCAGGGTCAGCTTTTCTTTGCCGTTGATCAGTTGCAGCGGCTCGGCCTTGATGGTGCCCTTCACGCCAATCACGCCCTTGGCTTGCTTGGGGCACAGGCTCATCGAAAAGCGCACACAGTGCTTGGTGATCATCAGGCTGACTTCGCCCAGCTCTTCTTTGCTCTCGTAGGCTGCATCAATCACCTTCACGCCGTGCTTGATGTAGAAATCGTGCGCCTTTTGGTTGTAGACGTTGGCCAGGTAGCTCAGCGTGTCTTCAGGGAAGGGCACAGGCGGCTCGACCGGCTTGGCGCGTGGCAGGCGCACAAAACCGGCGGCACGCGCGGCTTCCAGCGCTTGCAGCGCATCGCGGCGCAGCTGGTTCAGGGCCGATGCCGGCACAAACCAGGGCTGGCTAATGCTCAGGCTGATGTCATGGACCGCAAAGATCGACGCACCAAAGCGGCCCAGTTGCTCGCGCAGTGTGGCTTCGGCCTTGCTGGCGTCGGTGGCGGCTTGGTGTTCCTGCACGATGGCGGCCTTGCCTACAAAAACCGTCTTCATCGGTCAGCGTCAGCGCAAAGCCATCGGTGGTTTCCTGAAACTCGGCCCACAGGCCAATGCGGCGGTCGCTGGATTTTTGTCCAGCATGCGCACCCAGTTCATGTCGCGGTTGCGGTTGATTTCCAGGCCTTGCGCAGGTCCTTAAACTCACTGATCTCGTTCTTGGGGAAAAGCGCCAGATGCCTTTTTTGGCGTTGACGCACTCGGCACGGTTGATGTGACGCCCACCAGTTCCTTTTGCAGGTCGTAGTAGCACAGGCCATCACCGTTGTTGAACACCGTGGTCTTGTCGCTGCTCTCCATCTCCAACCACTTGTCGCCCACTTGCGTGACCCAGCCCACGGCGCGCCCTGGGGTTTTGGGGGTGTCAAACGCGCCGATATCGTCTTTGCGGCCGTTGACAAAGTAGTCGGTGAACTCGCGGTTGAAGTTCTGGTCGGGGTCTGGCGTGAAGGTGAATGTGGTCGTGCCGAGGAGGAGCGCGCCAGTGGCATGTCGGAGAACTCGCGCTCTTCAATGATCTCGTCCAAGATCTTGCGGTAGTGCGCCGTGATGTTTTTCACGTACGCCATGTCCTTGTAGCGGCCTTCAATCTTGAAGCTGCGCACGCCAGCATCCACCAGCGCACGCATATTGTCGGTCTGGTTGTTGTCCTTCATCGACAGCACGTGTTTTTCGTGCGCAATGATGCGGCCGTTGGCGTCTAGCACTTCGTAGGGCAGGCGGCAGGCCTGGTTGCAGTCGCCGCGGTTGGCGCTGCGGCCGGTGTGGGCGTGGCTGATAAAGCACTGACCGGAATACGCCACGCACAGCGCGCCGTGAATGAAGTATTCGATGGTGTGTGTGGGTCGAGCACGTCGTGCACAGCCTTGATTTGCTTCAAGTCCAGCTCACGCGCCAGCACGATCTGGCTCAAGCCCGCGTCTTGCAGGAACTTGGCCTTCTCTGGTGTGCGAATGTCATTCTGGGTGGAGGCGTGCAGCTGGATGGGGGCAGGTCCAGCTCCAGCAGGCCCATGTCCTGGATGATCAGCGCATCCGCGCCGATGTGGTACATGTCCCAGGCCATTTTGCGAGCGCCTTCGAGTTCATCGTCGCGCAAGATGGTGTTGAGCGTGATGAAGATGCGGCTGCCAAAGCGGTGGGCATGCTGGATCAAACGTTCCAGATCACGGATCATTGCCTGCCGTGGCGCGTGCGCCAAAGCCGGGGCCGCCGATGTAGACGGCGTCCGCACTGTAGTTCACGGCTTCAATGCCGATATCGGCATTGCGCGCCGGGGACAAAAGTTCGAGTTGGTGGGGCAGGAGAGACATAGGGGGCGGATTATCCCAGCGTGCCTGCAGTTTGTGGCGGGTGGGGGGTATTGCCAAGCTTGCGTGCTTGTGGCCGAACGCCGAACGCCGAGCGGCGGTGTAGCGCGGTCATCGCCCTTGTCCTATGGCGGTGTGGCGATAGTTTCAGGCAGGCTAGCGTTTATTTCGTAAAAGCTGGTCACGTTGTATGGATCTGCAACTCAATACCTACTACACCTTGATTTGTGCAGCACTGGTTTTGTTGCTGGGTAAATGGCTGGTGGGGCATCTCCGCTGGTTGGCTAACTTCAATATCCCAGAGCCGGTAGCAGGGGGCTTGGTTGCGGCCGCGCTGTGCTATGCGCTCAATGTCTTGCTGGGCTACCGCCTGGGTTTTGATGTGGACTTGCAAACAGCGTTCATGCTGGTGTTTTTTTCATCGATTGGATTGAGTGCGAATTTCACCAAGCTCAAACAGGGTGGACGTGCGCTGCTATTGTTTTTGCTGGTGATTGCGGTGTACATCGGCGTGCAAAACGGGGTAGGCGTCGCCTTGGCCTCCTTGCTGGGGCTAGATCCTCTGGTGGGGCTGATTGCGGGGTCGATGACGCTACTCGGCGGCCACGGCACGGCTGGGGCTTGGGGCAGTGTGCTGGAGCGCGACCATGGCATACAAGGCGCCATGACGCTGGGCATGGCCTGTGCAACATTTGGTTTGATTATTGGTGGCTTGGTGGGCGGGCCCCTGGCCAAATGGCTGATTCGCCGCCATCAGTTGCAAGGGCCGCAAGTCACGCCCGCTGACGCCGATAACTTGGTGGAAGCCGATGCGTACAACTTTGAGTCGCCCCGCAAAACACGGCTGATTACCACGGATGCCATCATCGAAACCTTGGCCTTGTTTGCGGGCTGCCTGGCGTTTGCGCAGTTGATGACCGCCCTTACCGCAGGTGCCAGCTTTCAGCTGCCCACCTTTGTCTCCATGTGTTCCGCTTCAAAGTGTTTGATCGTGCCATTGATGTGTTTGGCAACGCGGCGCTGTCGATTTACCTGGCGATTGCCCTGCTGTCGCTCAAGCTGTGGGAGCTAGCGGATTTGGCGGGCCCCTTGGTCATCATCTTGGCGGCGCAGACAGTGGTCATGCTGGCCTATGTGGCCTTGGTGACTTTTCGCGTCATGGGGCGCGATTACGACGCTGCCGTGCTGTGCGCGGGCAATTGTGGCTTTGGCATGGGCGCGACCCCGACGGCCGTGGCCAATATGCAGGCCATCACCAACCAGTACGGGCCCTCGCACAAAGCGTTTTTGATTGTGCCCATGGTGGGGGCTTTCTTTATCGACTTGCTCAATGCCGTGTTCTTGCAAACCTTTATCAAGTTCTTGGGCTGATGAGTAGGCCTGTGCCGCTGGATAATGCGCGGCTATGCATGCCCACCCTTGCGCTCCCCTCGATCACGCCCACTGGATGCGCCACGCCCTGCGCCTGGCGCGGCAAGCGGCGGCTGCCGGCGAGGTGCCCGTGGGCGCGGTGGTGGTCAAAGATGGCCAGGTGGTGGGGGCGGGCAGCAACGCCCCGCTGGCGGGCCAAGACCCCACCGCCCATGCGGAGGTGCTTGCCCTGCGCGCTGCCGCGCAACGGCTGGGCAACTACCGGCTCGACGGCTGCACCCTGTACGTGACGCTGGAGCCGTGCACCATGTGCAGCGGTGCCATGCTGCATGCGCGGATCGATACGGTGGTCTATGGTGCGCCCGAGCCCAAAACGGGCGCGGCAGGCTCGGTGCTCAATGTGTTTGGCTATCCGCAATCAACCACCACACCCAGGTGGTGCGCGGCGTGCTGGCCGATGAGTGTGCGGCGGTGCTGGCGCAGTTTTTTCAGCAGCGCCGTGCGGCCAACAAGGCCAAGACGCTGGCCAGCCACCCGCTTAAAGACACGGCGCTGCGTCATCCAAACAGTGTGTTTGCTGATGCCCCCGACTGGCCCTACCCACCGCAATGGCGCAGCGATTTGCCTGCGCTGGGTGGTTTGCGCATGGCCGTGGTGGATGAAGGCCCGCGCGATGCACCGCTGATCTGGCTGTGCCTGCACGCAGCCGCCAGTTGGGGCTGCAGCTTTGCCCATGCACTGCCGCACTGGTTGCAAGCCGGGCAGCGTGTGCTGGTGCCAGACTTGCCCGGCTTTGGCCGCAGCGATCAGCCCAAGCGCGACAAAGCACACACTGCCCAGTGGCATGTGCAGGTGCTGCGCGAACTGCTGGAGCAGCTGGATGTGCACCGTGTGGTCTTGGTAGGGCAGGGCGATGGTGCGCGTCTGGGGCTGGCGGTGGCGCAAGCCCCGCCGCCGCGCTTTGTGGGCGCTTGGCTGATGGATGCGTGGCCCACTGCCGATGTACCCCAGCCTTTGGCGCAGTGGTTGCAGGCGGCCGCCAACAAGCCCACGTGGGATGTGGCGCAGGGTTTGGTTCAAGCAGGTTTTGGGCCGCTAACGCATGAGCAGCAAGCGCTGGCAGCTATTCCTTTTGCACAAGCAGGTCACCGTGCAGCTCTCAAAGCGTGGCCCAAGGTGCAGGCGCAGCTGCCGGCCGTGCCCCAAGCGCTGCTGGCAGCGTGGCTGGCACAGGGGGCTGCTTGATCAGCCACAGTGCCAGCAACCGCCTGATGCCATGGAATGCGTGGCACGCCGCGTGGCAAACCGCAGTGCCTGCCTTGCTGCAGCACCCGCAGGCGCTGCGCCAGACCCCCATGTCTCCTATGGTTCCTGATCTGGCAGCCACCAGCGTGCAGCAGGCTATGGAATACTTTGCCGCATCAGCGAAGACAGCCGTCTAGCAAACAGATGATTTATACGGAGCATGCCACCCGCAGTGGCGTGGAAGAATTTGGCGACATCCAGCAAGAAAAAAACACCCGCCACCCCTGTAACTGCCACGAAGCACGCACACGATCACCCAGCGCAAGCCCAGTCCCCTCACTGTGACCACGACCATGCCCATGGTGAACACTGCAGCCACGACCACCCTGCACACGCACACCACGACGGCTGCTGTGGCCATGACCACAGCGTGCGCCCCAAGCACATCTATGTGTATTCGCCCTCGGGTGCGGTGCGCGACAAGGCAGCGTTCAAGCGCGCCATCAAGCGTTTGGAAGGCATGGGCCACCAGGTGGAAGTGGATGCCGATGCGTTGAGCAGCCACCAGCGCTTTGCCGGTGACGATGCCACGCGCATTGCGTCCATCCACCGTGCGGCCGCCATCGGCGCCGATGTGGCACTGATCAGCCGTGGCGGCTATGGCCTGACGCGCATCTTGCCCGGTATTGATTACCAGGCCGTGGCCAAGGCCGTGGAGCAAGGCACGCATTTTGTGGGCTTGAGCGACTTCACCGCCTTCAACAGCGTTGTTGGCACAAACCGGCGCCATCAGCTGGGCGGGCCCGGCGCTGATTGCCGACTTTGGCCAGAAAGAGGGCGTGGACGACATCATGCTCGACTGCTTTGAAGACCTGATTTACGGCCATGGTGAAGGCACAGGCTGGCGCATGCCCAAGCAGCCTGTGGGCGCGGTGCCTGATGACTTCTATATTGAAGGCGGCGCTACGCTGTGGGGCAGCAACCGGCGGTGCTGGTGTCGTTGTGGCACGCCGTACTTCCCGCAGGTGGAAGGCGGCATTTTGTTCATCGAAGATGTGGGGAGCACCCTACAAAATCGAGCGCATGCTCCCCCAGTTGCTGCACGCCGGTGTGCTGGCCAAGCAAAAGGCCATCGTTTTTGGTCAGTTCACCGAGTTCAAGCTGACCAGCCACGACAAGGGCTACAAGCTGCAAAGCGTGATCGACTGGCTGCGTGCGCAACTGCGTATTCCGGTGCTGCAAGGCCTGCCTTACGGCCATGTGGAAACCAAGGTGCTGCTGCCTGTGGGTGCGCCCGTGTCGTTGTCGGTGGAAGGGCGCGATGCGCTGATCTACTGGGGCCATACACATTAAAAGAAAGATAGCTGTTAGCGCTTGCTGCATAAGCGCTAGAGGCCGTTTTGACTGTAATAACTGTGCATTCACCACCAAGGTAAGGTATGGGCAAAGCCGCATTGCAATGGACACCCGAGATGCTGGCGCTGCTGGGTACGGACAAAGATGCCGTGCTGGCACAGCGCTGGGGCACCACGGCCAAAACCGTGAACCTCAAGCGCAATGCGCTGGGTATTCCTGCGTTTGGCTGGGTGCAGTGGACACCCGCCATGCAGGCGGCCTTGGGCACGGAC
>NZ_CADEPJ010000069.1 GCF_902829245.1 Comamonas jiangduensis | reverse complement strand
GACAACACATCTCCATGAGCACACCCAAATTCTCCGTTGCGGACATCCGCAAGACGTTCCTGGACTTTTTTGCCTCCAAGGGCCACACCATTGTGGAATCCAGCCCTTTGGTGCCCGGTAACGACCCCACTTTGATGTTCACCAACTCGGGCATGGTCCAGTTCAAGGACGTGTTCTTGGGTACGGACAAACGCCCGTACAACCGTGCGACTTCGGTGCAAACCTGCCTGCGTGCAGGCGGCAAGCACAACGATTTGGAGAATGTGGGTTACACCGCGCGCCACCACACTTTCTTTGAAATGCTGGGCAATTGGTCGTTTGGTGACTACTTCAAGCGTGAATCGCTCAAGTGGGCGTGGGAGCTGCTGACCGAAGTGTACAAGTTGCCCGCGGACAAGCTGTTGGCCACCGTGTACGCCGAAGACGATGAGGCGTACGACATCTGGACCAAGGAAATCGGCCTGCCCCCAGAGCGCGTGATCCGTATTGGCGACAACAAAGGCGGGCGCTACAAGTCCGACAACTTCTGGATGATGGCCGACACCGGCCCTTGCGGCCCTTGCTCGGAAATTTTCTATGACCACGGCGCGCACATTGCCGGTGGCCCTCCCGGTTCGCCCGATGAAGATGGCGACCGTTTCATCGAAATCTGGAACAACGTGTTCATGCAGTTCGACATGGACGAGCAGGGCAACGTCACGCCGCTGCCCGCACCGTGTGTGGATACAGGCATGGGCCTGGAGCGCCTGGCGGCCATCTTGCAGCATGTGCACAGCAACTACGAGATCGACCTGTTCCAAAACCTGATCAAGGCCGCGGGCCGCGAAACTCACACCGCCGATCTGGACAACCCTTCGCTGAAGGTGATTGCCGACCACATCCGCGCTACTGCGTTCTTGGTGGCAGATGGCGTGATTCCTTCCAACGAAGGCCGTGGTTACGTGCAGCGCCGCATCGTGCGTCGCGCTATCCGCCATGGGTACAAGCTGGGCCAAAAGACCCCGTTCTTCCACAAACTGGTCAAAGACCTGGTGGCCGTGATGGGCGACGCCTATCCCAAGATTCGTGAGCAAGAAGTACGCATCACCGAAGTGCTGCGCGTGGAAGAGGAGCGCTTCTTTGAAACGCTGGCCCACGGCATGGACATTCTGGACAGCGCCCTGGCGGGTGATGCCAGGGTGCTGCCGGGTGATGTGGCGTTCAAGTTGCACGATACCTATGGCTTCCCTTGGATTTGTCCAACGACGTTTGCCGTGAGCGCGGCGTAACGGTCGATGAGGCTGGCTTTGCCGCTGCGATGGAGCAGCAAAGAACCAGGCCCGCGCTGCAGGCAAGTTCAAAATGGACCGTGCGCTGGAGTACACCGGCGCTGCCAATACCTTCACCGGTTACGAAAAACTGCGCGAATCTGCAAAAATCGTAGCGCTTTACGCGCAAGGCACGGCTGTTTCAGAGCTGAAGGCTGGCCAAAGTGGCGTGGTGGTTACGGATGCCACTCCTTTTTATGCAGAGTCCGGCGGTCAGGTGGGCGACCAAGGCGTGATCAGCGCTGGTGCCCACCGCTTTGTGGTGGGAGACACCCAGAAGATCAAGGCCGACGTGTTTGGTCACCACGGCGTGCTGGAGTCCGGTAGCCTGAAGGTGGGTGATGCGGTGCAGGCTGAGGTGGACACCCAGCTGCGCGCAGCCACCATGCGCAATCACTCGGCCACGCACATCATGCACAAGGCACTGCGCGAAGTGCTGGGCGCCCACGTGCAGCAAAAGGGCTCGCTGGTCAACGCGGACCGCACCCGCTTTGACTTCACGCACAACGCCCCTGTGACTGCCGAGCAAATCCGCGAGATTGAGCAGCGTGTGAACCAAGAGATTCTGGCCAACACCGCCACCGATGCCCGCGTGATGGATATCGAAGCGGCCAAGGCCACCGGCGCCATGATGCTGTTTGGCGAGAAGTACGGTGAAACCGTGCGTGTGCTGGACATTGGCACCAGCCGTGAGCTGTGTGGCGGCACCCACGTGCACCGCACCGGTGACATCGGCCTGTTCAAGGTGGTGGGTGAATCCGGTGTGGCCGCTGGCGTGCGCCGTATTGAAGCCATCACCGGCGAGAACGCGCTGGCCTATCTGCAGTCGCTGGAATCGACCGTGGGCGAAGCTGCCGCAGCCTTCAAGGCACCTACAGCCGAGCTGAACACCCGCATTGGCGGTGCATTGGAGCAGATCAAAGCGCTGGAAAAAGAAATTGCTGCGCTCAAAGGCAAGCTGGCATCCAGCCAAGGCGATGAATTGCTGGCCCAGGCAGCTGACGTCAAGGGTGTGAAGGTACTGGCTGCCAAGCTGGACGGTGCGGACGCCAAGACCCTGCGCGACACCATGGACAAGCTCAAAGACAAGCTGGGCGCGGCCGTGATCGTGCTGGCGGCCGTGGACGGCGACAAGGTGCAGTTGGCCGCAGGCGTGACCAAGGCCGAGACCGCCAAGGTCAAAGCCGGTGAGTTGGTGAACTTTGTGGCCCAGCAAGTGGGTGGCAAGGGCGGCGGCAAGCCGGATATGGCCATGGCTGGAGGTACCGACGCGGCGGCTGTGCCCGCAGCACTGACCAGCGTTCAAGCTTGGGTGACTGAGCGTATTTGAGCCTGATGCACAGGTAAAAAGCCAGAAGTAGCTCTTCTGGCTTTTTTTGTGCAAATTTGACATTGCTTGCACCACTGATTCGTAGCAGGCCTGTGTCAAGATCCTCTCCCTACCATCGTTCATTCAGCGCTACGGTTGTGCACATACTCGTATTTACATCGCTACAAACGGCTGTCGGCAAATTGAGGCTTGCCTGCGCGCTGCGTGCCGGGGTGGTTGCTGTATGCATGCTGGTGGCTGGCACGCCAGCGTTTGCGCAATCTGTGGTGTTTTTGAATCCGGGTAAGTCCAATGAAGCGTACTGGCGCTCCAGCGCGCAGGCGATGCAAAAAGCCGCCGATAGCTTGGGCATGCAGCTGCGCGTGCTGTATGCGCAGCGCAACCGCTTGGAGCCCGTCGCCATGGCCCAAAAATTGGCGAATTTGCCAAAGAGCGAGCGCCCCGATTACGTCGTTTTTTCGAATGACTACAGCACGGCACCTAGCATCTTGAAAGCGCTGGAGGGGTCTGGAATCCAAGCCTTTATGGCGTTCAGCGGTATTCAGGAGGAGCTACGGCCTCAAGTGGGTGTGCCGCGCGGCAAGTTTCCTTTTTGGCTCGGCAGCCTGGAGCCCAATGCAGAAGACGCGGGCTATCTGACGGCCCAGGCGTTGATTCAAAAAGCATTGAAAATGCCCGCGCTGCGGGATGCGCAAGGTAAGTTGCAGATGGTGGCGATTGCGGGAGACCGCTCGACCCCTGCTTCCATCGCTCGCAACCAGGGCATGCGCAAAGCGGTGCGCGAAGCGCAGGGAATGGTCGTGTTGCGGCAAGAAGTTTATGGCGAATGGCGCCAAGACAAGGCCAGAGATCAGGCACTGGGGCTTTTTCAGCGTTACCCGGAGGTGCGTTTGGTCTGGGCGGGGAATGACTTGATGGCGTTTGGTGCCATGGATGCGTGGCGCCAGCAAGGCGGTTTGCCGGGGACGGATGCATTATTTAGCGGTATCAACACTTCCGAGCAGGCATTTGATTGGCTGCGCAAAGGGCAATTGACGGCGTTGGCAGGGGGGCACTTCATGGCGGGAGCATGGGCCATGGTGATGCTGTATGACCACTACCGTGGCGTCGATTTCTTGGATGAGGGGCTGGAGCTGCGGCGCAATATGTTTGAGTTGTTCGACGCGCGCAATAGCCAGCAGTTTGAGCAGCATTTTTCGCAAACAGCAGTGAGACTGGACTTTCGTGCATTCAGCAAGTACCTGAATCCGCAGCTCAGACGCTACCAGTTTGAGCTCGCGCAGCTGCTGCGCTAAGCTCGCTTATCTATGGCACACCAGAATTCTGAGTTTCGATCGATTGCTACGTTGATGCTTCAGCGCATTATTGCGCTGTCACTGGTC
>NZ_CADEPJ010000068.1 GCF_902829245.1 Comamonas jiangduensis | reverse complement strand
CTGCAAACTGCGCTGGATCGCCATATCAAAGATCTGGATGGCTTGGTCAAAGAACGTACGGCAGAGCTGTCGACCATGGTAGATGAGGTCAAAAGACTATCGCAACTGGATGCCTTGACCGGGGCGTACAACCGCAGAGCGATGGAGATGCGCTTGCCCTTGGAGATTGAGCGCTGTATGCGGTATGGGCGCCCTTTGTCGGTGATCTTTACAGATATTGACCGCTTCAAGCACATCAATGACCAGCATGGACATACTGTGGGCGATGAGGTGCTCAAGGATGTAGCAAAACGCTTGCAAGAAGGCTTGCGTGCGAACATTGACTGGATGGTGCGCTTTGGTGGCGAAGAGTTTGTGATCTTTATGCCAGAGACGGCGTTGCGCTCTGCAACCGAGATAGCGGAACGGCTGGCGGATGTGGTGCGCAAAACGCCTTGGCAGATGGGAGATCTGGTGCTGCCGTTGACTTGCAGCTTCGGTGTGACGCAATACGAGCCAGGTGACACGATGGATAGCTTGCTAGAGCGTGCGGATGAGTTGCTCTACAAAGCCAAGCGTGATGGCCGTGATTGCGTGCGTGCTTCGCTAGGGAGTGAAGCTGAGAGCTCCGCAAATTACGTCAGTTGATTGTGCGGGGCGGCGTGGTGCCTGGTGTCTGGTGTCAGAACAGCTCGACATCGTCGTGCGAGACTTGCGCGTTGTGCAGCAAACCCTGGTCTTGCAGTTGCTCAAAATGGCAAACCTGGTTGCGGCCATTTTCTTTTGCGTAATACAGCGCTTGGTCCGCTTGGCCCAGAATTTCTACGGGCGAGCACAGCTTGGCGCCGGCAAAGCCAACACTGACTGTTACACGGCCAATTTGCGGAAAGTTGTGACTGGCCACCATCGCTCTGAAGGCTTCTAAGGACGCGTGGGCTTTGGCTTTGTGCGCAGCAGGCATGAGCACAACAAACTCTTCCCCACCGAAGCGGAAAATGCGGTGCTGGGCGCTGAATGCGCTGCGCAGCAAGTTGGCCACCAGAATCAAGACTTCATCACCAAAAAGGTGACCAAAACGGTCGTTGACCAGCTTGAAGTGATCAATATCTATCACTGCAAGCCAAGGCATTTCATCACTCTGATCGGCTTGGGCCGCAGTGGCAAAGCGCAGCAGGTGTTCGTCAAAGGTTTTGCGGTTGAGCAAGCCGGTCAGCGCATCGCGCTCGCTGTAATCCAGCAGGCTTTGGTAGTTCTGGTAGACGCTGAAGATGCCGGTGATAACGTCCAGACTGTGCGGGGTGAATGGCTCGGATTGGGTCACTTCCAGGCACACGCGCGCTTTTTCATGCATCCACACGGGCAGCCAGATGACGTGCTGATCTGCGCGCGCGCTGTGCTGCATGTGCTGCTTTTGCTGCGTGATGCAGGTGTGCAGATGCAGCATGTCGCGCAAAGGCAAGCGTTTGGTGTCGCTGACGACGTCTTGCGTGGGGGAAACCAGCTGACCGTCTTGCAGCCAAGTTCTGGCGCGCACCCAATGGCCGCTGTCCATCTCTACAAGTTCCAACGCCCGAACATTGGTTACCCCGGGCAACTGCATAAACGTCGAGAGCACGGACAGTTCCAGACGCAAGTGGTCGCGCTGGCCGGTCATCTGAACCAAATTTTGCAGAATGTGCATGAAGTTCGGGAGTGGGGTACTTGGGGGCAGGGGCACTAGCGCTTGGTGAAAACCAAGTCCCACACGCCATGACCCAGTCGCAAACCGCGGTTTTCAAACTTGGTCAAAGGGCGGTAGTCAGGCTTGGCTGCATAGGCCGGGGCGGTGTTGGCCAGTTGAGGCTCCGCACCCAGCACTTCCAGCATTTGCACGGCGTAGGGTTCCCAGTCGGTGGCGCAGTGGAAATAACCACCCGCTTTCAAGCGGCTGGCCAGCTTGGCAACCAACGGGCCTTGGATGAGACGGCGCTTGTTGTGCTTTTTCTTGTGCCAAGGGTCTGGAAAGAAGATATGCACGCCGTCAAGGCTGCCCTCGGGCAACATGTTGTCAATCACTTCAACTGCATCGTGCTGGAGGATGCGGATGTTGTGGATGTCTTGCTCGCCAATGCGCTTGAGCAAGGCGCCCACGCCGGGCTCGTGCACTTCACAGCACAAGAAATTGTCTTCCGGGCGCACACGTGCAATGTGGGCTGTCGCTTCGCCCATGCCGAAACCAATTTCCAGAATCAGTTTGCCTTCGCGGCCAAATGCCGCGTGCGCATCCAGTGGCGCATTGGTATAGGGCAGCAGAAACTGCGGGCCTATGTCTTCAAAGGCCTTGGCTTGGCCTGTGGTGACGCGGCCCGTGCGGCGCACGTAGCTGCGAATGGTTTTAGGGAATGCCACATCTGCTGGGGCTTTGCCTTCAGAAGATGGGGAGGGGGCTGTAAGGTTGTCAGCCATAGGGTTATGTTGGTGCTCAGTCACGGCGCACATTGTAAGTGGCTTGCCATTGTTTGACCCATTGAGATAACGCATCAGACACCGTAGTTTCGGGACTTAATGTAGTCAAATGCAAAATGCGTGCTGCTGTGTTCAAGGTTTGCAGCGGGTGACTCAGGTCAAGCGCTGGGGCGCCGTGTTGTTTGGAGAGTTTTTCGCCGTCGGGCATGAGCACCAACGGGGTATGCATATAGGCGGGATGCGCTAATCCCAGCGCATGCTGCAAGAGCAATTGACGCGCCGTGTTGTCGGTCAAATCCTCCCCGCGCACGATGTGGGTGATGCCCTGCAATGCATCGTCCACCACAACGGCCAGTTGATAGGCATACAGGCCATCGGCACGTTGCAGCACAAAGTCACCAGCGACCGAAGTTGGTGCTTGGTGTTGCAGCCCTAGGCGGCGGTCTTGCCACGTGAGGATGCCTTTTTCTAAAGAAAAAGGAGCTGCTTGCGCTTGTGTAGCAAGCGTTTGCGGCCAATTTGATACATGTTTCTCCAGCGCAAAACGCCAGCTGCGCGCAGGTTTGCCATGCAGGCCACCGCGGCATGTGCCGGGATAGGGGCGCTCAATATGCCGTGCATGTACTTGCCCCATGGCTTGCAGCGCTGCTTCAATGTCTTTGCGGGTGCAGCCACAGGGGTAGGCCAGTTGCTGAGCTTGCAGCTGCTGCAGTGCTTGGGTGTAATAGCCGTGGCGCTGTGATTGCCACACCACAGGCTCGTCGGGGTGCAGCCCGCACTGCGCCAATTGCGCCAAGATCAACTGGTCTGTGCCGCTGGGGCAGCGTGGGGGGTCAATATCTTCGATGCGCACCAGCCATGTGCCGTGGTGCGCGCGGGCATCCAGCCAGCTGGCCAAGGCGGCGACCAGCGAGCCCGCATGTAAAGGGCCGGTTGGTGAGGGGGCAAAGCGACCCCGGTAAGTAGAGCAAGTCATGGGCGGCACACAGGCAGCAATCAGCGTGCAATCGGGGTTGAAGTTGGAGGGAGCGTCAGGCGGTGCTTTTCCAGCAGGGCTTGTTGGGTGACAGGGCTTTCGAGCTGTTGCAGCCACCACTGCAAGGCCTTGCCCAGGCCGCCATTGCTGGGTTTTTTCCATGCATAGCGCATGCGCACATGGCGGGTGGGGCGCGTGACGGTTTTGGCAACCAGCCAACCCGCTGCTATATAAGGGCGGGCCATGGCCTCGGGCAAAAAGCCACAGCCTAGGCCGCGCACCTGGGCATCAATTTTGGCTTGTACCGTATCGACCGTAAAAATGTCTTGGCCGCTGAGTAGTCCCATGGACATGCGCTCTTTTTGTGCGGAGTCCGCCACCACGACCAAGCGGTGCTCCAGCAGGGTTTCATCACTGATGGCGTGCTCCATGGTGGCCAGCGGGTGGAAGGGGCGACGGCAAACACGAAGGTGATGTCGCCCAAATCATGCAGTTGCAAGCCAGAGATGCTGGTGCTGTTGGTGCCAACGCCCAGTGCCAAATCTGCACGGCCAGTGGTGAGGTGCTCAATCGGCCCTGTGAGCGTGCCCATGCCCAGCTTGATTTTGGTGGGCGAGCCCAAGGCATAAAGGCCTCGACCAGATCGAACAGAATGTCCTGTGAAATGACGCCGTCGGCCTGATGGTGAGTTCTGGCTCCCAGCCGTGGCAACGCGCCGCACCCGGTGCGCCACCGCATCCAAATCTTGCAGCAAACGGGCGCCTTCAGCCAGCAAGGCCTGGCCGGCCTCGGTGGGTGTGCCTGGCGTGCACTGCGGTCAAACAACAGCACATCCAGCGCCTCTTCCATTTGGCGCACCCGGTAAGTCAGCGCACTGGGTACCAGCCGCAGTTGCGTGCAGCGGCTGCAAGCTGCCGGTGTCGGCAATGACTTGCAACATGGCAAGGCTATCTGGGGTTAAAACGTCACGGGGCTGGGCATGCGGTGCTACGTTCATTCAAAGACTTTGAATGATGCCATCAAACCAGCGCTCCCTCAGCGTGGACGCGCTACTACAGTGAAGTCATCGCTGCACCGCAGCCGCAAGCAAACAGGAGTCGATCATGATCACAGTGCGTAAATCCCATGAGCGTGGCTTCGCTGACCACGGTTGGCTCAAGTCCTTTCACAGTTTTTCATTTGCAGGTTACTACGACCCCAACCATATGGGCTGGGGCAATCTGCGCGTGATCAACGAAGACCGGATTGCCGCAGGTACGGGCTTTGGCGCCCATCCGCACCGTGACATGGAAATTGTGAGCTATGTCATCGAGGGTGAGCTGTCGCACAAAGACAGCATGGGGAATGTGCAGACCATTCAGCCCGGCGAAGTCCAGCGCATGACGGCAGGCACGGGGGTGGTGCACAGCGAGTACAACCATGCGCCTGGGCAGACCACCCATTTTTTGCAGATCTGGCTGCTGCCAAGCCGTGCGGGGCTGGAGCCGGGGTACGAGCAAAAGCGCTTTAGCGATGTAGAAAAAACCAATGTGCTGCGACTGGTGGCGTCTGTGGATGGCGCAGAAGGTTCCGTGCGTTTGAATGCCGATGCGCGCATCTATGCCAGCTTGCTGCGTCCTGCGGATGGCCAGACCGTGTATTTGGAGCAAACGCTAGCCCCAGGCCGCAAAGCTTATGTTTTTGTCATTCAAGGTGAGGTGGAGGTGGCGGGTAAAAAGCTGACAAGTGGCGATGCGCTGCTTGCGGAAAATGAGTGCACCTTGCGCGTGCAAGGAAGCGCTGCAGCAGAGTTTGCTGTTGATTTGGCCGCTTGAACGAATGACATGGTGAAGCTTTTCCAGACCCAAGGCATGCCCCGCAAGGATGAAATGATGAATAACTCCATGAACAACGCGCTGGCACTGGCCGGTCGTATTTTGATGGCCTGGCTGTTTATTCCTGCAGGCTTTGGCAAGATTGCAGGTTTTTCCGGATCCGTAGGCTATGCGGCAGCCATGGGAATGCCGCTGCCGGAAATCGGGGTGGCGGTGGGGCTGCTGATTGAGCTGGTAGGCGGTATCTTTTTGCTGATTGGCTTGAAGACGCGCCCTGCCGCCATGGTGCTGGCCTTTTTCACCTTGGTGGCGACCTTGATCTTTCACGCGTACTGGTCGGTGCCTGCAGATCAGGCCATGATGCAGCAGCTGCTCTTTAACAAGAACATTGCCGTGGTGGGTGGCCTGCTGGCCTTTGCCGCTTGGGGTGCGGGTGGCTGGAGTGTCGATGCCAACCGCCGCCGCATCTGATGTTTTTGCTTTTCTATTGATAGCTGCAGACGCTTGCTGAATATGCGCTAGCGGCCTATTTAATGGCTATTTTGTCAAATAAAAAGAGCTGCACCTAGGCAGCTCTTTTTACGTGGGTTGTAGCAGGGCTTGCCGCCGTGCGTTAGGCCTGCTGTACGGGCGTCACCATGGTTTTGATGCGATTGGCCAGTTGGGCGATCGCCAAAGAAGCGGCACACCCAGGCGATGCTTGAATCAGCAGCTGGCGGCGCATAACGGCTTCGCGCACCGCCTTGTCGGCAGGAATGTCGCCCATATGGATCAAGCGCATCGGCAAGCCAGATTCTGAATGGACAAAGCGGTTGAGCACTTGCTGCAGTTGCCCGGTGATGGCGCGGCCATCGCCGGGGCGGGCGGCTTGGTTGATGACCGCATGCACACGCCCACCTTGCCAGGCCACACCTGCCGACAGCGATGCCAATCCCTCTATCGGCAATTGGAGCCACTGCCGGGCATAAGCGTGCACTGCTTGCGCATCGAACTTATCGACCACAACCGATGCCTGCCCACTTTCCACACCACCCTGACCACGGCTGTGCACCATGCCACGTGCGGCACGGTCTTCACCTTGCAACTGCGCAGCAAGCTGCCAGCGCGCGCCGCCATCCATAGGCCATGCCAAATTTTGCGCATGCAGTGTGAACTGATCGACGCGCAAGGCAGCGCCGACCTGCCCCACATCATCCCGCCAGTTCGCCCATCCAGATTCAACATTAAATCGGTCGATAGCCAGCTTCCACTCTGCCTTGGCAGCTATGTTTTCTGATTTATCTGCAGCAACCGCAGAAGGCGCAGTGGCCACTGCTTCTTGGACACCATCTTTGACCGCCACAGGCGCAGGAAGGAAGCCCCCATCTGCACGGCGGTGGAGATATCCGAATGGCTGCTGCAAAGTGGCTGACGCCAGCCGCACCTGCTGTTGCAAAGGCCGTGTATCACCCACTTCTATAGAGAGCTTGTTCCAGCCCGCCAACGCCTGCCCAGCCGTATCGTTGAGCTTCAAATCCGACAGCTGCAGCGTGCTGCCTTGCAGTTGCAGCGTCGGCTGCTGGTTCTGCTCAAACGCTATCAGTACCTGGCGATCCACCACCCTTGCTGCAAGCGCACGGGCAAACTCGCTGGCAGATAGGGGCATAAGGCGCAAGGTCAAACTGCTGAATCACCAGCTTCGCCTGGGTGGTGTGGGCCGCATCAAAGGGCGTTGCCACCGCTTGCGAGGCAATCTCGCTGCCATTCAAGCGCATGGACAGTTGCGGTTGCACTTTCACTTCGCGCTGCGAAGGCAGCGTACTGATAAACGGCAGCTGCAGCTGCAAAGCTTCAATTTTGTGCTGCACCCCCACCAGTTGGTCGTCCAGCTCCACCCGGCCATCCCGAACCTGAATGTTGTACAGCGCCAAGCGCGCCAGCCCTTGCGCCTGAGGCTGCGGAGGCTCTGGGTTGCGCTGCAGCTTGGCCAGTACATCTGCAAAATCCCACTGACCTTGCGCATCTTGGCGCACGCGCACCACCGGCTGATCCAGCTCCAGGGCATCGAGCACAGGCGCCCAGCGCCACAAGCTGCTCAATGAAGCGTTGATGTAAACGCGCTCTACCGACAACGCTGGCGCTGGCGCTGGCCCCGCTGCACCTGCAACCTCAAGGCCATTGACCGTCAGCGCCAGCGACCATGGCGCCACCTCCACGCTGCGCACCGTCACTGCACGCCCCAGCGCCTCTGTCGCTTGGGCTTGCAACTGCTGCGCAATCACCCCCGGTAATGCCAGCCACAACCCGCCCCACACCACCAGCACCGCAGCTGCGGCCACTGTCAGTTTGCGCCCTAGTGCTGCACCCCGCCCTGCTTGTTTTGTCTGCGCCATCTTGTTATCCATACTCCGTATGAAGGTCATTACCTCTTGGCACCTTAACGCGCCTTAAGGCGCTAGCGCTCACTGCTTGAGAAAAATTGACACTGTTTTCAGTATGGAATGCAGCACCACCCATCTGCTGCATCCGTCCATCCAAGTTTTGAACTATTAACTTAATTAAATAATTTAAAAATTCAACAAACCAACACCCAGTTTGATAGCAAAGAAAGCATTGACAAACACCACAAACCGAGGGTTTACAGGTAGTTACCGCATTCGTCATGGATGTAAACACAGATCATTAAGATATAAAAGTAATAAAAATTTCAACCTTAAGTGTTGACTGGTAATTTAGACGAAATTTAGAATCCGCCCACTTCACAAATCGCAAGATTGTCTAACGTTGTTACTTCAATCCCCACCGGGGATGTTCATGCCCTCTAGGCGCTGAGTAAGCGCATGAAACAGTAGCTATCGGATCTCAGGCTGGTTTGCAGGCATGACCTCGTACGGCCACACCTCCCCAGCCTCAAGAAAGGAAACGCCATGTCTAAGCCAGGAAACTGGGTGACTTCTGTGCGCACCATTGCGGCAGATATCACCGAGGGTTTTCTCGAAATAACCCACAACAGCTTTGCATTGATCGGTTTGATCGTTGCATTTGCTGCCGTTGCTTTGTTCGCGCACCCTGATTTGCGCGCGCAAGGTGAGGTACAACTGCGCACTTGGTTGCAAGACCGCTATGTGGCTGATGTGGGCTTGACCCCTGAGCCCGAAGCGATTGAGCGCGCAACGGCCTCCAACCCCAAAGAGCTTCCCAAAGACCAGTCGGCTGTCGCCTACTGGATCAGCAAGAAGTACAAAGTGGCTGCAGAGCCTATTGCGGCCATCGTTGCGGAAGCCTATGAACAAGGTGCCCAGCAAAAGATCGACCCGACCCTGATCTTGGCCGTGATGGCCATTGAGTCCCGCTTCAACCCCTTTGCACAAAGCACCGTGGGGGCGCAAGGCTTGATGCAGGTGATGACACGCGTGCACACCGACAAGTACGACAACTTCGGGGGCAACCATGCTGCGTTTGACCCCATCAGCAATCTGCGCGTGGGTGCGGCCATCCTCAAGGAATACATTCAGATCACAGGCTCCGTGGAAGGCGCATTGAAATACTACGTGGGCGCGGCCAACTTGCAGACCGACGGTGGCTATGCTGCCAAGGTCCTGGCCGAGCACCGCCGCCTGCGCCAAGTTGCAGGCAGCAGCACGCCGACGACCCAGATCAAACCGACCTTGGTGGCCAAGCGTATGGTGACCCCCATGAAGGATGATGCAGCAACCGAAGCGGTGGCTGCCAGCAATGTGCAAGACAACGAACACATTGCTCTGAACTCCAACCTCTAACGCGGTTGAGCTTTGCGCCACCAAGCGCAAGCACTTGCAATGGCCCAACAGCCATGCGGTGCTTGCGCTTCGTTGTTTCTAGGCATTGCTTGCTCGGCTACACTTGCGGGGTACGCAACTGGCGATAGGTGCCACCGAATGAATACTTTCGGCGCTGCACTGACGTGGAATCGCTGCAAAGGGCTTTTCAGCCCCGCGCCAACCACCGGGGAGCGTACCGCCCAGACAGATCGGGCGTTTCAGCCGTTCGCCTGGGCAGCCCTTGTCTTCAAGGGAATACAAGTTCACAGGACTGCCAAACCATGTTCCAACGCACCAATACTGTCGAGATCGTCGACCCCGAAGTTTTTGCCGCCATCCAGGCTGAAAACCACCGCCAGCAAGAGCACATTGAGCTGATCGCCAGCGAAAACTACTGCTCGCCGGCCGTGATGGAAGCCCAGGGCTCGCAGCTGACCAACAAGTACGCCGAAGGCTACCCCGGCAAGCGCTACTATGGCGGCTGCGAACACGTAGACGTGGTGGAACAGCTGGCCATTGACCGCATCAAGGCCATCTTCGGCGCCGAAGCGGCCAACGTGCAGCCCAACTCCGGCTCGCAAGCCAACCAGGCCGTGCTGATGGCGTTTGCCAAGCCAGGCGACACTATTTTGGGCATGAGCCTGGCCGAAGGCGGTCACCTGACCCACGGCATGGCACTGAACATGTCCGGCAAGTGGTTCAACGCCATCTCCTATGGTCTGAACGCCGATGAATCCATCGACTACGAGCAGATGGAGGCACTGGCCCGTGAGCACAAGCCCCGTATCATCATCGCTGGTGCATCGGCCTACGCCCTGCGCATCGACTTCGAACGCTTTGCCAAGATCGCCAAGGAAGTGGGCGCCATTTTGTGGGTGGACATGGCCCACTACGCCGGCCTGATCGCTGCGGGCGTGTACCCCAACCCTGTGCCTTTCGCCGACGTGGTCACCACCACCACCCACAAGAGCCTGCGCGGCCCCCGTGGCGGCGTGATCTTGATGAAGGCCGAGCACGAAAAGGCGCTGAACAGCGCCATCTTCCCCGGCCTGCAAGGCGGCCCTTTGATGCACGTGATTGCGGGCAAGGCCGTGGCGTTCAAGGAAGCCCAGTCCCCCGAATTCAAGGCTTACCAAGAGCAAGTCGTGAAGAACGCCAAGGTGGTGGCTGATACGCTGACCGAGCGTGGTCTGCGCATCGTGTCGGGCCGCACTGAAAGCCACGTCATGCTGGTGGACCTGCGTGCCAAGGGCATCACCGGCAAGGCTGCGGAAGCTGCTTTGGGTGCTGCGCACATCACCATCAACAAGAATGCCATTCCGAACGACCCCGAGAAGCCATTTGTGACCAGCGGCATTCGCGTGGGCACACCAGCCATGACCACCCGCGGCTTCAAGGAAGAAGAAGCCCGCATCACCGCCAACCTGGTGGCTGACGTGCTGGACAACCCCAACGACGAAGCCACCTTAGCCCGCGTGCGCGAAGAAGTGGCCAAGCTGACGGCCCGCTTCTGTCTACAAGTAATTTTTACTGCGCATGAAGTGCCCCTTTTGCAGCCACACGGACACCCAGGTTGTGGAAACCGCGTGGCCGAAGAAGGGGCTTTATCCGCCGTCGCAGACAGTGCTTGGCGTGTGCCAAGCGCTTTACCACCTACGAACGCCCGGATGTGAGCTTTCCCACGGTGGTCAAGAAAGACGGACGGCGCATTGACTTCAGCCATGACAAGCTGCAAGCCTCGTTTGCGCTGGCATTGCGCAAGCGGCCCGTGGCCTCGGCCGAAGTGGACAACGCGATTGAACACGTAGAAGAGCAGTTGCTGACCGCTGGCGTGCGGGAAGTGCCCTCCAGCCGCATTGGTGAGCTGGTGATGCACGAGCTACGCAAGCTCGATAAAGTGGCCTACATCCGTTACGCCAGCGTCTACCGCAGCTTTGAAGACATTGATGACTTCAAACACTTGGTGGACGAGGTGCGTACCTGAGCCGCCCCCCACCAGCACCGCCACAGCTAAAAAGACCGCCTAGGCGGTCTTTTTTTCTCGGTAGCTTTTAAAACAGTAGCTGCTTGCGCTTGTTATGCATAGAGTTCAGATGATTTTCTATCCGAGATCCACCATCTACGTGCGCTAGCAGCTCTTTTTTATGCAGCTGAGGCAGGAATGGGTGCCACGTCCTGGCGCACATCGCCGCACTGCGCGCGGTGGCGCAGGGGTGGTCCATCACCACCAGCGCCAGCAAGGCTCGGCGATCGGCGCGGCACGGATGCCTACGCAAGGGTCATGGCGGCCTTTGGTAATCACCTCGGTGCTGGCACCGTGTACATCAATCGACTCTCGCGGGCTCAGGATGGAGCTGGTGGGCTTGATGGCAATCGACACTTCCAGGTCTTGGCCCGTGCTGATGCCGCCCACAATGCCGCCCGCATTGTTGCTGCGAAAGCCCTCGGGGCTCATCGAGTCCCCATGCACCGTGCCGCGCTGCGCCACGCTGGCAAAGCCTGCACCAATTTCCACCCCCTTGACGGCGTTCAAGCCCATCATGGCGTAGGCAACGTCGGCATCCAGCTTGTCATACAGCGGCTGGCCCAGGCCCACCGGCATGCCCGTGGCTTGTACGCGAATGCGCGCACCGCAGCTGTCACCGGCCTTGCGCAGCGCGTCCATGTAATCTTCCAGCTGTTGACATCGGCCACCGGGGCAAAGAAGGGGTTGTGCGGCACATGCGCCCAGTCTTCAAAAGCGATGGGCAGCTCCCCAGCTGCGTCATGCAGGCGCGAAACTGGGTGCCAAATTTTCTTTGAGCCATTTCTTGGCCACCGCACCCGCAGCCACCGTGGGCGCCGTCAGTCGTGCGGAAGAGCGGCCGCCACCGCGTGGGTCACGCACGCCGTATTTGTGCCAGTACGCATAGTCTGCGTGCCCGGGGCGAAAGCTTTGCGCAATGTTGGCGTAGTCTTTGCTGCGCTGATCGGTATTGCGAATCAGCAGCCCGATGGGGGTGCCAGTCGTCACACCTTCGTACACACCCGACAGAATTTCCACCTGATCCGGCTCTTGGCGCTGCGTGACATGGCGGCTGGTGCCGGGACGACGGCGGTCCAGATCGTGCTGAATATCCGCGGCAGTCAGCGGCAAGCCAGGGGGGCAGCCATCAATAACGCAGCCAATCGCAGGGCCGTGGGATTCACCAAAATTGGTGACGGTGAAAATGGTTCCGAAGGTATTGCCGCTCATAATGCGCAAGATTATGCCCGCGCGATGCTTGAACACCTTGGCGGGCTTCTGACGGCTTGTTACTATTTGCGAAAAATTTTCAAGAAAGCCGCTTGATGACACACTTGACGCCGGCCCAACCAATTCCGGACTGGTTGCAAGCGCTGCACAGCAGCGATAGCGCGTGGATCATTACGGATGACGATTTGAATGTCATCCACATCAACGAAGGGTTAACACGCCTGCTGGGTTATCGCCTAGAAGATCTCCAAGGCAAGCGCCCGCTGGAAACCCTGATTCAGGCATGGCCCGATCTGGCTGCACATATCCGCGAGCAGCTCATGCTCAGCGGGGCATACCACGGAGAGCTACAAGTGCAACGCCTTGATGGCTCGCAAGTGTGGATGGCCGCCACCGTCAACACGCTCAACCGCCATCCATTCCCTACAGAGGGGGCCACGGCTGAAGTCCTGGTGTTTACCGACATCGGTTTTACCAAGCGTTTTGAAGCTTTGCAGCGGCAAATGCTGGAAGACGTGGTCATGGAAAAGCCCCTGCCGGAGTTACTCCAGGACATGTGCGTGGCCTTGGAAGCCATTGCCCACCGTGTCCGCGTGAGCGTCATGGCGGTAGATGCCGACGGCATCATGCATCCGCTGGCGGCCCCCAGCATGCCCGCCCACATCGTGGAGTTGATGCGCGGTGTGCGCATGGGTGCAGAGGTGGGTGCCTGCGGCGTTGCGGCGTTCACGGGCAACGAAGTCATCGCGCACGACATTGCCCAAGACCCGAACTGGTGCGGTGCTGCACCCCTGTTTGTGCAAGCCGGGCTGCTTGCCTGCTGGTCCAGCCCCATCAAAAACCCCGTGGGCCAGGTGGTGGGCACGCTGGCGCTGTACTTCGACAGCGAGCGCACGCCCAACAAATTGCACCGCCAGCTGGTTTTGGCCTGTCTGCATTTGTGTGCGATTGCCATGGAGCGCGATGCCAACAAGCACCGCATCCGCCAACTGGCTTACTACGACACCCTGACCCATTTACCCAACCGCACCATGTTCAATGAGTGCGCAGAGCAAGCGCTGCACAGCATGCGCGGCCACACGGGTTTGCTGTTCTTTTTGGATCTGGATCGCTTCAAGCTGTGGAATGACAGCTTGGGACACTCAGCGGGCGATGCGTTGCTGCGGGAGATTGCGCTGCGTCTGGGCAATTGCACGCGCCCCGAGGATGTGGTGGGCCGCCTGTCCAGCGACGAGTTCGCCGTTCTCATGCCGGGATACAGCACTGCACAAATTCCCGAACTGGCCCAGCGCATGCTGGATGCGATTGCCGAGCCTTTCAGCATCAACGGGGTCATGACCATTCCCAATGCCTGCATTGGCGTGTGCAGCTACCCCGAAGACGGCACCGACATTGAAACCCTGCTGCGCCGCGCCGACCAGGCCATGTATGCCGCCAAAAGCCAGGGCTGCCAGTTGTGGGAGATTTACCAGCCGGAGATGGGCCAAGTCAGCCAAGAGCGCGCCAAGATGGAGCGAGAGTTGCGCAAAGCTTTGGCAGAAGGCGTGCTGCAGTTGCACTTTCAGCCCCAGGTGTTCAGCCACACCAGCCATGCGCCCGAGCAGCTGTATGGCGTGGAGGCCCTGTCGCGCTGGCCCCACCCGGAATGGGGCTGGGTGGCCCCGCCGCGCTTTATTGCAGTGGCGGAAGACGCAGGCCTGATCCACCAACTCACCACATGGCTGATCAACGCAGCCTGTGCCCAGTTGGCCTCTTGGCGCACGCAAGGCTTAAGGATTCCGCACATCGCGGTGAATTTGTCCACCAACAATTTCCACGACCCCGCATTTGCCCAGCACGTGCAAGCCACCTTGCACCAACACGGCCTGGGCTGCCATGACCTGATGC
>NZ_CADEPJ010000067.1 GCF_902829245.1 Comamonas jiangduensis | reverse complement strand
GTGCTGCGCCCAACCATACGTTGTGGAAAAAGTTTGATGAAGCGTGCAATCTTGCATACAAGCAAGTGGAGGCATGGCTAGAGCGTGTGCGCGCCGAGTCTTCGCAGCACAAAGCCTCGCGTTTGGCTTTGATTGAAGAGGTTAGGGCTTGGGCGGCAGCGCATGCTGACACGCAGGACTTGAAGGGCGTTTCGCGTGCTTTGCGTCAGTTCTCCGAGCGCTGGCGCGATAGCGGGCATGTGGGTGAAAAAGTGTTTGCGGAACTGCAAACGGCGTGGAAGCAGGCCATCACTTTGGCAGAAGCGCCTTTGCATGCCGCGCAAAAAGCCAGCTTGGATCGCCGTCACGCCATGATTGCGGAAGCGCAGGCGTTGGCTGATGCGCCGGTGCTGCGCATTGATGCAGTCAAGGCATTGCAGCAACGCTGGCAGGCGGAGGCGCAGGCCGTGCCTTTGGATCGCAAGCATGAACAAAAGCTGTGGGATGCTTTCCGCAAGCCTTTGGATGAGGCATTCAATCGCAAGGGGGTTGAGCGTGGCCGCGCGGCCCCTTCGTTGGAAAATTTGTCCGAGCATGACCGTGTGGTGCTGGAGGCTTCCAAAGCCTTGCAGGCAGCGAATGCATCGGGCGATGTGCAGCAGATTCGCACAGCCATGGCGGCCTTGGAAGATGCAGTGCGAAATCAGCCGCTAGAGCAGGCTGCTAGTGCGTCTGCAGCTCCTGTTCAAGAAGCGGCGGCTGCGGAGGCGCCTAAGCTGGACAAGCCTGTGGTCGCGGTGCGTGGTGATGATCGCCCGGGTGCAAAGAAAGAGGTGGCTGCGCCTGCTGCGCGTGATACACGTCCCGCGCGTGAGCGCAAAGATGCGCGCCCTGTGCGTGCAGAGCGTGCACCTCGCTTGGGTGATGTGGCGTTTCGCGCGCAACGCGATGCGCTGGAGAGTGCGCAGTTTGCCCTGCGTAAACTGGCAGCCCAAGCGCATGGAGAGGCGTTGAGCAAGCTGGTGGAAGCATGGAGCAAGCGCGATGCGCAGGTGCTGCCTTCTGCTCAGGAGTTGGGTGGGAAAGTGACCGCTCAGGTGCGCAATGCTTGGGCGCAAGCCGTGGCAGCGCCCGTCGCCGCAGCGGACGCGGCAGAAGCATTGCTGCGCCTGGAAATCGCATCGGACAGTGCAACGCCTGCCGAGCACATGGCGGCGCGCCGTATGTTGCAGCTGCAATTGTTGACACGCCGTAATGCCGCAGCTCCCAGCGAGACATGGGGACAGGATGCGGCTGCGGTTCTGGCATCGGCCCACAGCGATGTGCAAGCGCGTCGATTGCAAAACGTGCTCAAGACTTTGCTGCGTAAGTAAATCGCACTGCACGGCTGCTTGTGTGGCCTGCAGGGCGGAAGAACTAAAAGCCAGCGCTTTCGGGTGCTGGCTTTTTTTATGTCGAATGCAGGAGGGATGTTGAAGATGCTTGGGTGAAAAGGCCCAGCCAACAAAAAAGCCGTTGTATGTACATACAATGGCTTGCTGTGTTTGGTGCCCAGGAGAGGACTCGAACCTCCACGGAGTTACCCGCTAGTACCTGAAACTAGTGCGTCTACCAATTCCGCCACCTGGGCTTTTCAGGAAAGATTTAGATTGTATAGCAAAAAAATGGACCCTCGCACCAACCCACGCACTTCGCCAAAAGAGATTGAAGGGATTGTGCAGGGGCATCGAGACGGGCACGGTTTTGTCATTCGTGATGATGGCGATGCCGATATTTTCATTCCAGCCAACGAAATGCGTGCGGTGCTCCACAAGGATCATGTGCGCGTCAACATCGTGCGGCAAGACCGGCGCGGCCGCCCCGAAGGGCATATTGTTGAGATTGTCGATCGCCCCACCAAAACCTTGATTGGCCGTTTGCTGCAAGAAAGCGGTGTGTGGCTGGTGGCGCCTGAAGACAAGCGCTATGGTCAAGATGTGCTGGTGCCGCAGGGCGCGACAGGCGATGCCAAAACAGGCCAAGTGGTGGTGGTGGAACTGACAGAGGCGCCGGCCCTGTTTGGTCAGCCCGTGGGGCGCATTGTGGAAGTGCTGGGGGAGATGGATGACCCTGGCATGGAAATTGAAATTGCCGTGCGCAAATACGGCGTGCCGCATATTTTCTCTGAAGCCTGTTTGGCAGCAGCCAAGGCCTTGCCTGACAAAGTCGTGGCCAAGGATCGCAAAGGACGGGTGGATTTGCGCGATGTGCCGTTGTGCACCATCGATGGCGAAGATGCGCGCGACTTTGACGATGCGGTGTACTGCGAACCTGCCAAGGTGGGACGTGGCAAAGGGTGGCGATTGTTGGTGGCGATTGCGGACGTGAGCCACTATGTGCAAAACGGCAACGCTATCGATATCGATGCCTACGAGCGCGCTACCAGCGTGTATTTCCCGCGCCGCGTGATTCCGATGCTGCCGGAGAAACTCTCCAACGGTTTGTGCTCCTTGAACCCCGATGTAGATCGTTTGTGCATGGTGTGCGACATGCTGGTGACGGCCAAGGGGAGGTGCATGCCTACCAGTTTTACCCCGGTGTCATGCACAGCCATGCGCGCTTCACTTATACGGAAGTCGCGGCTATTTTGTCGAACACGCGCGGGCCTGAAGCCAGCCAGCGCAAGGAGCGTGTGCCTGATTTGTTGAATTTGCACGGCGTCTTCCGAGCGCTGCTGCAATCGCGTCAGCAGCGTGGGGCGGTGGACTTTGACACCGTAGAGACGCAAATCGTGTGCGATGAAAACGGGCGCATTGAAAAAATTGTGCCGCGCACGCGCAATGATGCGCACCGGCTGATTGAAGAGTGCATGCTGGCGGCCAATGTGTGCGCTGCAGACTTTATTGAGCAAAACGGCCGCACTGCACTCTTCCGTGTGCACGACAAGCCTTCGGCAGAGAAAATTGATTTGCTGCGTGGCTATCTCAAGGCCACGGGGGTCAATATGTCGGTGAGCGACTCTCCCAATCCGGCGGAGTTTCAGGCGATCGCCGATGCCACCAAGGATCGGCCAGACGCGCCACAAATTCACACCATGTTGCTGCGCACCATGATGCAGGCCATGTACATGCCAGACAACGGCGGGCATTTTGGTTTGGCATTTGATGCGTACACGCACTTCACCAGTCCGATTCGCCGTTACCCCGACTTGCTGGTGCACCGCGTCATCAAATCTATTTTGATGGATGCGAAGTACAAGCTGCCCCAGCTGCCAACGCCCGGTGAGGCGCAAGAGAAGCTGGCCAAGCGCTTGGTGGGCCGGGTGGCAGAGCCGCCAGTGAGCCCACGCAGCAAATTGCAGCAGGCAGAGCTGCAGGCCTGGGAAGCAGCGGGCCTGCACTGCAGTGCCAATGAACGACGGGCAGACGAAGCCAGCCGTGACGTAGAGGCTTGGCTCAAGTGCAAATACATGCGCGACTTCCTGGGTGAGGAGTTTGCGGGCACGGTCACTGCGGTCACCAGCTTCGGCATTTTTGTCACGCTGGATGCGATGTATGTGGAAGGCTTGGTGCACATCACGGAGCTGGGTGGCGACTACTTCAAGTTTGATGAGCAGCGCCAGGAGTTGCGTGGGGAGCGCTCTGGCGTGCGCTACACGATTGGCACGCGTTTGCAGGTGCAGGTGGGGCGCGTTGATCTGGATGGACGCAAGATTGACTTTCGCATCGTGCAAGATGAGGCGGATGCTGCACAACCGCGTGCGGCTGCCGGTCGCTCTGGGCGCCAGCGCGGCACGGATTCCCGCCGTGAGCGTCGTGAGGCGCAGGCGCCCTCTTCCTCCGTTTATGCAGAGCCTGCGCCGCGCGCACGTGCGCAAGAAGACAGGTCAAGCAGAAGGCGCGATGCTGACAAGTCGGGGAAGGCTGGAGGCGCTGCAGCGTGGGTAGATCCTGCTGCCGCAGCATTTGGCGCAGTGCGCGGCCAAAAAACGGGTGCCAGCGGCCAGGGCGCCAAGGCGGCAGGCAAGACTGCAAAAAAGCGCCGCTAAGGCGTTCAAGGTGCCTAGCCTCACATAAAGAGAGCTGCTAGCGCTGATGTTGAGTGCATTTCAGATGGTTTTCTATCTGAAGTGACCGAATATCAAGCGCTGGTAGCTCTCTTTTTTTATTGAAATGGCGTTAGCTGCGCTTGGGCTAGGGCCGAGGCGGTCAGTGCCTGCTGGCTAGGCCATTGGTCAGCCAGTGCGCCATGCTCCCAAGCAGCTTGGCAGGCGGTGCTGTGGCTGTCTGTGCCTGGGCGCCAGCGTGCTGCCACCAGGCCTGCCAGTACATCGCCGGTGCCGCCAATCGCAAGGCGAGCGTTGCCCGTGGGGTTGATGTGCGGGGTGTGCTCGGGGCTGGCGATGATGCTGCCAGAGCCTTTGAGGACGATGGTGGATTGCAGCTGATCTGCCAGCGTTTGTGCGGCAACCAAGCGCTGGGCTTGTACTTCGGCGGTGGTGCAGCCCAGTAGGCGCGCGGCTTCTAGGGGGTGGGGGGTGAGGATGGTGCGCTGCCCGCGTGCGCGGCGCGTTTGCAGGGAGGCGCGCAGTGCTGGTTGGTGTGCCAAAGTGTTCAGCGCGTCAGCATCCAGCACCAGTTGTGGGGTGAGTGTCAGTGCCTCGGCAAGCCAGGGGGCTATGGCCGTGCCGCCGCCACAGCCGCAAACTACGGTGGCATGTGCAAGGTGGGCGTGGGTGCTGGAAGTGCTGGCTTGCATCACATCAGGCAAGGTGCTGCAAATACTCGGGGGGGCAGTATCCAGCAGGTGTAGCAGCGTGCGCCCTGCGCCGTGGTGCAGGGCGGTGCTGGCAGCCAAGATGGCCGCGCCCGTCATGCCGGGTGCGCCGCCAATCACCAAAACATCGCCAAAACTGCCTTTGTGGCTGTTGTGCGGGCGTTGCGTGGGTGCTGGGGCAGCATTCAGCCATGCGCTGGCGGGGTGCAACTGTAGCGCGTTGTCGCAGTCGAGTGTTTCCCACCAAATATCGCCACAGGCATCACGGCCGTCGCCTGTGAAGAGGCCAGGTTTGAGTGTCAGAAGGCTGAGGGTATGGCGGCTGCTGGGGCCCCAGGTGTCTGGCGGGCGGCAGTGGGGGTGCCAAATGCCGTGGTCCGTATCAAGGCCTGTGGGGATGTCAATGGCCAGCGAATGCGCGGGACTGCAGTAGCTGCTGTGCAGCAGTTGTTGCACGGGGTTGGTTGTCGCTGTGGATTGCGCGCGCTGGCCAAGCCCGAGGAGGGCGTCAATCACCACGTCGTCGGCGCTCAGCGTGGGTGTGTCGTGCACCTCCAGCCAATGCAGGGGGCTTTGGCGCGCTTGTTGCCAGGCGCGCAGGGTGTCAGGGCTGCAGTGCTCGGCGTTGCCTAACCAGTGCACCCAAACAGTCAGTCCGCGTTGTGCCAGCGCATGGGCAGCTTCCAGGCCATCGCCGCCATTGTTGCCGGGGCCGCACAGTACCCAGGCTTGGCGTGCATGGGGAGCAATTGCGCAGGCCAGTCGCGCCGCAGCATGGCCTGCGCGTTGCATCAAGCTGGGGTGTTGCGGTGTGGCGAGTGCCGCTTGCTCAATAAGTCTGCTGCTTTGCGCATTCCACAGCGGTAGAGCTAAGGCTTGGTGGGGGTGAATGCGCTGCAGCATGGCTCGTCCTAAAAACGTTGGGGTGAGAAGGCTTGCATGTCGATGGCCGGTGTTTGGCGCTGCACCATGTCAGCAATGGCGCGGGCGCAGCCGGCCGCCAAGCTGATGCCGTGGCTGCCGTGTGCGATATTGAGCCATACATTCGGGTGTCCGCTGGGGCCAACTGCTGGAAGGCCGTCCGGCAAGTAGCCGCGATTTCCACGCCATACCTGCACCTGGGGGGAGGATAAGTGCGCTCCGCCCGGGAACCAGTCGTTAAGCAGGCGGTACATGCGCTGCAGTGTGTGGTTGTGATGTGCAGCGCCTGCATGGCTGCCCATTTCAAGCCCGGCTGTGATACGAATGCGTTGCCCCATGCGGCTGATGGTGGCTTGCTGCGCCCAGTCCATGATGGCCGCGCGCGGCGCTTGCAGTGCGTCGCGCACGGGTGCCGTCACGCTGTAACCCCAAATGGGCATCAATGGCAGTCGCAGGCCCAATGACTCGGTAAGCTGGTGCTTGGCACCTGTACACACACGATGGCGTCAAAGGGGTGGAGCTGCCCAGAGATTTCGAGGCCAGTAGGCTGCGTGCTGATTTTCTGCACCGATATACCGGTGCGGAAAATCGCACCCATGCCTGGGCTTGCATGCGCAGGTAATGCGCCCACAGACGCGGGTTGATGGACTCGCTGTCGGGAAAGTGCAGGGCGTTGAGCCAGGCAATCTCTTGGCCCAGACCTGGCTCTAGGGCTTGGGTTTGGGTGGCGTTGAGGAGTTGGCATGTCACGCCCTGCGCTTGAAGTGACGCAAGCTGAGTGTTCCAGAATGCCACTTCCTGTGGCGTGCGTAGCAAAACCAGACTGCCGGCCTTGTGTTCTGCCGCCATCTCGGTGTCATCACAGTTTTGCCAGCGCAAGCTGGCGCTGTAGCTGCCCAGTGTGTGCAGAGCAGTGCAGAACGGTTGATTCCCTTGCTTGTGCGCAAGCTTTCCGTTTTTTTTCCACTGGCGCATCCAGCGCCAATTTGCTGAGCCCAGCATGCCCGGGGCTTGCAACAGGCTGGCCCCGCTGCGCAAAGATTTCAAGGGCATGCCCGCGCCAGGAGCGGCCAAGCTTTGCGCGACCAAAGGCGACAGCCAGCCGCCAGGAGCAAAGCTGGCATCTTCGGCGGCGGCATTCATTTGTTCGTAGACGGTAACTTGGTGCCCGTCTCGGGCAAATTCCAAGGCCGTGGAGATGCCGGTGATCCCGGCTCCCACGATGGCGATATTCATGGCGTGTAGGCGCTAGTGCGGAACTCATGATTTTGACGTGCAAACACTGTCTCCAGTAGTGCAATTCGCAAAGAAATATAAAGTGTTGATTAGCGTCTCGTGCATCCAGCGATCACAGGCTTGTGAGTACATGTTGGCGATGCGTGCTTCTGTCTTGTGCTAAAATTTTTCGGCTTTGCAGTTGATTGCCTCGTAATGTGCGTGGCATGGCTTGCAAAGCTAATCGCAAATCAGCTCTCATAAGGTGTTGTTGACGCTGTTGTCCACAAAATCGAGTTGCATTTAAGACCTAACCTTTTGGAGAAAATTATGTCCGTTACCATGCGCGAAATGCTGGAAGCCGGTGTCCACTTTGGTCACCAAACACGTTTCTGGAACCCCAAGATGGCCCCGTTCATCTTCGGTCATCGCAACAAGATTCACATCATCAACCTGGAAAAGTCCCTGCCCATGCTGCAGGACGCCCAGAAGTTCGCTAAGCAGCTGGCTTCTAACGGTGGCACCATTTTGATGGTTGGTACCAAGCGTCAAGCCCGTGAGCTGGTTGCTGAGCAAGCTCAGCGCGCAGGCGTTCCCTTCGTGGACCAGCGCTGGTTGGGCGGCATGCTGACCAACTTCAAGACGGTGAAGACTTCCATCAAGCGTCTGAAGGACATGAAGGCCCAGCAAGAAACTGGCCTGGAATCTTTGTCCAAGAAGGAACAGCTGATGTTCGCTCGCGAACTGGAAAAGCTGGAAAAGGACATCGGCGGCATCCAAGACATGGCAGCTCTGCCTGACGCTATTTTTGTGATCGACGTGGGCTTCCACAAGATCGCTATTTCGAAGCCAAGAAGCTGGGTATTCCATTGATCGGTGTGGTGGACTCGAACCACAATCCCGAAGGTATCGACTACGTGATTCCTGGTAACGACGATTCTGCAAAGGCTGTTGCTCTGTACGCTCGCGCCATTGCTGACGCGATCTTGGAAGGCCGCGAAGCGCGTCTGAACGACGTGGCTAAGGTTGCTGCTGGCGAAGGCTCTGACGAATTCGTCGAAGTGGAAGATTCCGCTGCCTAAGTCCTGGCTGCGCGACGTGTCGCGATAAAAAAGCGGGGCTCTACGTAGCCCCCTTTTTTTAGCTGAAATCCTGTAACGATTTGAACTGAATACGGAGAAACAAGATGGCTGCAATTACCGCAAGCATGGTGGCTGAACTGCGCGCAAAGACTGATGCGCCCATGATGGAATGCAAGAAGGCGCTGACAGAAGCTGATGGTGATATGACCAAGGCGGAAGAGCTGCTGCGAGTGAAGCTGGGCACCAAGGCTGGTAAGGCTGCTTCGCGCGTGACTGCTGAAGGCGTGGTGGCTTCCTTCATCGATGGCAACGTCGGTGCTCTGATTGAAGTGAACAGCGAAACTGACTTCGTGTCCAAGAACGACAGCTTCTTGGCAATGGCTGCAGCTGCTGCGCAATTGGTTGCAAAGCACAACCCCGCAGATGTGGAAGCGTTGGGTGCTGTAGCTTACGAACAAGACGGTTTTGGCCCCACACTGGAAGATGTGCGCAAGGGGTTGATCGGCAAGATTGGCGAAAACATGTCTTTCCGTCGCTTTAAGCGCTTTGAAGGCAATCTGGCTTCGTATGTGCATGGCACGCGCATTGGCGTGATCGTCGAGTTCGAGGGCGATGCAACTGCTGCGAAGGACGTGGCAATGCACGTTGCTGCCATGAAGCCTGTGGCATTGACTTCTGCGGATGTGCCTGCTGAGCTGATCGCCAAGGAGCGTTCGGTGGCAGAAGGTAAGGCAGCTGAATCTGGCAAGCCTGCTGACATCGTGGCCAAGATGGTCGAGGGTTCCGTTCAGAAGTATCTGAAGGAAGTTTCCTTGGCTGACCAAGTGTTCGTGAAGGCTGCTGACGGCAAGCAGACCGTGGCGCAGATGCTCAAGGCTGCCAATACCACCGTAAAGGGCTTTACGCTGTACGTGGTGGGTGAAGGTATTGAGAAGAAGGCTGACGACTTCGCAGCTGAAGTGGCTGCCCAGATGGCTGCTGCCAAGGGCGCCTGATCAGCCTCTGGTGCTGACTGCTCTCGACCGATTTCCAACCCATAACCACTTACAACACCGGAGTTACCCATGACACAAGTTCAACCAGCCCACAAACGCATCCTGCTGAAGTTGTCTGGCGAGGCGCTCATGGGGGACGACCAGTTCGGCATCAACCGCGCCACGATCGAACGCATGGTGGCCGAGATTGTCGAAGTGACCAAGGTGGGCGTTCAGGTGGCGGTGGTGATCGGCGGGGGCAATATTTTCCGCGGCGTGGCGGGCGGGTCGGTGGGTATGGACCGCGCCACAGCGGATTACATGGGCATGCTGGCTACGGTGATGAATGCCTTGGCATTGGCAGATGCGATGGACAAGCAAGGCTTGACCGCACGCGTGATGTCGGCCATTGGCATTGAGCAAGTGGTAGAGCCTTATGTACGCCCCAAAGCGTTGCAGTACCTTGAAGAAGGTAAGGTGGTGGTGTTTGCCGCCGGAACTGGCAACCCTTTCTTTACGACAGATACGGCTGCAGCGCTGCGCGGTGCTGAGATTGGTGCAGAAGTGGTTTTGAAGGCCACGAAGGTGGATGGCGTATACACTGCTGACCCAATGAAGGATCCTACGGCCACTCGTTACACCAAGCTGGCTTTTGATGAAGCCATTGGTCGTAATTTGGGCATCATGGATGCCACGGCTTTTGCTTTGTGCCGCGACCAAAAGCTGCCCATCCGCGTATTCTCCATCGTGAAGCCTGGCGCGCTGCTGCGCGTGGTGATGGGTGAAGATGAGGGCACGCTGGTACACGCTTGATTAATTTAAAGCGACTTTAGGCCTTCCCTGTGCAAGCATGGAAGGCCGTTTGCTTTCAGAGGTAATAAATATGACGATTGCTGACATCAAGAAAACCGCCGAAACCAAGATGGGTCAGTCCCTGGAGGCGTTGAAAAACAACTTGTCCCGTATTCGCACAGGACGCCCCAGCCCTCAGTTGCTGGATGTGATTCATGTCGATTATTACGGCTCCATGGTGCCGCTGTCACAGGTGGCCAATGTGTCTTTGCTGGATGCGCGTACGCTGAGTGTGCAGCCTTGGGAAAAGAACATGGCGGCCAAGGTGGAGAAAGCCATTCGGGAAAGCGATTTGGGGCTGAACCCTGCTTCTATGGGTGACTTGATTCGTGTGCCCATGCCTCCTATGAGCGAAGAGCGTCGCAAGGAGATGACCAAGCTGGCGCGTAACGAAGGTGAGGCTTCGAAGGTGGCTGTACGTAATTTGCGTCGTGATGCCAACGAAGCGGTGAAGCGTTTGGTCAAGGATAAGGAAGCTTCTGAAGACGATCAAAAGCGCTCGGAAGCAGAGATCCAAAAGCTGACTGATAAAAATATTGCTGAGATCGACGCTTTGGTGGCAGCCAAAGAAGAGGAAATCATGGCCGTTTAAGGCGGCGATTGGGTCATTTTGGGTGGGCTGACAGGTGTGCACCAATTTGTAAAGATTGGCGCACATGCCATGGCGGGTTTTGCCAGTCGTGTGGCGCAAGATGTGCCGCCTTTCATGATGATTGAGGGTAACCCGCTGGCTGTGCGTGGCTTCAATTTGGAAGGCTTGCGTCGTCGTGGATTCACACCTGAGCGTTTGAAGGCGGTCAAGCAGATGCACCGGTTGCTGTATCGACAAGGGCTGACTTTGGAAGATGCCATGCAAGCGATTGCAGCTTTGCTGCAAGAAATGCCAGAGGCAGCGCAAGACATCGCATTGATGCAGTCTTTTCTTGCTACTTCCACTCGGGGTATTGCGCGCTAAGGCCATGTCTTTTTTACAGAATCAGCAACCGCGTGTTGCCATGGTGGCCGGCGAGACGTCAGGAGACTTGCTCGCCGGTTTGCTTTTGGACGGCATGCGCCAGCAGTGGCCCCAGGTGCAAAGCTATGGGATTGGTGGCTCACAAATGCAGCAGCGTGGCTTTGATGCCTTGTGGCCTAGTGAGCGGCTGGCCGTGCATGGCTATAGCTTCGAAGTGCTGATGCGCTTGTGGGATATTTTGTCGATTCGCAAACAGCTGCGAGGCAAGCTTTTGCAAGATCGACCCGATGTCTTTGTGGGAATCGATGCGCCTGACTTCAATTTGGGGTTGGAGCAGGATTTGCGCGCATCCGGGATCAAGACGGTGCATTTTGTGTGCCCCTCGATTTGGGCTTGGCGCCCTGAGCGTGTACACAAAATTCGCGCTGCGGCAGATCATGTGCTGTGCCTGTTTCCTTTTGAACCAGAGTTGCTTGCTCGGCACGATATTGCGGCCACATATGTAGGCCATCCTCTGGCGCAAGTGATACCGATGGAGCCTGATCGTGCTGCGGCCCGTGTGCGTTTGGGGCTGTCTGCAGATGCGCCAGTGCTGGCATTGCTTCCGGGGAGTCGCCGTGCAGAGGTGCAATATATTGCCAAGCCTTTCATGCAAGCTGCGGCGCTGCTCAAGCAGCAGTGGCCAAACTTGCAAGTGATACTGCCTGCAGTGCCAGCGTTGCATGACAAGCTGATAGCTTTAAGCCATGAGCTGGGCGTGGCGGGCTGGTTGCAGATTGTCCGGGGGCAGTCGCATGATGTGCTGGCGGCCTGTGACTGCACTTTGATTGCCAGTGGTACCGCGACTTTAGAGGCTGCGTTATTCAAGCGCCCCATGGTCATTTCCTACCATATGCATCCTTGGAGCTACCAACTCATGCAGCGCAAGCAATTGCAGCCCTGGGTGGGTTTGCCCAATATTTTGTGCTCTGATTTTGTAGTGCCTGAGTTGTTGCAAAACCAAGCATCGCCACGCGCTTTGGCGGATGCGGTGGCGCAGTGGTTAGATGGCAGCGCCCATGCTTGCGCCAAAATTAGTGCTGTCCAACAGCGATTTACTGCTTTGCACCAAGAGCTGTGCAGAGACACTCCGACCTTGTCTGCCCATGCCATCCAAAAAGTCCTTTCCGCCTGAGCAAAGCTGCCTGCAGTGGCATGCGCCAGGTTTGGTGGCGGGTGTGGATGAGGCAGGGCGCGGTCCGTTGGCAGGCCCTGTGGTGGCTGCTGCCGTGATCTTGGATGATCTGAATCCTGTGATGGGGTTGGCAGACTCCAAAAAACTAACGGCAATGCGTGGCGAAAAGCTGTTGGATGAAATCCGTGCCAAGGCTTTGTGTTTTTGCATTGCCGAGGCATCCGTGGAAGAAATTGACCGCCTCAATATTCTGCAGGCCACCATGCTGGCCATGCAGCGGGCGGTCAATGGACTGCGCCTCAAGCCTGCTTTGGTGCAGGTGGATGGCAATCGCATTCCCTTGTTGGATGTTCATGCAGAAGCCATTGTGAAGGGGGATGCACTGGTGCCAGCCATTTCTGCAGCCTCCATTTTGGCCAAGGTGCACCGGGATCGTTGGTGTGAAGCCTTGGATCGCAGCTACCCACAGTATGGTTTTGCAGCGCACAAAGGCTACGGCACCGCAGCGCACTTGCAAGCGCTGAACGCGCATGGGGCAACTCCTGAGCACCGGCGCAGTTTTGCGCCCGTGACACACGTTATTCATAAATTTGCAGTCCAGCAGGCTGCAGCCGCTACGGCATGAACATCACAGAAATTAGTTCCCGCGACAACGCGTTGGTTAAAGAATTGCGCCGTCTCTCCCGTGAGAGTGGCATGTACCGCAAGCTAGGCTATGCATGGATCGAGGGTGACCACCTGTGCCGCGCCGTACTGGCGCGCGGTTTGCAGCCGAAGGTGGCGGTGTTTGCAAAGTCTTTTTGGCCTCAAGTGCCCGTGGAATGGGCGCAAGCAGCTAGCAAAGTTGTTGTTTTGGATGACGCTTTGTTTGCGGATATCAGTGGCTTGGAGTCTCCTGCGCGCATGGGCTACGTCATGCCGTGGGCGGCGGATGTTCAGGTGCGATCGGGTGTGCCGACCGTGGTGCTTGATCGTGTGCAAGATGCGGGCAATGTAGGGTCTATCTTGCGCTCGGCCTCGGCCTTTGGTTTCCAGCAAATTGTTGCTTTGAAAGGCACGGCTGCACTGTGGAGTCAAAAAGTGCTGCGCGCAGGCATGGGGGCGCACTTTGCCTTGCACCTGGTGGAAGGTGTTGAAGCTGAGGTGCTGGCGCAATTGCAGGTGCCCGTGGTGGTGACCAGTTCGCACCGCGGTGATTTGATTCACCACTCCAGCTTGCCTTGGCCTTGCGCATGGGCCATGGGCAGAGGGGGCAGGGCGTAGGCCCTGCGGTGGAGGCGATGGCGGCACAACACGTGCGCATCGCCCAGCCTGGAGGGGAAGAGTCGTTGAACGTGGCTGCAGCTGCGGCCATCTGTTTGCACGCTAGTGCAGTGAGTCATCTCGATTGAAGGGGTAGGGGGCAATCCCTGTGAAAAGCCAGTAGGGCAACTGGAAGTGGATATAATGAGAGGCTTTTCAGCATTCTTTCCATACGCCTAGCGACGCTTTTCCCGTCATTCATTGCAGACAAGCAAATTCCCTATGCCGCTAGGCAGTAGGGCTCACGCTGGGCGTAACCGTACTTAAAACCGGAGAATCCAGTGCTTTTGTCTCTCAAGGGAAACTTCCCATCCGCCATCTTGGCGCTCGCAGACGGCACGGTCTTTATTGGCAACTCGATTGGTGCGCAAGGCACCACCGTTGGTGAAGTGGTGTTCAACACTTCGCTGACTGGCTACCAGGAAATCCTCACCGACCCCAGCTACTGCCAGCAGATCGTGACGCTCACGTATCCGCACATCGGCAACTACGGTGTCAATCCTGAAGATGTCGAAGCTGACAAGATCCATGCCGCAGGTCTCATCATCAAGAACCTGCCCTTGCTGGCCAGCAACTTCCGCAGCACCCAGACGCTGTCCGAGTACCTGACCGAAGGCAAGACCGTCGCTATCGCCAACATCGACACCCGCAAGCTCACGCGACTGCTGCGTGACCACGGAGCGCAAAACGGCGCTATTGTGGGTTTGGCCGCTGGCGAAGAAGTCACACAAGCCAAGATTGACGAAGCCATTGCCGCAGCCAAGGCCGCCCCCAGCATGAAGGGACTGGACTTGGCCAAGGTGGTGACCACCGACAAATCCTATGCATGGACCGAGACCGAGTGGAAGCTGGGTGAAGGCTACGGCAAGCTCGAAGCACCCAAGTTCAAGGTTGTGGCCTATGACTTTGGCGTGAAGAAGAACATTTTGCGCATGCTGGCCGAGCGCGGCTGCGACGTGACCGTGGTGCCTGCCCAGACGCCCGCCAAGGATGTGCTGGCGATGAACCCCGATGGCGTGTTCCTGTCCAACGGCCCTGGCGACCCAGCGCCTTGCGACTACGCGATTGCCGCTGCGCAAGAGATCATGGCTGCCAAGAAGCCGCTGTTTGGTATCTGTCTGGGCCACCAGATCATGGCCCTGGCCTCCGGCGCCAAGACCTTCAAGATGCAAAACAGCCACCACGGTGCCAACCACCCTGTGAAGGATCTGGACTCCGGTCGCGTCAGCATCACCAGCCAGAACCACGGCTTTGCGGTGGAGCTGGAGTCGTTGCCTGCGAATGTGCGCGCCACGCACATCAGCCTGTTTGACGGCACGCTGCAAGGCTTGGAACGCACCGATGTTCCCGCTTTCTGCTTCCAGGGCCACCCTGAAGCATCGCCTGGCCCGCACGATATTGGCTACCTGTTTGACCGCTTCACAGCGCTGATGGAGAAGAACTAATGCCTAAGCGCACCGACCTTAAAAGCATTTTGATCATTGGCGCCGGTCCCATCGTGATCGGTCAAGCCTGCGAGTTTGACTACTCTGGCGTGCAGGCCTGCAAGGCCCTGCGCGAAGAGGGTTACAAGGTTATCCTGATCAACAGCAACCCCGCCACGATCATGACCGACCCCGCAACAGCGGACGTCACCTACATCGAACCCATCACCTGGCAGACGGTCGAGAAGATCATCGCCAAAGAGCGTCCCGATGCCATCCTGCCTACCATGGGTGGTCAGACCGCGCTGAATTGCGCGCTGGATCTGTGGAAGCACGGCGTGCTGGACAAGTACAACGTCGAACTGATTGGCGCCAAGCCCGAAGCGATTGACAAGGCGGAAGACCGCCTGAAGTTCAAGGACGCCATGACCAAGATCGGTCTGGGCTCCGCGCGCTCCGGCATCGCCCATTCGATGGATGAAGCGTGGGCCGTGCAAAAGCAAATGGGCTTTCCTACCGTGATTCGCCCCAGCTTCACGCTGGGCGGCACTGGCGGTGGTATCGCTTACAACTCGGAAGAGTTTGAGACCATTTGCAAACGCGGTTTGGAAGCATCCCCCACCAACGAACTTTTGATCGAAGAGTCGCTGCTGGGCTGGAAAGAGTACGAGATGGAAGTGGTGCGCGACACCGCGGACAACTGCATCATCGTCTGCTCGATCGAAAACCTGGACCCTATGGGTGTGCACACTGGTGACTCCATCACCGTGGCGCCTGCGCAGACGCTGACCGACAAGGAATACCAGATCATGCGCAATGCCTCCTTGGCAGTGTTGCGCGAGATCGGTGTGGACACCGGCGGCTCCAACGTGCAGTTCTCGGTGAATCCCAAGGACGGTCGCATGATCGTTATCGAGATGAACCCCGCGTCTCGCGTTCCTCGGCGCTGGCCTCCAAGGCCACGGGCTTCCCGATTGCCAAGATCGCCGCCAAGCTGGCCGTCGGTTTCACGCTGGACGAGCTGAAGAACGAAATCACGGTGGTGCCACCCCGCGTCGTTCGAGCCCTCGATCGACTACGTGGTCACCAAGATCCCACGTTTCGCGTTCGAGAAGTTCCCCACCGCCGACAACCGCCTGACCACGCAGATGAAGTCCGTGGGCGAGGTGATGGCCATCGGCCGTACCTTCCAGGAATCCTTCCAGAAAGCCCTGCGTGGCCTGGAAGTGGGCGTGGACGGCATGAACGAAAAGACCCAGGACCGCGAAATCCTGGAAAAGGAACTGGGCGAGCCCGGTCCCGACCGTATCTGGTACGTGGGCGATGCCTTCGCTGCCGGCTGGTCGCTGGACGAGGTGCACGCCATCACCAAGATCGACAAGTGGTTCCTGGTGCAGATCGAAGAGATCGTCAAGATCGAACTCGACCTGGACAAGCACTTCGAAGCCCATGGCGAAAAGGCTTTGACCCTACTGGATGCCACCACGCTGCGCACGCTGAAGCAAAAGGGCTTCTCGGACCGCCGCCTTGCCAAGTTGCTGCACACCACCGACAAGGCGGTGCGCGAAGCGCGCAAGGCGCTGAAGGTGCGTCCCGTGTTCAAGCGCGTGGACACCTGCGCGGCCGAATTCGCGTCCAACACGGCGTACATGTACTCCACGTATGACGAAGAGTGCGAAGCAGCTCCCACGGACAAGAAAAAGATCATGGTGCTGGGCGGTGGCCCGAATCGCATCGGCCAGGGCATCGAGTTTGACTATTGCTGCGTGCACGCCGCTATGGCCATGCGCGAAGATGGTTACGAAACCATCATGGTCAACTGCAACCCTGAGACGGTTTCGACCGACTACGACACCTCCGACCGTCTTTATTTCGAGCCGCTGACGCTGGAAGACGTGCTGGAAATCGTCGATGTCGAGCAGCCTGAAGGCGTGATCGTGCAGTACGGCGGCCAGACCCCGCTGAAGCTGGCCCTGGGCCTGGAAGCCGAAGGCGTGAAGATCATCGGCACTACGCCTGACATGATCGACGCCGCCGAAGACCGCGAGCGCTTCCAGAAGCTGCTCAACGATCTGGGCCTGCGCCAGCCTCCCAACGCCACGGCACGTACCGAAGCCGAAGCGCTGGAAAAGGCCGCTGGGCTGGGCTACCCCCTGGTCGTGCGCCCCTCCTACGTGCTGGGCGGCCGTGCCATGGAAATCGTGCACGAGCAGCGCGACCTGGAGCGCTACATGCGCGAAGCTGTGAAGGTTTCCAACGACTCGCCCGTGCTACTGGACCACTTCCTGTCCAACGCCATCGAGTGCGATGTGGACTGCGTGCGCGATGCCACCGGTGCCGTGTACATCGGCGGCGTGATGGAGCACATCGAGCAAGCGGGCGTGCACTCCGGTGACTCGGCCTGTTCGCTGCCACCTTACTACCTGAAGGCAGAAACTGTTGCGGAAATCAAGTGCCAGACCGCTGCCATGGCGCAAGGCCTGAACGTGGTCGGCCTGATGAACGTGCAGTTCGCCATCAAGGAAGTGGACGGCCAGGACGTGATCTACGTGCTGGAAGTCAACCCCCGTGCCTCGCGCACCGTGCCCTTCGTCTCGAAGGCCACCGGCGTGCAATTGGCCAAGGTGGCGGCACGCTGCATGGCCGGCCAGACCCTGGCCGCACAGGGCGTGACCAAGGAGATCACACCGCCTTACTTCAGCGTCAAGGAAGCTGTGTTCCCGTTCGTGAAGTTCCCCGGTGTGGACACCATCCTCGGCCCCGAGATGAAGTCCACCGGTGAAGTCATGGGCGTGGGCAAGACCTTTGGCGAAGCCTTTGTGAAGAGCCAGATGGGCGCTGGTGTGCATTTGCCAGAAACAGGCAAGGTCTTCCTGTCGGTGAAGAACAACGACAAGGTCCGTGCCATTGCGATTGCCAAGGAGCTGGTTGCCATGGGCTACAGCCTGTGCGCCACCCGCGGTACTGCGGCAGCGATTGCGGAAGCTGGCTTGGAGGTGCAAGCGGTCAACAAGGTGACCGAAGGCCGTCCCCACATCGTGGACATGATCAAGAACGGCGAAATCGCTCTGGTCATCAACACGGTGGAAGAGCGCCGCAATGCCATCGCCGACTCGCGCCAGATTCGCACCAGCGCGCTGCTGGCCCGCGTGACCACCTTCACCACCATCTTCGGCGCAGAAGCTGCCGTGGAAGGTATGAAGGCCATGCGTGGCAACCTCGACGTACATTCCGTGCAAGAGTTGCACGCCATGCTGGCGCACTAAGCGCTGGCGTTTGGCTGCATTCGTCGGGTAATACTTGAGGGCAATGTGCCGTAATCACGGCATAATTAGCCCCTGAACCTAGGAACACCGCCGCGTGGCACTCTGCGCGGCGGTTTGCTTTTGGGGCGTCCCAAACAGCCACGTTGTTGTGGCACTCTGGACATGCCCTCGCGGCGCTACTGTGCTTTTGTTGCGCGTGTACGCCCAGCCGTATGTGGAGAAACTGACATGGCAACCATTCCAATTACCAAGCGTGGTGCAGAAAAGCTCAAGGCTGAATTGCACCAACTCAAGACCGTTGAGCGCCCCAGCATCATCCAGGCGATTGCGGAAGCACGCGCCCAGGGCGATTTGAGCGAGAACGCCGAATACGAGTCGGCCAAAGACCGCCAAGGTTTCATCGAAGGCCGCATCATGGAGGTGGAAGGCAAGCTGTCTGCTGCCCAAATCATTGATCCATCCAGTCTGGATGCCGGTGGCCGCGTGGTGTTTGGCACCACGGTGGAGCTGGAAGACGAAGACAGCGGCGCTGCTGTCACCTACCAGATCGTGGGTGAAGACGAGGCCGACATCAAGCTGGGGTTGATCAATGTCTCCAGCCCGCTCGCCCACGCGCTGATCGGCAAGGAGGAGGGTGACACGGCCGTGGTGCAAGCGCCAGGCGGTGAGCGCCGCTACGAAATCGTGGCCGTCAAATACATCTAATTGGCTGCTCGGCAGGTTGCAGAAAAACGCAGCACACCATGACCCACAACGCTTCAACCGCTTCCGTGCGCTGGCCCTTGTGGCTGGCGGGCGTGTGGCTGCTGGCCAGTATTGCCACGATTTTTGCGGTGCCGGTGCTGATTGCCACGGTGCCCGCTTGGCATGAGGTGCGTACGTATCTGCAGCAGTTGGGGCAGGTGCATGCTTGGATTGCGATAGCAGCTTGCGTAGGCCTTCTGGTGCTTTCCAAGCGAAAACATGCTGAAACCGAAGAAACGTGGGCGCAAGGTGCTCTGCTTATTTTTGTATTAGGCGGTGTGCTCAGTGTGCTGGTGCTGCAGTTTGGGGTATGGCCCCAGTGGTTGGCACGCTCTAACAGCACCACTTTGCAACTCCAGGTATTTGGCTTGATGGCCGTACACGGTGGGTGCGCCATGTTGACCTGGCGCCGCTTGCGCGCTTGTGCGCGTGGGAAGCTGCCCAGCGATAGCGCTTAGGCAATCGCTGCACTGCACGCTGCACTCCCTCCCAAACCGCTGGTTCTGCCAGCGGTTTTTTTGTGGGGTGCAAGGTGTGGGCGTGGCATGGGCAGCGCGCTGCGGCTGTGCTACAGATTGCCCACCATGTCTTTGGCCACCACCCACTGGTCAAACTGCTCTGCCGTCACATGGCCGCTGGCAATCGCGGCATCGCGCAGGCTGCTGCCTTCGTGGTGCGCTTTCTTGGCGATAGAGGCGGCCTTGTCGTAGCCAATGTGCGGGTTCAGTGCGGTGACCAGCATCAGCGAGCGATCAACCAGCTCGGCAATGCGTTCGCGGTTGGGCTCGATGCCCACGGCGCAGTGCGTGTCGAAGCTGACCATGCCATCTGCTAGCAGGCGCACGCTTTGCAAAAAGTTGTGCGCCACCAGCGGGCGGAACACGTTCAGCTCAAAGTTGCCGCTGGCACCGCCAAAGTTGATGGCGACATCGTTGCCAAAGACTTGCGCAGACAGCATGGTCATGGCTTCGGACTGCGTGGGGTTCACCTTGCCGGGCATGATGGAGGAGCCCGGTTCGTTCTCGGGAATACGGATCTCGCCCAATCCACTACGCGGGCCACTGGCCAGCCAGCGCACATCGTTGGCAATCTTCATCAGGCTGGCGGCCAGGGTCTTGAGCGCGCCATGGGCGTGCACCAGCGCGTCGCAACTGGCCAGCGCTTCGAACTTGTTGGGCGAGGTAATGAAGGGGTAGCCCATCAGCCGGGCCAGCTCGGCCGCCACGCCTTCGGCATAGCCTTGGGGTGCATTCAGCCCTGTGCCCACAGCCGTGCCGCCCAGGGCCAGCTCGTACAAATGGGGCAGGGCGGCGCGCACATGCTGCTCGCCGTGCGCCAACTGTGCCACCCAGCCGGAGATTTCCTGGCCTAGCGTCAGCGGTGTGGCGTCTTGCAAGTGGGTGCGACCCCCACCATCACCGTTCTATCACAGCCAGCGCTGTGAGCCGACTTTGCAATAGATGTAGTTTTAGTATAATGCAGGGGGTGCTTAGCTCAGTTGGTAGAGCGGCGCCCTTACAAGGCGTAGGTCAGCGGTTCGACCCCGTTAGCACCCACCACTCGATCACACAAAAAGCACCTTGCTAAAAAGCCAGGTGCTTTTTTGTTGCTAGAGGCTTTTGGATAACATTGTGATGTTGCTTGCGCAGTCCCTAGAACATCTGCAGATGTGTAAAGGAGTTGAGCAGGTAGAATCTGCAGGTTTCCTTATTCGGTTCGTCGGTCACTTGCAGTGGCTACGCAATTCCATTGAAAAGGCGAGCGAGGGTTCGCCTTTTTTTATGCATCCTCAGAAAGATTGACTATGCTCGAATCAATCCGCAAGCATTCCAAGTTCGTCATGATCTTGTTGTTCTTGCTGATCATTCCCTCGTTCATTTTTGTCGGTATCGACCAGAGCTATTTTTCGGGCTCTAGCCCGACGGTCGCACGGGTAGACGGGCAAGACATCACCCAAAATGATTGGGATAACGCGCACCGCTATGAGAGTGATCGTTTGCGTGCAGAAAATCCCGGCATCGACACTAAGCTGCTGGACTCGCCGCAAGCACGTTACGCCACTTTAGAGCGCATGGTGCGCGATCGTGTATTGCAGGTTGCAGCAAAAAAAATGCACTTGGTGACCAGTGATGCCGCACTGGCAAGTACGCTGCAGAAAATTCCCGCGATTACCAGTTTGCGCAAGCCTGATGGCAGCCTGGATGCAGAAGGTTACCGGGCGCTGCTGGCTGCGCAAGGCATGACGCCGGAAGGCTATGAGGCTGCTTTGCGTCGTGATATGTCTTTGGGGCAGGTGCTGGGGAATGTCATGAATACCGCGTTGGCAACACCCGCGGTTGCGAATGCGGCGATGGATGCGTTTTTGCAGCGTCGTGAAATCCAAGTGGCTCAATTCCTAGCCAAGGACTTTGTCTCTCAGGTGCAAGTCAAAGACGAAGATCTGAAAGCGTTTTATCAAGCAAATCTGGCGAAATTCCAGCAGTCTGAACAGGCCAAGGTCGAGTACGTGGTGCTTGATCTCAAGACGGTGCGTGATGGCATTGAATTGAATGAATCGGATCTGCAGACTTACTACAAAGAAAATGCCTCTCGTCTAGCGAGTGGTCAAGAAGAGCGTCGTGCCAGCCATATTTTGGTGAATGCACCCAAGAGCATGCCTGCGCAGGAGCGAGAGGCTGCCAAGGCGAAGGCTCAAGCGATTGATGAGAAGGTCAAGGCCAATCCCGCAAGTTTTGCAGAAGTGGCCAAGGCTGAATCGCAAGACACAGGCTCTGCGGCATCGGGTGGTGACTTGGGATACTTCGCACGCGGTGCCATGGTGCCTGAGTTCGAGCAAGCGGCATTTGGAATGCAAAAAGGCGAGATCAGTGGCGTCGTCGAATCTGAGTTTGGCTTTCACATCATCCAGTTAACGGATGTGAAGCAGCCTGAGCTTCCCAGCTTTGCGTCAGTGCGTGAAAAAATTGTGAATGATCTCAAAGATCAGCAAGCGCAGCGCAAGTTTGCTGAGGTGGCAGAAGTTTTTGCGAATACGGTATACGAGCAAGCGGAGAGCTTGCAGCCCGCAGTTGAGAAGTTGGGTTTGAAGTTGCAGACGGTAGACGGCGTCACGCGAGAGCCCAAGGCTGGTGCTGAAGGTGTGTTGGCGAGTGAGGCGTTCCTAGAGGCTTTATTTGCCGCTGACAGCATTGATAACAAGCGCAATACAGATGCGATTGACATCGGCTCGAACCAAATGGTTTCCGGTCGTGTTGTGAGCTACCAGCCTGCCAAGCAACTTGCATTTGAGGAAGTTGCAGAGCGCGTGAAGACTTTGTATGTGGAGCAGCAAGCTGCAGTGCTCGCGCGTGAGGCGGGAGAGGCTAAGTTGGCAGAGTGGAAGGCGGATGCATCTAAGGCGCAAGGCTTGTTGCCAGCCGTCGTGGTTGCACGGGATAACCCCGTAGGTATGCCAAGCCAAGTACTGAACGCGGCACTCCAGGCGAAAACCGATGCTTTGCCTGCATGGGAAGGTGTAAGCATGGGCGATGCAGGTTATGCGATTGTGAAGGTGAACAAAATTGTTCCCCAGGACACAAGAAGTGAGGACTTTGCACGCCAAGCATTGCTGCAGTATGTACAATTGACGAGTACTGCGGAAGGCGCTGCGTACTATGAATTGCTTAAGAAGAAATTCGATGTGCAGTTCAAAGTGGCTCGACCCTAAGTAAGAAATTCATAGCTGGTTTCCTTGAGTACTTAAGAAATCAGCTATAATTCAAATCTCTGCTGGTGGCTGTAGCTCAGTTGGTAGAGTCCCGGATTGTGATTCCGGTTGTCGTGGGTTCGAGCCCCATCAGCCACCCCAAAATTTAGTTTTAAGTGTTACTTAAAACAGCCCTTTACGGCGGTCATAGCTCAGTTGGTAGAGCCCCGGATTGTGATTCCGGTTGTCGTGGGTTCGAGCCCCATTGATCGCCCCATATAAAAGCCCATCTTGTTACCAAGATGGGCCTTTTGTTTTGTGCATTACCGAATGCCGTTCACGCGGATTGTGTTGCTCAGCACAGGTGTTGGTAGTTTGCTCTGATGCTTTGGCCGACCTGCACACTTGGCCCGTGGGTGTTTTATACGTGGGCGCGACGCACGCGAACTATGCCAACCCGTAGGTCGCTGCTGCTGCAGCCAGTTTGGTGAATAGCTGTTCCAGAGGGTTTGGGCACTACCCATTTCTGGGGTGTGAGGTGATAGCGGAAGGCTGAATGCAATGAGGCAGCATTGGTAAATCTTGCTGGCTTTACCTATGATGGTTTCCATGCATCCCTCAAGAGGTTCTTTGTCCTTGCGTATATGGCAGGCTGCGCGCGATACAGCTGTGGCCTGGGGCCGCATTTTTTATTTGTTCGCGATGGTGTGGGTGCTGCTGCTGTCGCCTTCCACATACCTGTGGCCGTCCTTGCAGCCGATTTTGCAGCGTATGTATCGGGACACAGCGCCGATCTTGCTTGGCTTTACGGTGCTGGCTGCCTTGATTTGTCTGGTGATCACGCGCATCGTGGTGGTGACAGCCATCAGCTATGGCTTGTCGCGCTATGCCCTGGAAATGGTGGTGCGGGTGCTGGTGCTAGAGTTGATTCCGTTGACGGCCAGCTTGTTCGTGGCCATGCGCTGCACCATTCCTTATGCGACCGAGCTGGCTGTTATGCGCAGCTCTGGAGCGTGGGACGCACGCGCGCAGCGTGGCGAAGCCTTGATGCGCCTGGAGGTCCTGCCGCGCGTGGTTTCTGGCTTGTATGCCAGTGTGACCTTGGCGGCGCTGTCCTGTGTGGTGGCGCTGGTGATGGCGTACATCGGGGTGTATGGTTTTAGCTGGGCGGGCGTGCCGGGTTACACCCGCATGTTTGGCCATGTCTTCAACCCGTCAGTGACCTTGGTTTTTGTGTTGAAAACCTGGCTGTCTAGCTTGGCAGTTGCCATCATTCCTGTGTCGACGGGGTTGTATGCCAAGCCACGGCGATTGTCTCGGCCGGGCGATGAACTCAATGGCCTGGTGCGTATGTTCGCGGTGCTGCTGCTGATTGAGCTGGCATCGTTGATGGGTAATTACTATTAAGTACTACAACGTTGGAAGGGTTGTGACCTTTGCCTGATTCAAGTAAGCCATCTTTACCGGATTCAGTTGCCTCCGCCCCTGCGGCGGAGTTGAGGTCTGTGGCGCATTTGGAGCGCAAAGCTGCGGCTTTGCTGTTGCTCACTATTGCTTTGATCGCCGGGGCCACTGTGTATTTGCTGTATGCGCGCGGTGCTTTTGAGACGACCCAAACGTTGGTGCTGACTTCGGATGATTCCGAGGGCGTGACTGTGGGCATGGATATGACGTTCTCAGGCTTCCCGATTGGACGTGTGAGCAAGCTGGAGCTAGCCCCCGATGGGAATGTCCGCATAGTGGTGGCTGTGGCCAGCAAAGATGCACATTGGCTGCGTGAATCCAGTGTGTTCACGTTGGTGAAAGGGCTGGTGGGTGGCACCACCATCAAGGCTTACAGTGGCATGCTGCAAGACCCGCCTTTGCAGGATGGTGCTGAGCGCCCGGTTCTGCGTGGTGATGCCACTGCAGAAATTCCACAGATCGTTGCCATGGCCAAAGATTTGCTCAACAACCTCAGCATGATGACCGCGCAGGATTCGGCTCTGGGTAAATCCATGGACCAGATTCGCCAGTTGGGGGAAAAACTCAATGGCGAAAGTGGGGCCATGGAGGTGTTGTTGGGAACGCCCGAGAATGCGCGCAAAACGGTGGAAATGCTCGACCGTGCCAACCAGTTGCTGGCGCGCATGGATCACGTGGTGCGGCGTGCCGATCAGCAGGTGTTTGATGCAGATGGGGTCATGCCCCAAGTGCGTCAGACGGTACAGACTCTCAATCAATTGCTGCAAGAGACGCGAGCCAGCTTGAAAAAGCTGGATGCCGTGCTGGTGAATGCCGAATCCATCAGTGCGAATGTGAATGATGCCAGCAGCGACCTTGGTCAGTTGCGCAACGAGGTGGAAAGCAATTTGCGCAAGATTGAAGACATGCTGACCGATTTACAGCGCAAATGGCCGTTTGCCAAAGGCGCTAAAGAGGCAGAGGTTCAACTGCCATGACAGTGCCTCGCATCTTCCGCATTGCTGCTGTAGTTACGGGGTTGCTCGGGGCGGTGGCATGCTCCAGCCGACCGCCGGCACCGGATTGGGCGCTGGAAGCGCAGTCCGCGTCCGAGCGTGCGGTGAAAGCTTATTTGCAAGGTGACACGCGGGTGGCCGAGGCAGAGTGGCGTAAAGCCTTTGCGCAGGTGTCGGCAACCGGGCAACCCAGTCAGATGGCGCGTTTGGCGCTGCTGCAGTGTGCGGCCCAAGTTGCCGCATTGGAATTTACGGACTGCCCCCATTACCAGGGTTATGCCGCAGGTGCACAGCCCGCAGAGCAGGCCTATGCCCGCTATTTGCAAGTGCAGCACACTGCCCAGGATGTGGCTTTGCTGCCCGAGGCGCAGCAGGACATGGCCCGCCAATTGCTGGCAGGCCAGGCAGGGCAATCGGCTCCCGCAGCGGAGGCCACGCTTTCGCAATTGACGGCCGCAGGCGTGGCCGTGCGCGCAGGGCATTTGGAGCTTGCAGGGGTGCAGCAAGCGGTGCAGCTGGCATCTGCACAAGGCTGGCGCCGTTCGGTGATGGCGTGGTTGCTGCTGGAGCAACGCCTGCACCAAGCGGCAGGCAATGCCGCCGGTGTGCAGGCGGTGGAGTTGCGCTTGCAGGTGCTACAGAATGCGGAAGGTGCTAGTAAGAAAAAGTGAGGATTAGGCGCTTGCTTTTCAATGGTTTCAGATGGTTATAGCCGTGAAATGATTGTGGGGCAGGCGCTTTAAGCTATTGAATTGAATGTATGGAATAAAAAACCCGCTATGCGGGGTTTTGCTGTGCGCTGGGCTTAGAAGCGGTGGCGGATACCCACGGCGACGGTGGTGCCGGAGTCACTGCCGTTCTGCGTGAATTTATCGTACATGACGGCAGAGTAGACATCGGTGCGCTTGGAGAGGAAGTGGTCGTAGCCGAGGGTGGCTGTTGTGCGTTTAGCGTCGCTAGTACCAGGAGCTAGTTCTGCCTTGGTTTGAGCGATCGCAGCCTTGAAAGTGCCTGCCTTGGTGACGGGCACATCCATCCCCAGCGACACGGTTTTGCCTTCGTAGGCATTTGTGTCTTGCAGCTTGGACTGGCCGTAGGTGGCGTACAGTTTGACCGCAGAGAAGTCGTAGCTGCCGCCCAGCATCCAGTTTTGCTTGGGGAACGCCATCTGTGCTGGAGTGGGGTTGGTGACCTGGGCGCGTTCAATAAATGCGGTCAGTGCCAACGGGCCATTGTTGTAGATCAGATTGGCCGCAATGTTCTTTTTGCTATTGGCATTCGCTTGCTCGCCGAATTGGTAGTGCAGGTTGGCGCGCAGGCCACCAAAGTCGGGCGTGCTGTAGGTGATCTGGTTGCTCCAGCCGGTGTCTGCTGCCGTAGTGCGGTAGTCGTTGGCAAAAGTGGGCCAGGGGGTGTTCGCGTGCAGCACCAGGGGCGACAGAGTGAAGGAGTCGCCGAAGGGGTTGAATAGGATGGTGGGCAGGAAGTTGGGGGCCATGGAACGGCCCAGCTTCACGCTACCAAAGCCACCGGACAGTGACACATTCGCATCGCGGGCGAAGAAGGTGTCGCCGTCAAAGCGGCCGGGGGTGCCGGTGTCCGCGCGGAAGAAGGCGCCCAGTGCAAAACCCACTTTCAGGCCGTTGCCTAGGTCTTCCGTGCCATTCATGCCCCACCAAGAAGTGGTCATGCCGCCAGAGCCTACTTGGCTGCTGCGTTCATTGCCAGCGGTCTTCATCGAGCCGGCGTACATGTCCACCAGGCCGGACAGTTGCACATTGCTTTGTGCTTGTGCAGCACCCATGCATGCCAAGGCGGCACCAAAAGCGATCAGAGATTTTTTCACGGGGGAACTCCCTCAAAAGGTCGAATAAAAAAGCGGTCAGCCGTTTGCCCACTTCAGATGCACAAGGCTGCACCTGAGTGCTGCTTTTGTATACAAAGCACAAGCTGTGCCAGTGTGCAGGAAGTGAGCAGGTGCGCGAGTGTATCGCTGGATGAATGGCTTATGACACTGGTATGAATGCCGACAAGTGTTGCGCGGCCGCATCAGGGTCGGGGGCATTCACCAAGGCACGCACTACGGCGATGGAGCCCACACCGGTGGCCAGAATTTCGGGGAACTGCTCGGCCGAAATACCGCCAATCGCCACCAGTGGGTACTGTTGCATCAAGCGCACATAGGCCTGCAGGCGCGCTGTGCCTTGGGGGGCGGTGGCCATGCGTTTGAGCGTGGTGGGAAACACGGCGCCTAGGGCGATGTAGCTGGGCTGCACGGCATGGGCGCGCACCATTTCGGCGTAGCCATGGGTGCTGACGCCCAAGCGCAGGCCGCTGGCGCGGATGGCGTCCAGCTGCGCGCCTTCCAAGGCGTCTAAATCTTCTTGGCCAACGTGGATGCCATAGGCACCGGCGTCGATCGCGGCTTGCCAGTGGTCGTTGATGAACAGGCGGGCGCCGGTGCATTGCACGGCCTTTACTGCCGCTTGTACTTCGCGCTGGATGGCGGCTTGGTCGTCGCTTTTAAAGCGCAGCTGCACCGTGGGCACGCCAGCGCGGGCCATGCGCCCCACCCATTCGGCGCTGGGCAGCACGCCATACAGGCCCAAGGCGCGCGGGCATGCGGGGAAGGCCAGCGCCGGATTGGCACCGCTTAAACCAAAGTCTTGCGGGCTGTCAGGCCAGTGCGTGGCATCAAAGTGATGGGTACGCTCAGTCTGGCGCTGCCAGGCCTGGGCTAGGCATTCGGCATCCACGGCGATAAAGCCCAGTTGGCTGCAAGCGTGCAGAGCGGCCAAATACGCCGCTTCGCTGCGTTGTGCAGGCGGCGTGGGCTGGGGTACCAGTTTCACGGAGTTGGCATCGTGGTGCAGCCGTGCACCGAAGGTGGCGCTGTGGTGGTGGACGATGCGGTCGGCCAGGGCTTGAATGTCGGAGTTAAGCATGGTGCCAAAACGGTGTGCCCAAACGGGCGGGGTTGGGCGGCGGTTTGCTCGGCCATGGCACCGGCCAAGTAGCCGTCACGGCCCGCTTGCGTGGCATCGGCAAACGCACCGGCCATGCGCACGGGTCTTCTGCCAAGGCCACGGCCGTGTTCAGCAGCACGCCATCAAAGCCCCATTCCATCACGGTGCAGGCGTGCGAGGGGCGGCCCAGACCGGCATCCACAATCAGCGGCACGTTCAGGCGCTCGCGCAGGGTTTGCATGGCATAAGGGTTGGCAGGGCCACGGCCTGTGCCAATGGGCGCGGCCCAGGGCATGACGGCCTGGCAGCCCACGTCCACCAGGCGCTGGCACAGCACCAAGTCTTCGGTGCAGTAAGGCAGCACTTGAAAGCCGTCTTTGATGAGGATGGAGGCGGCTTCCACCAAATTCAGCGTGTCGGGCTGCAGGGTGTAGTCGTCGCCAATCAGCTCCAGCTTGATCCAAGGGGTGTCAAACACCTCGCGTGCCATTTGGGCCGTGGTGACGGCTTCCTGGATGGTCATGCAGCCCGCAGTGTTGGGCAGCACGGGCACGTTCAGCTTGCGCAGCAGCTCCCAGAAGCTGGCGCCGGTTTCAGCCACTTCGGCAGCATTGCTGCCTTGGCGGCGCAGCGAGGCGGTGACCATGGCGGGCTTGGCGCGCGCTACGGCGGCCTCCAGCACGGCCGGCGAGGGGTAGCGTGAAGTGCCCAGCAACAGGCGGCTTTGGAAGGTTTGGCCGTACAGCACCAGGCTGTCGGCGGAGGAGGTGTGGTTGCTCATGGCTGGCAAGAAGGTCGAATGTCTATATGCTGGATTGATAGCTGTCAGCGCTTACTGCATAAGCGCTAGAGGCATATTGGGCTATGCATGTTGCGGTGGGTGCTTCAGCCGCCTGTGACGGGGGCAATCACCTCCATGCGGTCACCCTCGGCCAAGGCATGGGCCGCGTAGCGTGATTTGGGCACGAACTCGGTGTTCACAGCCACTGCAAACGGTGGCTGGGCTTGCCAGTGCGCCACGGCATCGGCCACGGTGGCGTTGGGGGGCAGTTCCACGGTTTGTTGGTTGATGGTGATGTTCATGGGCAAATGCATCCAGGCACAAAACGGTGCAGCGGGTGGGCTGCACCGGGAGTCAAAAAATCAGGCGGCGGCGAGCGCAGGCTGGGTGTGCACGGCCACATCAAAGCGCTGGGCCAGCTCGGTGCTGCCGCTGCGCAGAATTTGCAGGGTGATGTCCAGCATGGCGGGCGAAATCATGTAGCCGTGGCGGTACAGGCCGTTCACTTGCAGCACGCGCTCATCCAGCCAGCGTACGGCAGGCAGATTGTCGGGCAGTGTAGGGCGGCATTGGGTGGCAATTTCCAAAATACGGGCCTCCGCAAAGCCGGAGTGCACGGTGTACAGCGCGCTGAGCAGCTCCATCACCGAGCGCAGGCTGGCCGGTCCCATGTCGTCGGATTCGATTTCGGTGGCGCCAATCACAAAGATGTGGTTTCTTTGGGGCGATGTACAGCGGGTAGCGTGGGTGCACCAGCCGGGTGGGGCGCTGCAGGATGACTTCAGGGGCATGCACGCGCACCACTTCGCCGCGAATGCCGCGCAGCGCTTGCCATGCGGTGCGTGCGCCCAGGCCGCGGCAGTCGATCACCAAGTCGGGCTGCCTGCGGAGCCGGGGTGAAATCGGTCGTTTCGCGCGGGGTGTGCCAGTGCAACTGCACGCCCAAGCGGGTCAAGGTTTTCTCCAGGGCGGCCAGCAACTGGCGGTTGTCCAGCTGGCCTTCGCCAGGCAGGTATACGCCTTGCTGGAAGCGGCCCTGCAAGGCCGGCTCCACGTTGTTCAGGCCTTCGGCGCCCAAGCTCTGCAGTGCTGGCAGGCTGGGGTTGATACGGCGGTTTTTCTCAAACAGGCTGCACAGGCGGTTGGCGTCGGCCATGTCTTGGCGGTGCCACACCACCAAGGTGCCGTTTTGCTGGAAGAAGACATGCTCGTCCAGCTGCGCAATCAGCTCGGGCCAGCGCGTGAGGCCGTATTGGCCCATGCGCACCACGCCGGGTTCGGTGATGGCAGATTCAGCCAGCGGAGCCAGCATGGCGGCAGCCACACGGGCGGCGGCGCCATCAGCATCGGCGCTTTTGGCTTCAAACACTTCCACGCGGTGACCTTCACGCGCCAGCTCCAAAGCCAGCAAGCGGCCCATCAGGCCGGCGCCCAAAATGGCAATGTGAGAAGGGGTGGTCAGAGCGATCATGGTCAGTACTTCGTCCGTGGGTGGTTGTCGCCATGGACAAAACGGGCGTTGCAGCTGTGCGCAGCTGCCGCTCTGGTGAAACTCCCCACGCCAGCATGATCTGGATCGGGTAGCAGGGCGGCACGCGGTGCGGTGCTTGCCCTAGGGTTTTTCTCAGCCGCGCGCTGTGCAGCATGTGCTGCCAGCGGGACACCCCTGTTTCGTCCGCAAGCCGCAATTACAGCACAGCAGCAGTAAATGCGGCAGCAGCGCGTGAACAAGCCTTGGCTTGGGTCATAATTTTTGGCATGACTACGCAACAACTGCCCGCAGGCAGTGCCTCCACTTCCTTGCCGCGTTATGCGCGGGTGTTGTCCATCGCAGGCTCTGACAGCGGCGGTGGCGCAGGCATTCAAGCCGATTTGAAAACCTTCAGTGCACTGGGCTGCTACGGCATGACGGCCATTACGGCCATCACCGCGCAGAACACCTGCGGGGTCGCGGGTATCCACGGCATTCCACCGCTGATGCTCAAGGCACAGATTGACGCCGTGGTGCAAGACATTGGGGTCGATGCCGTCAAGATCGGCATGCTGCACGCCCCGGAGGTGGTGCAGGTGGTGGCAGATGCCATTCGCACGTATGGCATCACCAAGGTGGTGCTGGACCCGGTGATGGTGGCCACCAGCGGTGACAAGCTCATTCATGATGAAACCGTGAGTGTGCTGGTGCGGGAGTTGTTCCCGCTGGCGACGGTGGTGACGCCCAATCTGGACGAAGCTGGCTGGCTGATTGGCCGCCAGATTACGGATGCCAGCGCGATGGAGCAGGCCGTGCAAGACCTGCTGGCGCTGGGTGCCCAGCAGGTGCTGCTCAAAGGCGGGCACTTGCCGGGTGAATGGGTGGTGGATTTGCTGGCCGGGCGGGGTGGGCTGCGCAAAGGACTGGGCCCGCCACG
>NZ_CADEPJ010000066.1 GCF_902829245.1 Comamonas jiangduensis | reverse complement strand
CGAGAACATCATCCGTATCGAGCCGGGTGGATTGGTAGTGCGCGACCGCGATGGGCTGCTGCGCATTGTGGAAACTGACTTTTAAAGACGTATGAGCAACTTTGACCATTTTGTAGGTACCAAACCCGTCTCTGAAGCACATGCTTTTGATGTGCAGGCACTGAGCCAGTGGATGAACCAGCATGTGGCTGGCTTTGCAGGCCCCGTGACGGTGGAGATGTTCAAGGGTGGGCAATCCAACCCGACTTACAAACTGGTCACGCCGGGGCGCAGCTACGTCATGCGCTCCAAGCCTGGCCCGGTGGCCAAGTTGCTGCCCTCAGCGCATGCGATTGAGCGCGAGTTCAAGGTGATGCGCGGCCTGGCTGGCACCGATGTGCCGGTGCCGCACATGTATGCCTTGTGCGAGGATGAATCCATCATTGGGCGCGCCTTCTACATCATGGAGTTCAAAGACGGCCGCGTGCTGTGGGATCAGTCCTTGCCTGGTATGACGAACGCCCAGCGCGCAGACATCTACAACGAGATGAACCGCGTGATTGCAGCACTGCACAGCGTGGATGTGGTTCAGCAGGGGCTGGCAGATTACGGCAAGCCCGGCAATTACTTTGAGCGCCAAATTGGCCGCTGGAGCAAGCAGTACGTGGCTTCCGTCACTCAGCCCATTGCAGAGATGGATCAGTTGATGGCCTGGCTGCCCGCCAACATGCCAGACAGCGCCAAGGATGAAAGCAAGGTCTCCATCGTGCATGGCGACTATCGGCTGGATAACGTGATGTTTGCGCAGGATGCCGCCAAGGTCATTGCGGTGCTGGATTGGGAGCTGTCCACTCTGGGCCATCCCTTGGCCGACTTTAGCTACCACTGCATGGCCTGGCACATTCCCGTCAGTCTGGGGCGCGGGATTGGTGGCTTGGATATTGCGGCGCTGGGGATTCCCAGCGAGCAGGAATACATGCGTATGTACTGCGAGCGCACGGGTTTGGCCACGCTGGAGCAGCTCAACGCTGATTGGAACTTTTATCTGGCCTACAACATGTTCCGCATTGCGGCCATTTTGCAAGGCATTGCCAAACGTGTGGAGGCAGGCACCGCCTCCAGCGCGCAGGCCAAAGCAGCGGGCGACACGGCACGGCCGATGGCCCAACTGGCTTGGAGCTACGCGCAAAAACACAGCGCCCAGGCACGCTGACGGACCCTTTTCCCCCTCGTGTGTAAGACGGCCTGCAGCTGCCGGGGCTCCAAGGGCACGGGCTTGCCGTTGACGATGGCCAAGTTTTGCGCAGAAGCCGAAAGGGCGGCAGTGCCCAACACGGCGGCAGCCACAAGGCCGGGCAAAAGCTGTTTTTTCATGCGGAAATCCAAGAAAAAGGGTAAGAGGTTGGTGTTCGCCAACGACCGTTGGCGAATCTCGCAATCGTATGCTTAGAGCACTTCAATCGCCAGAGCATGCAACCCCTGGTCGATAAAGTGTTGCAGAGAATCATACACAACGCGGTGGCGTGCTACGCGGCTCTTGCCGTCAAAAAATGGTGCCGCGATGCGAACCCGAAAATGCGTGCCAAAACCTGTGCCATTGGCGCCCGCATGGCCAGCGTGGGCCGCGCTTTCGTCAATCACTTCCAGGTGTGTGGGTGCAAGTTTTTCTCGCAGCATGTGCTCAATGGCTGAGGCAGTGATGGCTTCACTCATGGCTGGAGTCCTTGGTGGCCGGGTTTGGTTCTGGCTCTTTCAGGTAGCGCCCCAAATACCGGGCCTGGCCCACCACAAACGCCAGCATCAGGCCAATACCTCCAAACATTTTGAAGTTGACCCAGGTGTCGGTGTCAAAGTTGAATGCCACCCACAGGTTGAGCACGCCCATGACAGCAAAAAAGCTGGTCCAGGCCCAGTTCAGGGTGTTCCAGACGCTATCGGGCAATTGCATCTGGGCACCCATCAGGCTCTTGATGAAGTTCTTTTTAAACAGCACCAGGCCCACCAGCAGCGCGCCGCCCATTAGCCAATACAGCACGGTGGGCTTCCATTTGATGAAGTTTTCATCATGGGCCAGCAAGGTGGCACCGCCGAAGACGACGATCACGCCCAAGCTCACCCATTGCATGGTTTCCACCTTGCCGGTTTTGAAGCGCAAATAGGCGATTTGCACAATGG
>NZ_CADEPJ010000065.1 GCF_902829245.1 Comamonas jiangduensis | reverse complement strand
GCACGCGCCCAATGGCCGCGAAGTTCAAGGGTTACGGCGTCAGGCGGCAGCTGCCCGGTTGCTGGCTCCGTCCAGGTAATGGCTGGTTTTAGTTGCCGCTGGCGCCGCCATCGGTGGCATTGCTGGCGCCCGTGCTGTCTTCGAACGTGGCAGGGGCTGCGGTGCTGGAGCCAGGGTCGTGAAAATCCAGAGACGCCGAATTCATGCAATAGCGCAGCCCGGTGGGCAGGGGGCCATCTTCAAACACATGGCCCAAGTGCGCCCCGCATTGGCTGCACACGGTTTCGGTGCGCACCATGTGGTGGCTGCGGTCCACGATTTCGGTGATGGCGCCGGGATCCGCCTGGTAGAAGCTGGGCCAGCCGCAGCCTGCGTCGAACTTGGTGTCGGAATCAAACAGCTTGGCGCCACAGCAGATGCAGTGGTAGCTGCCGTCGGCCCAGTGCTGTTCGTAGCGGCCGGTGAAGGGGCGCTCCGTGGCGGCGTGGCGGGTGACTTGATAGGCCACGGGCTCAGCCCCTTTGGCTTGCAGGGTGTCCAGCCACTGGGCGTCGGTTTTTTGGATGGGAAAAGTCATGAGGAACAACTGATGGCAATGGAAGAGGCCCATGCGGGCGGGAAGTCAGCCCAAGCACCGTGCGCTGGGTGTTCATCAAAGGGGTGTTGCAACACCCGCAGCAGATCTTGCACCACCTGGAAGTTGCCCTGCTCTGCGGCGTGAATGGCCTCCTGCGCCACATGGTTGCGCAGCACAAAGCCAGGATTGGTGTTGAGCATTAAATTGGCATCTGGTGCTTTTCCAGACTGCGCTGATAGCTCTTGATAGGAGAGCAGCCAGCGGTCAAAATCTTCGCTGTCCAAGAACAGTTCACGCGTGCGCTGGAAGTCACCGTCTTGGGCGGAGCGCGACAAGCGGCGCCAGAAGATGGTGTGGTCGATGCGCTGGGTGGCCAGTAGTTCCAGCAAGTGCCCAATTACCGGAGTGGCCGCCGCAGTGTGCTGCTGGGCAGCGCGGGGCAGCCCCAGCTTGGCGCACATGCGTTGGCGGAAGGCCTGGCTGAAGGCCGGGCGGTAGGCTTCCAGCGCGGCCACGGTCACGTCCTGGTCTTCAATCAGCGGCAGCAGGGCCTGGCCCAGACAAAACAGGTTCCAGTAGGCGATTTGCGGCTGCTGGTTGAAAGCGTAGCGGCCCTGGTGATCGCTGTGGTTGCAGATGTGGCTGGGGTCGAACGCATCCAGAAACTGGAAGGGGCCGTAGTCAATGGTCAGGCCCAGCACGCTCATGTTGTCGGTGTTCATCACGCCGTGGCAAAAGCCCACGGCCTGCCAGTGCGCAATCATGTGGGCGGTGCGCTGGCCCACCTCATACAACAGCGCGGCATAGGCATTGCCTGGCACAGGGGCGCCTTCGCTGTCCACACCTTGCCAGCCGCTGCGGCAGGCGGGGTAGTAGCGGTCAATCACGTAATCGGCCAACTGGCGCAACTCGGATTGCATATCGCGGGCGGCAAAGTGCTCAAAGTGGCCAAAACGGATAAAGCTGGGCGCGGCACGGGTCACGACCGCAGCGGTTTCGGCCGTCTCACGGTACACCGGGGCGTGCGAAGCCGTCAGGCACAGCGCGCGCGTGGTCGGAATGCCCAAGGCGTGCATGGCCTCGCTGCACAGAAATTCGCGGATGCTGGAGCGCAGCACGGCCCGCCCATCGCCGCCGCGCGAATAAGGAGTGGGGCCTGCGCCTTTGAGTTGCAACTCCCAGCCTGCAGCGGTTTCACCTACGGTGATGGCGCGCCCGTCGCCCAGCTGGCCTGCCCACACCCCAAACTGGTGGCCGCTGTAGACACCGGCATAGGGCTGGCTGCCGGGCAACACGGCGTTGCCGGTGAAGGCCTGCAAGGCCTGCTCGGTCTGCATGAAACCATCGGGCAGCCCTGCGAGCTGGGCGACTTGCGGGCTTTGCGCCACCCATTGCGCATCGGGCAGGGGGGTGGGCTGAAGGTGCGTGAGGAAGGCTGGGCCAAGGCCTGAGAAACCGGTGCGCCAGGTGCCTTGCCAAGGCAGTGGGTGAGAGCCATCAAATGCATGCATGCAGCGATTGTGGCCAAGTCACGAAACCTTTTTGATCTAAGGAAATGTGTGCGGCAAAAGCCGCCCAAAGGACGCTTTGGCGACACATGCATGCTGGTAAGCCCGTAAACCGTTGGGTGGGCTGGCCCTTTACGATGGCTGCCAATGCGTGACAGCGCAGGCGGTACACGCCCCCCATTACATTCCCAAGGAGACATAGCCCATGCAAGGCCTGATGCAGAACCAGCAGTTGCTGATTTCGAGTTTGATTGAATTTGCCGCCCGCCACCACCGCGATGCGGAAATCGTGTCGCGCCGTGTGGAAGGTGATATTCACCGCTACACCTACGAAGACTTGGCAGGGCGCGCCAAGCAACTGGCCAACGCGCTGGATGAGCTGAAGCTGGCCCATGGCGACCGGGTGGCATCGATTGCCTGGAACGGTTACCGCCACATGGAGATGTACTTTGGCGTCAGCGGCTCGGGCCGCGTGCTGCACACCATCAATCCGCGCCTGCACCCGGAGCAGGTGGCTTGGATCATCAACCACGCTGAAGACCAGGTGCTGTGCTTTGACATGACGTTTTTGCCCCTGGTGCAGGCCGTGCACGCCAAGTGCCCCACGGTGCGCCAGTGGGTGGCGCTGTGCGATGCCGACAAGCTGCCTGCCGACAGCGGCATTCCTGGCCTGGTCAGCTACGAAGCATGGATTGGCGGTCAAAGCAAGCACTACCGCTGGCCCCAGCTGGATGAAAACACCGCTTCCAGCATGTGCTACACCAGCGGCACGACCGGCAATCCCAAGGCCGCGCTGTACAGCCACCGCTCCACTGTGCTGCACGCGTATGCTGCGGCGCTGCCCGATGTGATGTGTATGTCGGCCCGCGACGCCGTGCTGCCCGTTGTGCCCATGTTCCACGTCAATGCGTGGGGCATTCCGTACTCGGCTGCATTGACGGGTGCCAAAGTGGTGTTCCCCGGCCCTGCGCTGGATGGCAAATCACTGTATGAGCTGATTGAGGCCGAAGGCGTGACCTATGCCGCCGGCGTGCCCACGGTGTGGCAGATGCTGCTGGGCCATATGCAGCCCAATGGGCTGAAGTTCAGCACCCTGCGCCGCACGGTGATTGGCGGCGCAGCCTGCCCACCAGCCATGATTACTGCTTTTGAGGACGGCCTGGGTGTGAAGGTGCTGCATGCCTGGGGCATGACCGAGATGAGCCCGCTGGGCACGCTGTGCACCTTGAAGAACAAGCACTTGCAGCTGTCCAAGGAAGAGCAATTCAAGCTCAACCAGAAGCAAGGCCGCGCCATTTACGGCGTGGAGATGAAGATTGTGGACAGCGAGGGCAAGGAGCAGCCGTGGGATGGCAAGACCTACGGTGACTTGATGGTGCGCGGGCCGTGGATTTTGGAGTCGTACTACAAAGGCAGCAGCCCGCTGGTCAAAGATGAGCAGGGGCTGGGCTGGTTCCCCACCGGGGATGTGGCCACCATCGATGAAGACGGTTTCATGCAAATCACCGACCGCACCAAGGACGTGATCAAGTCGGGGGGGGAGTGGATCAGCTCCATCGACATCGAAAACATTGCCATGGGTCACCCCGCTGTAGCCATGGCAGCGTGCATCGGCATGCCCCATCCCAAGTGGGACGAGCGCCCGATTGTGGCGGTGACGCTCAAACCCGGTGCGCAGGTCACACGCGAGGCATTGCTGGCGTTTTACGAGGGCAAGACGGCCAAATGGCAGATTCCAGACGACGTGGTGTTCATGGATGCCATTCCGCTGGGTGCGACAGGCAAGATGCTCAAGACCAAGCTGCGTGAGCAGCTCAAGGACTACCGCCTGCCTTCACTGGCTGTGAATGCCTAGGCACTGAACAGGAGCAGCGAACAGGAGCTGGGAGCACGCTGATCCCAGCCAAGGCGGGCAAGCAACCGCGCTACTGACGGGTGTGCGCTCACAGAAGGTGTCAGTCAATGACTTTCTTTATGGTGTTAATACATGACGTAAGTGCTGGTCTGTGCCCATGGTGCCAAGACGCTTACAAAATAAGAGCTGTTTGCGCTTGTATGGATTAGGTTTTCCATACAAAACTAGCTGAAACATAGAAAGCACCTGCACAAGGTGCTTTCTTTTTTATGAATTGACGGGGTGGCTGAACGCCCTAAAAGTCACCCACGTGACCCCTATCCATGCGTGTTCTTACCGAGGGGGATAGTCCCGAGAGTGAAACCACCATGCGGTTTTTGCGAATGACTGACTACGCTTGTCGGGTGATTTGGTGAGAGTGAACCAACCCTTTATCTACGCAGGAGACAAGCATGCAATTTGTGTTGAAGACCGTGGCCGCATCCGTATTGCTCAGCGCTGCTGGTGCATCGATGGCCCAGCAAGGTGAAACCGTCAAAATTGCATGGCTGGATCCGTTGTCGGGCCTGATGGCTGCGTTGGGCACCAACCAGATGAAGAGCTGGCAATACCTGGCCGAAGAATTCAGCAAGAACAACGCCGCCGGTGTGAAGTTCGAGATCATCCCGATCGACAACAAGCTCAGCCCGCAAGAAACCACCAGCGCGCTGCGCTCGGCCATGGACCAGGGCGTGCGCTACGTGGTGCAGGGCAACGGTTCAGGCCCGGCGCTGGCCATCATGGATGCGCTGGAAAAGCACAACGCCCGCAACAAGGGTAAAGAGGTGCTGTACCTGAACTACGCGGCCGTGGACCCGGATCTGACCAACAGCAAGTGCAGCTATTGGCACTTCCGTCTGGATGCAGACACCTCCATGAAGATGGAAGCGCTGACCACCTACATGAAAGACCTGCCCGATGTGAAGAAGGTCTATCTGATCAACCAGAACTACGCGCACGGCCACCAAGTCAGCAAATACGCCAAAGAAATGCTGCAGCGCAAGCGCCCCGATGTGCAAATCGTGGGTGACGACATGGCGCCATTGGCCCAAGTGCGTGACTTCTCCCCCTACATCGCCAAGATCAAGCAGTCGGGCGCAGACAGCGTGATCACCGGCAACTGGGGCTCTGACTTGTCGCTGCTGATCAAGGCTGCCAACGATGCCGGCCTGAACAACGTCAAGTTCTACACCTACTACGGCTCCACCACCGGTGTGCCAACGGCCATGGGTGCAGGCGCTGCGGGCAAGGTTTACCAAGTCGCTTATGCCTACACCAACTTGCCAGGCGCGTTCACCGAAGTGGGCAAGGGCTTTAAGGCCAAGATGAATGACGACATGTACACCGGCGCGGTCTACCACGGCTTTGCCATGCTGACCGAGGCCTTCAAACGCGCTAAGAGCACCGACCCTGTGAAGGTGGCCGCAGTGATGGAGGGCATGAAGTTCAAGAGCTTCAACGGCGAGGTGGAAATGCGCAAGCAAGACCATCAGTTGCAGCAAGGTCTGTACATCAGCCGTTGGGACAAGACCGATGCCCAAAACCCGATGGACATGGAAAACACCGGCTACACCTTCAAGCAGGTGAAGTACTTCGAGCCCTATGTGGCCAGCACGCCCACGTCGTGCCAAATGAAGCGCCCCAGCTAAGCGGAGCCACCCCGGCGGGTGGAGCAAGGCCCGCTCACGCAACCTTGGGGCTGGGTGGCCTGCCCAGCAGTGCAGCGCTAGCGCTGTAGTCACAAGGGCTTCGCACCTCATCCCCAGTGCAAATCTGCGATTTGCTGGGGTCGCGTGAGCCACTGTGGCACAGACAACCCGCTTTTTACGCCGTGGCGCCGAGTCTGGTGGTGCGCCACACCGTGTTTTCTTTGCGTTGACAGGGTTCCATGAATCTTGAATTTTTTGTGATCTCCATGCTCAACGGCATCAGCTACGGGCTGCTGCTGTTCATGCTGAGTTCGGGCCTGACGCTCATCTTCAGCATGATGGGCGTGCTCAATTTCGCGCACACCAGCTTTTACATGCTGGGTGCTTATTTCGGCTACATGCTCTCGGGCGTCATCGGCTTTTGGCCGGCACTGGTCGTTGCACCACTGATGGTGGGCGCACTGGGTGCCGCGTTTGAGCGCTACAGCCTGCGCAAGGTACACAAATATGGCCATGGCACTGGATTACTCCTGGGCCACGCTGTTTAACAGCCTGGGCTTGCACATCACGCCGGAGAGCTTTGGCTGGCCCGTGCTCAGCCTGACGATTTCGCAGATGGCGCCCATCCTGCCGTATTTGTTCTTGGTGCTCATGCTCATCTTCCGCCCAAAGGGGTTGATGGGCACGCGGGAGGACTAAGCCATGTCAGCCATTTTGCTTTCGCCGATGAACCACGAAACCATGCCGCATGTCGCGCCCGCTTCCTCCGCCCCTGTGCGCTATTACCGCTTCAAACCGTGGAATATAGGGCGCGTAGTGGGGTGGAGCGTATTTGCCCTGTTGCTCATCATCGCGCCGCTGGTCTTCACCAGCTCCTTGGCGCTGACCATGCTCAGCCAGATGGGCTATGCCATCATCATTTGCCTGTCCTACAACATCTTGCGGGGGCAGGGTGGCATGCTCAGTTTTGGGCATGCGGTGTACACGGGGCTGGGCTCGTTCATTGCCATCCATGCGATGAATCGCGCCGCCGATGGCGGCGTGCCCATTCCGGTATGGCTCATTCCGCTGGTGGGTGGCCTGGCCGGCATGTTCTTTGCCGCGCTGCTGGGGTGGGTGACCACCAAAAAATCAGGCACCACGTTTGCCATGATTACCCTGGGGGTGGGAGAGCTGGTTGCCGCCATGGCGCTGATGTTTCCCGGTTTTTTTGGCGGAGAAGGCGGTATCACCACTGACCGTGTGTATGGCACCACGTTCTTGGGCTTTGATTTTGGCCCCAGCATTCAGGTGTACTACCTGATTGCGGTGTACTGCTTCATCTGTACCGCGCTGATGTTTGCGTTCACGGCCACGCCGCTGGGCCGCATGCTCAACGCCGTGCGCGACAACCCCGAGCGCGTGGCCTTTGTGGGCTACAACACCCAGCGCGTGCGCTATATGGGCTTCATTATTGCGGGCTTTTTTGCCGGTATTGGGGGCGGGCTGGCGGCTATCAACTTCGAGATCGTCACGGCCATGGACAGCGTGAGCATCATCCGCTCGGGGACCTATTTGCTGTTCACCTTTCTGGGCGGTGCCACCTTTTTCTTTGGCCCCATCATCGGTGGCGTGCTGATGGTGGTTGCCACGGTGTTTCTGTCAGAGATTACCAAGGCATGGATGCTGTATCTGGGCCTGATCTTTTTGTTCATGGTGATGTATGCCCCCGGCGGTATTGCCAGCCTGATCATGATGAATCTGCGCCTGGCCAAGTACGGCAAGTTGGGGCGCATTGTGGGCGCCTACCTGGCGCTGGCGGGCACGGCTGTGGTCATGGTGGTGGGGCTGGCCGCCATGGTGGAGATGCTCTATCACCTGCAGCTGAATATCGGCTTGGGCAGTGAACTGCGCTTTATGGGCAGCACGCTGAATGTGCACAGTGTGGAGAGCTGGCTGGGCGCGGGCCTGATCTTTCTGACGGGCTTGGGGCTGTTTGAGCTGGTGCGCCGTGAATACGTGCGCCAGTGGGGGCAGATTCAGGAAGAAATTGAGCACGACATCCAGCGTGCGGAGGGCATCTGATGGGCCATCACACACCTTATGCCTTGGAGCTGCGTGACCTGCGCAAAAGCTTTGGCAAGACTGAAATCATTCGCGGCGCCAATCTGGCCGTGCATGCGGGCGAGCGCGTGGCCATCATCGGCCCCAATGGCGCGGGCAAAAGCACCTTGTTCAACCTGATCAGTGGGCGGTTTGCACCCACCAGCGGTGAAGTGCTGCTGCACGGCCAGCGCATTGATGGCAAAGAGCCGTTTGAAATCAATCGCATGGGCCTGTCGCGCAGCTTTCAGATCACCAACATCTTCCCCAAGCTCAGCGTGTTTGAAAACCTGCGCTGTGGCGTGCTGTGGAGCATGGGCTACCGCTACACCTTTTTGCGCTTTCTGTCGCGCATGGATGCGGTGAACGAGCGCGCCAAGCAGCTGATGGAGCAGATCGGCTTGCACAAGAAACGCGACGAGCTGGCTGTGAACCTGACCTATGCCGAGCAGCGCGCGCTGGAGATTGGCATCACCATCGCCGGTGGGGCCGATGTGATTTTGCTGGACGAGCCCACGGCCGGCATGAGCAACAGCGAGACCGCGCGCTTCATCAACCTGATCCGCGAGGTGACCGTGGGCAAGACCTTGCTGACCGTGGAGCACGACATGGGCGTGGTCTTCGGTCTGGCCGACAAGATTGCTGTGGTCGTCTACGGCGAGGTGATTGCCTTTGACACGCCCGAAAACGTGCGTGCCAATGCGCGGGTGCAAGAGGCGTACCTGGGCTCGGTCATTGCCGATGAACAGGCGCAAGCTGCGTTGCATTGAGGAGGCCCACATGTTGCACATCAATAATTTGCATGCCTACTACGGCAAAAGCCATGTGTTGCACCAAGCACCCCAAAGGCGATGCGTACTTTGGTTTTGTGCGCAACATGGTCAAGGGCATGTCCAAGAACTACCCCGCGCCCCTGAAGTGCGTGGACGCGGTGGAAGCGGCCACCAAGCGGAAGTTCCAAGACGGCCTGAACGTGGAGCGCGAGTTGTTCATCAACCTGATGTGGACGCCCGAGTCGCGCGCGCTGCGCCATTTGTTCATGGCCGAGCGCGCCACGACCAAGATTGCCGACATTCCCTCGGATACCCCCACCCGCGCCATCCACAAGGTGGGCGTGATTGGTGCGGGCACCATGGGCGGGGGCATCAGCATGAACTTCCTGAATGCCGGCATCCCCGTGACCATTCTGGAGACCAAGCAAGAGGCGCTGGATCGCGGCGTGGCCACCATCCGCAAGAACTACGAAGCCCAGGTCAAAAAGGGCAAGCTCAAGGAAGACAAGTACGCACAGCGCATGGCCCTGCTGTCCACCACGCTGAGCTACGACGATCTGAAAGACTGCGACCTGATCATCGAGGCCGTGTTTGAAGAGCTGGGCGTGAAGGAAGCCGTGTTCAAGCAGCTCGACGCCGTGGCCAAGCCCGGCGCCATCCTGGCCTCCAACACCTCCACGCTGGACGTGGACAAGATTGCTGCCTTCACCCAGCGTCCGCAGGACGTGGTGGGCATGCACTTCTTCAGCCCTGCCAACGTGATGAAGCTGCTGGAGGTGGTGCGCGGCAAGGCCACGGCCAAGGACGTGATGGCCACGGTGATGCAAATCGCCAAGAAGATCAAGAAGACCGCCGTGGTGTCTGGCGTGTGCGATGGCTTCATCGGCAACCGCATGATTGAGCAGTACAGCCGCCAGGCGGGCTTCCTGCTGGACGAGGGTGCCAGCCCCGAGCAGGTGGACAAGGCTGTGGAGAGGTTTGGCTTTGCCATGGGCCCCTTCCGCATGGGTGACCTGGCGGGCAATGACATTGGCTGGGCCATCCGCAAACGTCGCGCGGTCGAGAAACCGGGCATGAAGTACAGCGCCAGTGCCGACCGTCTGTGCGAGCTGGGCCGCTTTGGTCAAAAGACCGGCAAAGGTTGGTACGACTACGCCCCCGGCAAGCGCGATGCGATTCCGAGCCAGGAAGTGCTGGACATGATTGATGCACACCGCAAGGCGATGGGCATCACGCCGCGCCAGATTTCGGACGAAGAAATCGTGCAGCGCCTGGTGTTCTCGCTGGTCAACGAAGGCGCACAGATTCTGGAAGACGGCATTGCCAGCAAGTCGGGCGACATCGACATGGTGTACCTGACCGGCTATGGCTTCCCCATCTACCGTGGTGGCCCCATGCACTACGCCAGTGAGCTGGGCCTGATCAATGTGGTGCAAGCCATGAACCGCTTTGCGCAAAACCCCCACGACGACGCCCAGTTCTGGAAACCCGCTCCTCTGTTGGCGCGCTTGGCCGCCGAAGGCAAGTCGTTCGCTTAAAGCGCCGTTGGCAAACCCAGAATTTGAAGGATTGAAGTTATGACATCCGCAGTGATTGTTTCTACCGCGCGCACCCCGCTGGCCAAGAGCTGGAAGGGTTCGTTCAATATGACCTACGGCCCCACGCTGGGTGCCCACGCGGTTGCACACGCCGTGCAGCGCGCCGGCATCGAAGGTGCCGAGGTGGAAGACGTGATCATGGGCCTGTCGCTGCCCGAAGGCACCACCGGCGGCAACGTGGCGCGGCTGATTGCCACCCGCGCAGGGCTGCCTGTGACAACGTCTGGCATGACCATCAACCGCTTTTGCTCCTCGGGCCTGCAATCGATTGCACTGGCAGCGCAGCGCATCATTGCGGGCGAAAACGAGGTGCTGGTGGCTGGGGGCCTGGAATCCATCTCTTGCGTGCAGCAAGAGGTGAACCAGCACATGGCCGTTGACCCCGAGCTGATGAAGATGAAGCCCGAGATCTACTGGAGCATGCTGCAAACGGCCGAACAAGTGGCCAAGCGCTACCAGATTGGGCGCGCGGCCATGGACGAATACGGTGCTGCCAGCCAGCAAAAAGCGTTTGCCGCCCAAAGCGCAGGCTTGTTTGATGCAGAGATCGCCCCCATCACGGTCACCATGGGCGTGGCTGACAAGGTCATGGGCCTGACGACCAAGCAAGTCACCGTCTCCAAGGATGAGGGCATCCGGGAAGGCACGACCGTGGAAGGCATCTCCGGCCTGCGCAGCGCGCTGCCAGGTGGCTTGATTTCGGCGGGCAACGCCAGCCAGTTCTCCGACGGTGCTGGCGCTTGCGTGCTGGTGCATGAAGACTACGCCAGCAAAAAGGGGCTGCAGCCGCTGGGCCGCTTTCTGG
>NZ_CADEPJ010000064.1 GCF_902829245.1 Comamonas jiangduensis | reverse complement strand
GGTGATCTACTGCCGCGACAAGCTGGGCATCCCGAACGAGCGCCTGAATGTCAACGGCGGTGCGATTGCCTTGGGCCACCCCTATGGCGTATCAGGCCAGCGCCTGACGGGCCATGCGCTGATCGAAGGCAAGCGCCGTGGCGCCAAGCGGGTGTGCGTGACCATGTGCATTGGTGGTGGCATGGGCGCAGCTGGCATTTTTGAAGTGCTCTGAGCGTTTGACAGCGCCGTAAATCCCGCAGCCGCCTTCCTTCATACCGAGGGTAGGCGGCTTTTTTACCGCTTTGAATTTTTTAAAACCATAGCTGCTAGCGCTTGCTGCATAAGCGCTAGAGCCATATTTGACTCTTCATCATGTCCCAACTGCGCTCCACCCTGGAATTTCTGTTGTACGACTGGCTGCACGCCGAAAGTCTGACCGCCCGCACCCGCTACGCCGACCATAGCCGCGAAACCTTTGATGCGGTGCTGGACACCTGCGAGCGCATCGCCCGCGAGAAGTACGCACCCTTCAACCGCACGGTGGACACGCAAGAGCCCACCTTCGACGGCGAAAAGGTGATTCAGCCGGCCTGCACCGGCGAGGCACGCAAAGCCTATGCGGACAGCGGCATGCTCAGCGCTGCCCAGCCTTACGAGCAAGGTGGCATGCAGCTGCCCTATATGGTGGAGGCCGCGGCCAACAGCTTTTTTGCCTGCGCCAGCATCAGCATCGGCTCCAACCTGCTGACCGTGGGCAACGCCAACCTGCTGCGCGTGCACGGCACACCCATGCAGCAGCAGGTGTTTGCCGATAACGCATTCAACGGCCGCTGGGCGGGCACCATGGCGCTGTCGGAGCCACAAGCCGGTTCCAGCCTGAGCGACATCGCCACGCGGGCTGAGCCCGATGGCGCTGACTTTGCGGCCGACCCGCTGGGCGCGCGCTACCGCCTCAAGGGCAACAAGATGTGGATCAGCTCGGGCGACCACGAGCTGACCGAAAACATCGTGCACCTGGTGCTGGCCAAGATTCCCGGGCCGGACGGCAAGCTGATTCCGGGCGTGAAGGGCATTTCGCTGTTCATCGTGCCCAAGAAGCTGGTGGATACCGCAGGCAACTTGACCGGCAAGCGCAACGACGTGGCGCTGGCCGGTCTGAACCACAAGCTGGGCTGGCGCGGCACCACCAATACGCTGCTGAACTTTGGCGAGGGCAAATACCCGGTGCGCGGCGGCGCGGGCGCCATCGGCTACTTGGTGGGCAAACCGCACGAAGGCCTCAAGTGCATGTTCCACATGATGAACGAGGCGCGCATCGGCATTGGTATGGCCGCCACCATGCTGGGCCTGGCGGGCTACTACGCCAGCCTGGATTACGCCAAAAACCGCCCGCAGGGCCGCCCCATGACCGAAGGCGGCAAGGACGCCAGCAGCCCGCAAGTTGCCATCATTGAGCACGCCGACGTCAAGCGCATGCTGCTGGCGCAAAAAGCGTACTGCGAAGGCGCGCTGGCGCTGAACATGTACTGCGCCAAGCTGGTGGACGAAGGCCGCACGGGCAATGCCGAAGAAGCCGCGCGGGCCAAGCTGCTGCTGGAAGTGCTGACGCCGATTGCCAAGAGCTGGCCCAGCGAGAACTGCCTGGAGGCGAACTCGCTGGCCATCCAGATCCACGGCGGCTATGGCTATACGCGCGACTTCCCGGTGGAGCAGTACTGGCGCGACAACCGCCTGAACATGATCCACGAGGGCACACACGGCATTCAGGCGGCCGACCTGCTGGGCCGCAAGGTGGTCATGCAAGGCGGTGCAGGCCTGCAGCTGCTGGCGGCCACCATCCAAGCCAGCATCGAGAAAGCCGCAGCTGTGCCCGCATTAGCTGCTTACGCGCAGGATTTGGGCAAGGCGTTGCACGCGGTGCAGGCGGCCACCCAAGCGGCTTGGGCAACGGGCCATCCGCAAGAGGCGCTGGCCAACGCCGTGCCTTACATGCAGGCGTTTGGCCATACCGTGTTGGCATGGGTGTGGCTGGAGCAGGCCTTGACAGTGCAAGCGCAGGATGCTGCGCTATCTGTAGCTGCTAACGCAGGCAGGATGGGCGCTTTAGCCTATTTTTATCACTATGAACTGCCCAAGACTGCCGCATGGCTGCGCGTGGTGAGCGCCCGCGATATGACATGTGCCCACATGCCGCTGGATGCGTTCTAAGCCATAGCCATTTGCATGCAGCAACAAAAAAGCCTGCCACGCAATGGCAGGCTTTTTTTATGAATATTATTGAATCCAAGGGGTGAATGAGTAATTCGTGCACCACAAAGAAAGCCGCCTCTGGCTGGCAGAGGCGGAAAATAGATTACAAGCGTCAGTCCCGTGATTCACTACAGTGCAGACCGTGCAATTCTATGGGAGAACGCCATGATTTCGCAGCGAATTTGCGGATTTGATTTTGCAATATGGAATTTTTATATTTCAGTGAATACTGAAAATTCTTAATGCGCAAGTTTATTGCAATATATTTTAAATCTAAGAGATTCTTATATTCATAAATGCCCGAATGCGCGCAAGATGCGCAAAAATCTGCCCCAGGTAAAAACGTTTTTAAAGATTATTTTTTGTAACTCTTTTATAAGAGTTGATGATTTTGATCTGGTTTTGTAGTGCGCTTAATGGGCGCTTAACGTTGGGCAGGAAGGTGGGGCCAGGCAGTGCCAGGGGCTAACCCAGCTTGGCGGTATGGCTTCCTGGCAGCCGATTGCAGTCGATATGCTTTGCATGCAAACTAATTGACATGCAAACTATCTCTGAGGATTTGCCTGAAAACGCGCCTGACCTGCTTCAGGCGCGTTGCCGTTTTGGGCTCTTGATTGGCAGCGTGTTTCGCCAGTGGCGCAAAAAAGTGGATGAAAGCTTCAAGGAGCAGGGCCTCACGGATGCAAGCCGCATGCCTTTGCTGATGCTGTACACGCACGGTGAAGCCATGTTGCAAAAGGACTTGGCACAGGCGTTGTCGCTGGACACTTCTTCGTTGGTGCGGGTGCTGGATCAATTGCGCGAGGCTAACTGGGTGCAGTGGGCCTGCGCACCTGCAGACCGGCGCACCAAATGTATTGCCCTGACCCCTGAGGGGGAGCAGATGGCAGCAAAAATTTTGCGCACCACCTTGGAGATTGAGCAAAGCATCTTGGCCGGGCTGAGCGAAGAGGAGCTGGCGACGACGCGCGCTTCACTGCGCAAGATTGCCCTCAATTTTGAGCGCATGGATGGGGCTGCTCACTGCCCAGCGCTTGTCGCCCCGCTCGGTGCAGGCACGGCCCCAGTACTGAAAAACAGATAACAACAGATAACAGCAGATAACAACGGTTTTAAAAATGAAGTTCAAAGTTTCACCCTTTATGTGGGTGAGTTTCTCCATGATCGTGGGGGTGATGGGCACGGCGCTTATCAGCCCTTTGTACGCTTTGTACAAAGAGACGTGGCAGCTGCAAGCCAGTGATGTCTCGCTGATCTATGTGATCTACATGGGCGGCGCCCTGTGCAGCCTGCTGTTTTTAGGGCGTTTGCCAGACCGCGCAGGTTTTCGCCATGTCATGCAGGTGGGGCTGGCGCTGGCATTGCTGGGCACGGTCATCAGCATGCTGGCGTGGAACATGGTTAGCTTGGGTGTGGGGCGTGTGATTGTGGGGGTGGCCTCCAGCATGCTCACCACCAGCGCTACTTTGGGGTTGGCGCAGCTGTCTCGCCCAGGGCATATGCAGCGCGTTGCCATGATGACGGGATTTTTGCTGGCTTTTGGCTTTGGTTTGGGCCCGTTGGTGGGCGGCATCATGGGGCAGTGGGCGCCTTACCCCTTGGTGACCACCTATATCCCCACCCTGGTTTTGGGCTGCATTGGCCTGTACGCTTTGGCCCGCCTGGAGCTGCCTGCTGCGGTACAAGCGGCCACCCGGCCCGCATTGCAGTTGCGTGATGTGCTGCCCAAGCTCACCTGGCCCGCCTCATCGGACTCGTTCGCGTTTGTGCTTACCAGTGCGCTGCCATTTCTGGCGTTTGGTGTGTTTGGTCTGTATGCCTCGATGTCGCCGCTGTTTCTGGACAAGCTGGTGCCGTGGCATGGCCCCGTGGTCAGTGGAACGGCGATTGCAGTGATTTTGCTGACCTCGGCCTGCGTGCAAATTTTGGCGGGCAACATGGCCACGCACTGGTGCGGTTTCACGGGCTTGCTGAGTTTGGCCGTGAGCAATGGCCTGCTGATGCTCAATCTGTGGGTGGGCTCGGCATTGTTGTTTGCGCTGGGCGTGGCGCTGACCGCGATCGGGCACGGCATGAGCATGCTCTCGGGCATGGGCATGATCAACCGCATTGCCACTCCAACCAACCGTTCGGGCTTGCTGTCGACCTATCTGGTGATTGGCTACATCGGCAGCATGCTGCCCATGATGGCGATTGGCTGGATTGCTGACCACTGGGGCATGAATGCGGCAGTTTCCAGCTTCTGCAGCTTTGTCGTGATTTTGGCGACCACGGTGGCGGTGCTGTTTTTCAAGCATCCCCGCATGCGCACTGCTGCGCACTAAGCCTCAACCGCGCAGAGGCGGCCGTGCGCACCCTATTGGCCGAGACACCCCCGCACCGCGTCGGCGGGTGTGCAGCCAGCACCGCCCTAGGCGGGGCGCGCCCAGATGGCTGGGTCTTGCTAAGCCGCCGTGGCCGCAGGGCTGGCAGCGGGTCGCAGCGACCACGCCACGCCTGCGGCGAGCACCAGCAGCAGTGCTGCGGCGCCAAAGGCCACCCAGTGGGTGTGGTGGGTTTCATAGCCCCAGCCACCCAGCCAGGCGCTGAGCATGGCACCCACTTGGTGGCCCAGATAGGCCCAGCCGTATAGCACGCCTACTTTTTGACGCCGTACACATCCGCCAAGATGGCGGAAGACAGCGCAATGCTGCCCGCCCACACCACGCCGCCCACTGCAGCTACGCCATAGAGCTGCCAGACACTGCCCGCCACCAGCAGGCCGATAAAGCCCAAGCCCCGCACACCGTAGATCGCGCTCAGCAGTTTGCGCCGTTCCACCTTGTCGGCGATGCGGCCCAGCACCATGGTGCTGGGAATGGCGACCAGACCAATCAGGCCAATACCCAAGGCACTGGTGGTGGCGTCAAAACCATGGTCTTGCAGCATGGGCATGCAGTGTGTGCCCATCAGGTTCATGCTGAAGCCGCAGGCAAACAGGCCGAAGGTGATTTTCCAGAAGGTGGTACTGCGCATGGATTGCCAGACGCTCAAATCTGCCAGGGGTGCAACCCGTAGCACTGCGGGTGCACCGTTGGCTGCGGGCAGGGGCGTCGGCATTGGCCGGGGCGTTGTCGTGTACAACCAGCAAGGCGGTGGGAACAGTGAGCAGCGCAAAAATGGCCGCAAACCCCAGCAAGGTGTGCTGCCAGCTGAAATACTGCAGCGCCCAACCCAAAGCGGGTGTCATCACGGCAATGCCTGCCATTGAACCCGTAGACAAGAAAAACAGCGCCATGCCGCGGCGGCGGTTGAACCAGCGGCTGATGACACCAGTCAGTGCCACCGGGCTGGTGAATGCCGCGCCTACCGACATCCACACGCCAAAGCTCCAGAAGATGCCCGCGGCTGAACGGGTGTTGACGGCCCACAGCGTGGAAGCCACCAAGATGGCGGTGCCCAGCAGCAGCACATGGCGCGTGCCGATACGCCCCACCAGCCAGCCCGCCAGGGGCATGGCCAAACCGTAGCACAGCATGCCAATCGCAATGATGCTGGCCAGCAAACTGCGGCTAAAGCCCAAGTCTTCGGCCATCGGTAAAAACAGCGGCCCTATGCCCAGGCGCATGCCCACGGTCAAAAGCGTCAGCAGTGTGGCTGCTGCCACGATGTTCCAGCCAAAGTACCAGCTGGAGGTGGATGAATGTGTCATGGTTATCAAG
>NZ_CADEPJ010000063.1 GCF_902829245.1 Comamonas jiangduensis | reverse complement strand
ATATATTTGATGTGAATCAATTGAGTGGATTGGCAATATCTCTAAAGTGGTTGCAAGTGTTCTGATCGCTGCGGGTTTGAGTGGATTGAAGTTCTGGCAGAGCATCTGTAACGTAAACCGTCATCCAGAAAGGTGGCTATGCTTGAAAAAAATAATCCCACGGCACGCAAAGAAGAGCTGCGCAGCTTTGCTTTTCTAACGGTAGTGATGGCACCGGTGTTGGCTGGTTTGATCATTGCTGGCTACGGCTTCCTGGTCTGGATCTACCAGATGTTTGCGGGCCCTCCGCATGCCTGAAACCCTGCATCTGATGGTGGATGAACTCCACATTGCCAGTCTGGTGGTTCATACGATGCCGCAAGCGCTTGATCCTGTAGGGCAGGCGCTGGCCAAGATGGACTCCATCCAAGTGCATGGCACCCATCCAGATGGCAAGCTGGTAGTCACCTTGGAAGGGCCTAGTGCGGACTTCATCCTGGATCAGGTGGCGCAAATTCGGTTGGTTGATGGTGTGTTGAACGTCTCACTGGTGTATCAGCACGCAGAACCCCGGCAATTACTTAACGAGGGGGTCTCCAATGACTAGTACCCGTCGCGATTTTGTTCGTCAAACTGCTGCTGCCGCTGCTGGCGCTGTGGCAGGCATTCCCATCCACGCCATCTCTCAGGAGGGCGCAAAAGCAGGTGGTGCCGCCACCATGAAGTGGTCCAAGGCGCCCTGCCGCTTCTGTGGCACCGGCTGCGGCGTGATGGTGGCCGTCAAGGACAACCGGGTGGTGGCGACCCAGGGTGATCCCCAGGCCGAAGTGAATCGGGGCCTCAATTGTGTCAAGGGCTACTTCCTGTCGAAGATCATGTATGGCGAGGACCGTCTGACACGGCCGCTGCTGCGCATGAAAAATGGCAAATACGCCAAAGATGGGGAATTCCAGCACGTGTCATGGGATACCGCGTTCGATGTGATGGCCCAGCAATTCAAGAAGGCGCTCAAGGAAAAGGGGCCGTCCGGCTTGGGCATGTTCGGCTCGGGCCAGTGGACGGTCTGGGAAGGCTATGCCGCATCCAAGCTGTTCAAGGCCGGCTTCCGCTCCAACAATATCGATCCGAATGCGCGCCACTGCATGGCCTCGGCGGTGGCGGGCTTCATGCGCACCTTCGGCATGGACGAGCCTATGGGCTGCTATGACGACATCGAAGCTACGGACACCTTTGTGCTTTGGGGCTCGAACATGGCAGAAATGCATCCTGTGCTCTGGACGCGCGTGACGGATCGCCGTTTGAGCGCACCGAACGTCAAGGTGGCCGTGTTGTCTACCTTTGAGCACCGTTCGTATGAACTCGCGGACATTGAGCTGACCTTCAAGCCGCAGACCGACCTGGCGATCCTGAACTACATTGCCAACCACATCATCACCACAGGGCGTGTGAACCAGGAGTTTGTGGCCAAGCACTGCAATTTCAAATTGGGCAATCCGGACATCGGTTATGGCTTGCGTCCAGAGCATCCTCTGCAAAAAGCTGCCAAAAATGCCGGTGATCCGAATGGTGCCAAGCCCATGACTTATGAGGAGTACGCCAAGTTCGTCTCCACGTACACCTTGGAATACACCACCAAACTGACAGGGGTTCCTGCCAACCGGCTCAAGGAGTTGGCCGAGCTGTACGCAGACCCCAAGCGCAAGGTGGTGTCGTTCTGGACCATGGGCTTCAACCAGCATACGCGCGGCGTTTGGGCCAACAACCTTGTCTACAACATCCACCTGCTCACCGGCAAGATCGCAACCCCGGGCAACAGTCCATTCTCGTTAACTGGTCAGCCTTCGGCATGTGGCACGGCGCGCGAAGTAGGTACGTTCTCGCACCGCTTGCCCGCGGATATGGTGGTTACCAATCCCGAGCACCGCAAGACCGCGGAAAAAATCTGGAAGTTGCCCGAGGGCACCATTCCCGATAAACCCGGCTATCACGCCGTGCAACAGCACCGGATGCTCAAGGATGGCAAGCTCAATGCCTACTGGGTCATGGTGACCAACAACATGCAGGCCTCCGCTAACATGGTGCAAGAAGGCTATCCGGGCTATCGCAATCCGGACAACTTCATTGTGGTGTCGGATGCCTATCCCACCGTCACCGCGACCTCGGCGGACCTGATCCTGCCTACCGCCATGTGGGTGGAAAAGGAGGGTGCCTATGGCAATGCCGAGCGCCGCACGCACTTCTGGCATCAACTGGTCAACGCGCCGGGCGAAGCACGTTCGGACTTGTGGCAACTGATGGAGTTTGCCAAGCGCTTCAAGATCGAGGAGGTGTGGCCTGAGGAACTCCTGGTCAAGGCCCCGCAGTACCGAGGCAAGACCATGTTTGATGTGCTGTACCGCAATGGTCAGGTGGACAAATTCCCCGTGACCGACATGGAGGCAGGGTACAACAACCATGAGGCCGAGTTGTTTGGCTTTTACCCCCAGAAGGGGCTGTTCGAAGAGTACGCAGCGTTCGGGCGTGGTCATGGCCACGATCTGGCGCCGTTCGATGTCTACCACCAGGTGCGTGGCTTGCGCTGGCCTGTCGTCAATGGGCAGGAGACCAAGTGGCGTTACCGCGAGGGACCGATCCGTATGTGAAGCCGGGGACCGGTTTCGAGTTCTATGGCCACAAGGATGGCAAGGCGGTCATTTTCGGCCTGCCTTATGAGCCAGCCGCCGAGGCTCCGATAAGGAATATCCGTTCTGGCTGTCTACCGGCCGTGTGCTGGAGCACTGGCACTCGGATCCATGACCCGGCGTGTGCCCGAGCTGCATCGTGCCGTGCCGAACGCGCTGTGCTACATGCATCCTGACGATGCCAAGGCGCTCGGCTTGCGCCGGGGCAGTGAGGTCGAAGTTGCCTCGCGCCGCGGCACCATTCGCTCCGCGTGGGAGACCCGTGGTCGCAACAAGCCACCGCGAGGTCTGGTCTATGTGCCATGGTTTGATGCCAGCCAGTTGATCAACAAGGTGACGCTGGACGCGACCGACCCGATCTCGTTGCAAACCGACTTCAAGAAGTGTGCCGTGAGGCTGACCAAGGTCTGAGCACAAGCAGAGGAGCACCCCATGAAATGCATACAGAAACTGGGAATGGCGCTGATGCTGTGTCTCGGTGTGGTCACCGCGACCGACACGGCCTTCGCCGAGCCCTTGTACGACAAGGCCCGCGGCACCTCCCTTGCTGGAAACCACCAAGCCACCGGTGCTGGGCAATCCCATCAACGATGATGTGCGCCGCACGCGCAACTACGCGCAGCAGCCGCCCGTGATCCCGCACCGCATCGATGGCTACCAGGTCGACAAGAACTTCAACAAGTGCATGGATTGCCACTCCCGCGCCAAAGCGGAAGTCTCTCAGGCGATCCCGGTCTCCATCACCCACTACCAGGACCGCGATGGCAATACCCTGGCGCAGATCTCGACCCGGCGCTACTTTTGCGTGCAGTGCCATGTGGGGCAGGACAATGCGACGCCTTTCGTAAGAAATACATTCCAGGATGTGGACAGCCTGCTCCTGAAAGCATTGCAAAATCCTGCGAACGCATCCAAGAAACCATGAACTGGGGCACAAGTATGCTGCAATTACTCAAGCGCTACTGGGCCGTCATACGGCGCCCTAGCGTGCATTTCAGCCTTGGGTTCCTGACGATTGGAGGGTTCATTGCGGGCATCCTGTTCTGGGGGCTTTCAATACCGCGATGGAGGTCACGAACACTGAGAAGTTCTGTACGGGTTGCCATGAAATGCGTGACAACGTTTTCGCCGAGCTGAAGAGCACCATCCACTACACCAACCGTTCCGGGGTGCGCGCGATCTGCTCGGACTGCCACGTGCCGCACAACTGGACCGACAAGATGGCGCGCAAGATGCAGGCGTCCAAGGAGGTGTGGGGCAAGATCTTTGGCACAGTGGACACACCGGAAAAATTTGATGCCAAGCGCCTGGAACTGGCGCAGCACGAATGGGCACGCCTGAAAGCCAACGATTCCCTGGAATGCAGAAACTGCCACAACTACGACTCCATGGACTTCACACGCCAAAGTCAGCGGGCGCAGAACATGCATTCCACCTACCTGGCGAACAAGGAAAAACCTGCATCGATTGCCACAAGGGGATTGCCCACCAGCTGCCACACATTCCTCCGGGCGTGGGCCCCAGTGACAGCCCGGGTCAGGTGGTCCCAGCCCCTGTTGCCATGGCCAAGCCCTGATCGCATGGTGTCTGCGGAGCATGCGCCACGGAGCCTGGACGTTGCTGGCTTTGGCTGTCTCCGCAATGGCCGTGTGCTGTTGCGTCAGATCGATTTCAGCCTGCAGGCCGGCCAGGTGCTGCAGCTCAAGGGCAGCAATGGTGCTGGCAAGAGCACCTTGCTGCGCAGTCTGGCCGGGCTGATGCCCTGGCGTGCCGGGGCGCTGGCATGGTGCGGTCAGCGTGTCATCGCATCCAGCCCCGCGTTCCAGCGGCAGCTGTCGTACCTGGGGCACCAGTGCGGCATGAGCGATGCCCTCAGTGGGATCGAGAATCTGCGTTTCGCACTCCAACTGCAGGCCGTGCCCTGGTCCGGTGAACGTGCGGCCCAGGTGCTGCGCGCACTGGATGTCCTGGATGTGGCTGCGCGTCCTTTTGGCCGCTTGTCCCAGGGGCAGCGACGGAGGGTGGCGATTGCCCGGGTCCAGCTCAGTGAGCGCCCGCTGTGGTTGCTCGACGAGCCAGACAATGCGCTGGATGCACAGGGCAGCGCCTTGCTGGTGCAACTGCTGTCTGCACACGCCCAGGCAGGTGGGCTGGCGATGGTGGTCAGCCATCGCGGGCTGCTGGTGTCTGGTGTGCCGTCCCCGGTATTGGACTTGAGTGCCCCCTCAGCGGCTCCGGCACAGCAGGAGGCACCATGCTGAGGGCGGTGGTGCTGCGCGAGCTGCGTCTGGCCGTTCGCCGGCCGGCCGATGCCCTGAGTGGTCTGGCGTTTTTCCTGATGGTGGGCAGCCTGTTTCCGCTGGCTTTGGGGCCGGACAGCGCCTTGCTCCGGCAGATCGCGCCTGGCGTTGTCTGGGTGGCGGCCTTGCTGGCGGTCTTGCTGGGCCAGCACCGCCTGTTCGAGGGGGATCATGCAGACGGTTCACTGGAGCAGTGGTTGTTGGCCCCTGCACCTTTGCCCCTCCTGGTGGGGGTGAAGGTGGGGGCGCAATGGCTGGTGGGTACGCTACCGCTGTTGCTGGCCACGCCACTGCTGGGCTGGCAATATGGCCTGGGCGAGGAGGTGATGGGGGTGCTGCTGCTGTCACTGGCCTTGGGCACACCCAGCCTGTGCGTGCTGGCGGCCCTGGGGGCTGCGCTGACCCTGGGCGTGCGGGGCGCTTTGCTGCTGGTGCTGGTCGTGCTGCCGCTGAGCGTGCCGATCCTGATCTTTGGCAGCCATGCCGTGACCAGTCCTTGCTGGGGCTGCCTGCGGCCCCGCGTTGAATTTGCTCGGCGCATGTTTGTGCCTGGCGGTGCTGGGTGGCCCCTGGGCGATTGCGGCGGCGCTGAGGCTGGCGCTGGAATGATATGAATCCCTCCCCTGTTGCTTCTTCTCCTCGGTCGCCGCGTGCTGCGGCTGCAGGTTTTCGCTGGCGCCAACTGGCCCCCCCCCCCGTGTTCGATCACTGGGCACAACGCCTGTGGCCGTGGCTGGCCGTGCTGGCGCTGGCGTTGGCCGTGGCCGGGCTGTGGGTGGGTTTTTTCGTGGCCCCACTGACCACCAGCAGGGCGAGGTCTATCGCATCATCTTTTTGCATGTGCCTGCGGCCTGGATGTCGATGTTCATTTATGTGGTGGCGGCGGTGCCGCGGGGCTGGGCTTGGTCTACCGCACCCGCCTGTCACCGCTGCTGGCGCGCGCCTTGGCGCCCACCGGGGCCCTGTTCACCGTGATCGCGCTGTGGACCGGCGCGGCCTGGGGCAAGCCCACCTGGGGCGCATGGTGGGTGTGGGACGCGCGGCTGACGTCGGAGCTGATCCTGCTGTTTCTGTACCTGGGCTACCTGGGAGTGGCCTCGGCCATTGAAGACCCCGAACGTGCCGACGCGGCCGGTGCCATCGTGTTGCTGGCGGGCGTGGTGAATGTGCCCATCATCTATTTTTCGGTGCAGTGGTGGAGCACCCTGCACCAGGGGGCCACAATCCGCATGGATGCTGCCCCCAGCATGACCCACACCATGCTGGCGGGCATGCTGCTGATGACCCTGGCGTGCTGGGCCTATACGCTGGCCGTGTGCTTGCTGCGCACGCGCTGCCTGATCCGAGAACGTGCCGCAGAGGAGCAACTGTGATGGCGACACATAGTTTTTACATCGCACTGGCCTATGGTGTCAGCGCAGCGCTCCTGCTGCTTGAAATTCTGGCGCTGCTGTGGCGCTGGCGTTGGCCGCGACAGGGCCCCGAACTGCGCGACCCTGAGGGAGATGCTGAATGAAACCCCGTCGAAAGCGCCTGCTGTGGGTGCTGGTCGGCGTGGCCCTGGTGGGGCTGGCCGTCACCCTGGTGCTGCGCGCACTGGATGCGAATGTCATGTTTTTCTACAGCCCCAGCCAGATCCACGCGGGCGAAGCGCCGCAGGGTGCGGCCTTTCGCATCGGTGGCCTGGTGGAGGTCGGCTCGCTGCAGCGTTCCACCGATGGCCTGCAGGTGCAGTTCATGGTGACCGACGAGGTGCAGCGCGTGCCGGTGCGCTACCAGGGCCTGTTGCCCGATCTGTTCCGCGAAGGCAAAGGGGTGGTCGCATCCGGCAAGCTGCAGGCGAATGGTTTGTTCGAGGCCTCCGAAGTGCTGGCCAAGCACGATGAGAACTACATGCCCCCGGAAGCGGCCAAGGCACTGGAAGACGCCGCGCGGACATCAAGGGGGCAGCCATGATGGCGGAGCTGGGGGTGTTTGCGCTGGTGCTGGCGCTGATCGTTGCGCTGGTGCAGGCCACGCTGCCGTTGCTGGGTGCCCAGTGGGGGATCGCTGCCTGGGTGCGCTTGGCGCGGCCCGCCGCCGCCCTGCAGTGCCTGCTGTCGCTACTGGCGGCGGGTGTGCTGTTCTGGTGCTTCGGCACGCAGGACTACTCCGTGCTGTACGTCGCGGCCAACTCGCACAGCGATTTGCCCATGATCTACAAGCTGACGGCCTTCTGGGGCGGGCATGAAGGCTCCATGCTGCTGTGGCAGGTGCTGCTGGCCTGTTGGAGCGCGGCGGTCGCCCGGCGCAGCCGCGCATTGCCGGCCGATTTCGTGGCGCGCGTGCTGGCGGTGCTGGGCTGGGTCAGCGTCGGGTTTCTGCTGTTCGTGCTGTTTTTGTCCAATCCGTTCTTGCGTTTGGTGCCGGCCGCGCTGGAAGGTAAGGATCTGAATCCCTTGCTGCAGGACCCGGGCATGGTCTTTCACCCTCCACTGCTGTACATGGGCTATGTGGGTTTTGTGGTGCCGTTCGCGTTTGCGCTGGCGGCCCTGATTTCGGGCGAGCTGGGCGCCGCCTGGGCGCGGTGGTCGCGGTCCTGGACGCTGGCTGCCTGGGGCTTTCTGACACTGGGCATCCTGCTGGGCAGCGCCTGGGCGTATTACGTGCTGGGCTGGGGGCTGGTGGTTCTGGGACCCGGTGGAAAACGCCTCCTTCATGCCGTGGCTGGTGGGTACGGCCTTTCTGCACTCGCTGATCGTCACGGACCAGCGCGGCGCATTCCGCAGTTGGTCAGCATTGCTGGCGATCTGCGCGTTTTCGCTGTGCCTGCTGGGTACGTTCCTGGTGCGCTCCGGGGTGCTGACCTCGGTCCACGCGTTTGCGGTCGATCCGGGGCGCGGCCTGTTCATCCTGTGCTTCATCGTGGCGGTGGTGGGCGTATCGCTGTGGCTGTACGCCTGGCGGGCGCCGGAGCTGGGCACCGGGGGCGGGCAGTTCGCCTTGCTGTCGCGCGAAACCCTGCTGCTGGTGAACAACGTGCTGTTCTGCGCTGCGGCCCTGGCCGTGCTGATCGGCACGCTGTACCCCCTGGCACTGGATGTGCTGCGCAACGAAAAGATCTCGGTCGGCCCTCCGTATTTTGAAGCGGTCTTTCTGCCGCTGGTCCTGCCGGCGCTGGCCTTGATGGGTTGTGGCACGGTGGCCCGCTGGAAGCAGGGCGCGGGCCGCGAGCTGTGGCAGCGGCTGCGCGTGGCCCTGGTGCTGACCGTAGTGAGCGTGGGCGTGCTGGGCCTGACCCAGGCTGGGTCCATCACGCCCGTGACCTTGCTGGGGGTGGCCCTGGGCCTGTGGTGCCTGCTGAGCACGCTGGCGCATGCCGTCCAGCGCCTATTGCCTGCGGTGCGGCAAGGCGCAGGCTGGCAGCGCGTGGCCCGTCAGCCATGGGGCTGGTGGGGCACGGTGATGGCGCATGCCGGTGTGGGCGTGTTCGTGATGGCCGTGAGCCTAGCCAACGGGCTGGAGACCAAGCGCGAAACCCATGTGGCCCAGGGTCAGAGCGTGGAGGCCGACCGTTACCGCTTTACCCTGGTGGGGCTGTCCTCGGTGGAGGGGCCCAACTACGATGCCCAGCGCGCCCACTTTCGCGTCAGCGATGGGGACCAGAGCTGGGACATGTACCCCGAAAAACGTGCCTACCGGGTGCAGACCATGGGGCTGAGCCGGGCGGCTATCGACAGCCGATGGACGCGCGATGTGTTCATCGCACTGGGCGAGCCGCTGGATGAGACCGGGCAGGCCTGGACAATCGGTAAGCAGTGCTGGCCTGTGCCCGTGTTGGGCTGATCAAAAATTTCCACGATTCAAGTCTCCATTTGCTCTAAGAGGTGAAAGTCAGCGCCACGAAGCTAAAAAAATGTCTTACATCCGCCCTTACATCGTCGGAAAAAACAAAACCTCGCTACGTAAAACATAGCGAGGTTTCCTTATTTCATTGGTGCCGGAGACATGAATCGAACACGCGACCTTCTCATTACGAATGAGCTGCTCTACCGACTGAGCTACACCGGCGGCCTGAAAATTATAGTGACTTTTGGTCGGCTTCGAGGTGATAACGGGTCACGCGTTCCACTTCATTCTTGGAGCCCAGTACCACTGCCACACGCTGGTGCAACTCCGTGGGCTGGATTTCCATGATGCGCTGGCGGCAGTTGGTAGAAGCTCCGCCTGCTTGCTCAATCAACCAGCTCATGGGGTTGGCTTCGTACATCAGGCGCAGCTTGCCGGCCTTGTGTGGCTCGCGCTTGTCCCAGGGGTACATAAAGACACCGCCACGGCACAGAATGCGGTGCACATCGGCCACCATGGCCGCGACCCAGCGCATATTGAAGTTCTTGCCACGTGGGCCGTCTTCGCCAGCTAGGCACTCGTCGATGTAGCGCTTCATGGGTTCGTCCCAGTGGCGCATGTTGGACATGTTGATGGCGAACTCTTTGGTGTCTTCAGGAATCTTGACGTTTTCTTCAATCAAGATGAAGGAGCCTTGCTCCCGATCCAGGGTGAACATGGAGACGCCGTCACCCACGGTCAGCACCAGTGTAGTCTGGGGGCCATAGATGCAATAGCCTGCAGCAACTTGTTCGGTGCCGGGCTGCATGAAGTCGCTGTCGTGCACGCCAGGGTGGTTGTCGTGCTTTTTGAGCACGCTGAAGATGGTGCCGATCGACATGTTGATGTCGATGTTGGAGGAGCCGTCCAAGGGGTCAAACATCAACAAGTATTCGCCCTGGGGGTAACGGTTGGGCACCACGTAAATGCCTTCCATTTCCTCAGAGGCCATGGCAGCCAGGTGGCCGCCCCATTCGTTGGCTTCAATCAGGGTTTCGTTGGCGATGATGTCCAGCTTTTTCTGCACTTCGCCTTGCACGTTTTCGCTGCCAGCGGAGCCCATGACCTCTCCCAGCTGTCCTTTGTTTACCGCGAAGCTGATGCGTTTGCAGGCGCGAGCTACCACTTCCAGCAGCAAGCGCAGTTGGGGGGGGATGCGGCCATCCACACGTTGTTGTTCAACCAAATAGCGAGTCAGACTGACGCGGCGTGTCATAAGTTTTCTCCTGAAACAAGGTTGCGATCAAGCAACCTGTTTTTAAAAATATAGCTGCTAGCGCTTGATAGATAAGCGCAAACAGTGGTTTTGATGCTTAATCGTTGCCCAATGCTCGGGAGACGATTTCGCGCACATCGTTGCTCAAGTCGGGCTTGGCGGCGACGCGTGCAATCGCTTCGCGGGCGGCAGTGCGATAGGGCTGCGCCAGTTTGCCCCAGCGATCCATGCCGCGTGCGAGGCGGGAGGCGACTTGCGGATTGATGGCGTCAAGCTCCAGCACGCGCTCACTCCAGAAAACATAGCCTGCAGCGTCCGCACGGTGGAAAGCCCCGGCTTGGCGCTGCAGTAGCTAAAATCAGGCTGCGCGCACGGTTGGGGTTCTTCAGGCTGAAATCGGGGTGCTTCATCAATTGTTTGACGGCAGGCAACACGTTGCCACCCCGGTCACAAGTGCCTGCCTGCAGGGCAAACCACTTGTCGATAACCAGTGGCTCGTTCTTGAACAGGGTGTGGAAGCGCTCCAGGGCAGGCTTGGCCAGCTCAGCGCCGCTGTGCACCAGCGCAGACAGGGCGTTGAAGCGATCCGTCATATTGCCTGCGTCTTTGAAGCGTTGATAGGCTTTGCCGGGCCAGATGGTATCGCCCGAGACTTGGGCTGCCAAGCACAGCATGAGCAGCGCAGAGCCTGCCAGCGCGCGTTTGCCAGAGGACACGGGGTCTGGGCGGTAAGCGCCGGTGTCGCCATAGGTTTCCAACGCCCAAGCCCAATCAGCTTGCAAGCTTTGCGCCAGCTGCAGGCGCATGCATTCACGTACCGCGTGAATGCGCTGTGGGTCAACCACGTCCAGCTGTTCGGCCATGTAGGCTTCCGATGGCAGGGCCAGCACCAGGTCTTTGTAGGCCGCATCCAGCGTGGAGTGGCGCAGCACATCACGCAGTGCATGGACAAACGCCTCGGGCAGCACATCGGCAGCGACAGGGGCATCTGACTGGATGGCCTGCAGGGCATAGCGTACTGCCAGACGCTGGCCGGCTTCCCAGCGGTTGAAGCTGTCGCTGTCGTGGGCCAGCTGCGTCAGCAATTCGGCATCGCTGAAGTCGTACTGCAGCACCACGGGTGCACTGAAACCACGCAGCAGCGAAGGCACGGGGGACTGGGCAACGTTGGAGAACACCCAAGTCTGCTCGGCTTGCGTCAGCACCAAGGTTTTGCTCAAGGTGCTTGCGCTGTCGCCTTGCAGTTGCAAAGGCAATGCGCTGCCATCTTGACCCAGCAGACCCATTTCGACGGGAATGACAAAAGGCTGCTTCTCGGCTTGACCAGGGGTGGCTGCACAGCTTTGCGACAGTGTCAGCGTGTAGGTTTGCGCCGCAGCATCGTACTGTGCTACTGCTTTGACAGTGGGGGTGCCGGCCTGGCTGTACCAGCGCTTGAATTGCTCCAAGTGCTGGGCTAGAGGGCTGGCAGGGTTGGCATCCGCCATCGCCTGTACAAAGTCGTCACAGGTAACGGCCTGGCCATCGTGGCGGGCAAAATACAGTTCCATGCCTTTGGCAAAGCCTTCGCGGCCCACCAGGTTGTGCTGCATGCGCACCACTTCAGCACCTTTTTCGTAAATGGTGACGGTGTAGAAGTTGTTGATCTCGATGTAGCTGTCCGGGCGCACGGGATGGGCCATGGGGCCCGCATCTTCGGGGAACTGCACGGTGCGTAGCACCCGTACATCTTCAATGCGTTTGACCGCGCGGGCCGAGGGCGTGCCTGCCATGTCCATGCTGAATTCCTGATCGCGGAAGACGGTCAGGCCTTCTTTCAGGCTCAGCTGGAACCAGTCGCGGCAGGTGATGCGGTTGCCGGTCCAGTTGTGGAAGTATTCGTGGCCCACCACGCTTTCCACGTTGGCAAAGTCCACATCGGTGGCCGTGGACTGGCTGGCCAGCACGTACTTGGTGTTGAAGATGTTCAGGCCCTTGTTTTCCATCGCGCCCATGTTGAAGTCGCTGGTGGCGACGATCATGAAGCGATCCAAATCCAGGCTCAGGCCAAAGCGTGCCTCGTCCCATGCCACGGAGTGCATCAGGGCGTTCATGGCGTGCTCGGTTTTTTCCAGATCACCGGGGCGCACAAAAACCTGCAGCAAGTGGTCCTTGCCCGCACGGCTCTTGATCTTTTGCTCGCGCGCCACCAGCTTGCCCGCCACCAGCGCGAACAGGTAGCTGGGTTTTTTGTGCGGGTCAACCCACTTGGCAAAGTGGCGCCCGTCTTCCAGATCGCCGGAATCGACCAAGTTGCCGTTGGACAGCAGCACCGGGAAGGCATCTTTGTTGGCACGCAAGGTCACGGTGTACATGGCCATGACATCGGGGCGATCCAGGAAATATGTGATGCGGCGGAAGCCCTCGGATTCGCACTGGGTGAAGAACGTGCCTTCGCTCACATACAAGCCCATGAGCTTGGTGTTCTTGTCTGGCGTGCAGGTGGTGAAAATTTCCAGCTCGACGGGCTCATTGCCCTCGGGCAGGTTTTCCAGCACCAGTTGGCTGCCGTCCATTTTGAACGAAGTGCCAGCGCCGTTGACCATGACGCGCGCCAAGTTCAGCTCATCGCCATCCAGACGCAACGCCTGTGCAGGCACGTCAGCGTTGCGGCGGATGCGCATCTTGTTGAGTACGCGGGTTTTGGCTGGGTCGAGGTCGAATGTCAGGTCGACGGTATCGATCCACCAAGCCGGTGCTTGGTAGTCAGCCCTTTGAATGGCTGTGGCTTGTCCTTCACGCAGCATGTGATCTTCCTTTAAACGCCTTGCTTGAGCGAGGCTTCGATGAACACGTCCAAATCGCCGTCCAGCACTTTTTGGGTCGCTGAGACTTCTACGTTGGTGCGCAAATCCTTGATGCGGCTGTTATCCAGCACATAGGAGCGAATCTGGTGACCCCAGCCCACATCGGTCTTGGTGTCTTCCAGTTTTTGCTGTTCTTCCTGGCGCTTGCGCATCTCGTAGTCGTACAAGCGCGAGCGCAGGCGTTGCCAAGCTACATCCCGGTTGCTGTGCTGCGAGCGGCCATCCTGGCACTGCACCACGATGCCTGTGGGGATGTGCGTCAGGCGCACGGCTGAGTCAGTTTTGTTGATGTGCTGACCACCCGCGCCAGAAGCGCGGTAGGTGTCGGTGCGCACATCGGCGGGATTGATGTTGATCTCGATGGAGTCATCAATCTCGGGGTAGACGAACAGCGAAGAGAAGCTGGTGTGACGGCCACCCGAAGAGTCAAAAGGCGACTTGCGCACCAAGCGGTGCACGCCGGTTTCGGTGCGCAGCAGGCCGTAGGCGTATTCACCTTCCACCTTGATGGTGGCGCTCTTGATGCCAGCCACATCACCCGGCGTTTCTTCTTCCACCGTGGCCTTGAAGCCCTTGCGTTCTGCGTACCTCAGGTATTGACGCAGTAGCATGCTGGCCCAGTCGCAGGCTTCGGTGCCACCTGCGCCGGCTTGAATGTCAATAAAGCAGTTCAGGAGTCCGCCTCTTGATTGAACATGCGGCGGAATTCCAGCTCTTCAATCAGCGGTTGCAGCTTGGCAGCTTCTGCCTCTATGGTTTCCAGCCCGGCCTCGTCGCCTTCTTCCTTGCTCATCTCAAACAACTCAGCGTTGTCAGCCAGTTCGGCTGTGAGCTTTTGCAGTGTCAAAACGACGGAGTCGAGCGATTTTTTTTCTTTGCCCAGTTCTTGGGCTTTTTTGGGGTCGTTCCAGACCGAAGGGTCTTCTAGCGAGGCGTTGACGGTGCGCAGTCGTTCAAACTTTGCATCGTAGTCAAAGATACCTCCGGAGTTCTTGTGTCCGAGTGGACAGATCGGCGAGTGTGGCTTCGATTTGGTTGACGCGTTCTGCTTCCATGACTGATTCCTATTGTGTTGTTCGTGCGAGCAGCTGGGATATCAATGCCCATCAAGACACGCCAAAGCTGCAAAAAGCGTGATTTTCGCATGTACGCAGAGGTAGTGCCCTTAATAAGGCAGATGAGTTTGGGGTGAAGTTGGGCGCTGCGAATAAAAAATAGCGTGTTGCAGGGTTTTTGGTGCGCTTGCCACATAAAAAGCAACGCCACACATCTTCATGATGTGTGGCGTGCTGGTAATGGTTGCGCGCTCAGCGCTATTTTTTGGTGGGTGGTAAATCGCGTTCATCCATGATGAACGGGTTCAACTCAGCTTCCAGGCTTTGGAGGTTGACCTCTGCAGATGCTGTGTCTGTTTTCTCCGTGGAAGGCGGTGTGGATGCCGTGGCTTCCCAGTTCAGGGTCAGCCCCTCCATCAGTATTTCATCTGGTGCAAAGTGTGCGGTGCTCTGGAACGGGGAGTCATTGTGGGGATTGGGTGGTGCCAACGGTGCTTGCGCAGGCGCCGCGCTGAGCATGTCCAAGTTGGCCGCACTCAATGGCAAAGGTGCATGGTCAGCTGCCGCCGTAGCAGCAGTCCGCGCAGGATAGCTGGTTGGCGCAGGGACATTGTCAAAAACGACCTCTGGCAATGGAACTTCAGTGGGGGCGGTGCGCACCCGTCCCGGCAACTGGCCACGGCTTGACGCTGGTGTGGTTTGCGCCACGTTATAGAGCATGAGCAAGTCATCAAATGCAGACAAGTCAAAGCGCATATCGCTTTCTCTGTGGTCAGCAGCAGGCTTGCGAACAATCAAATCGCGCAGCAAGGTTTGCACTTCATCGGTAGGCCAGAGTGCTTCAATTTTGCTGAGAACCTCGGGGTGGCCGCTCCACAGGTCATACCCCTTGCGCGAGAAACCAAGGAAATCTGGCACTTTAACGTTGAAATGCGCTTGGAACTGTTCGCGCACTTGCTCAAATGTTTCAGTGCGACTGAGCCGGTACAACAGCTGTAACAGTTCGATATAGGCTAGGGGTGAAGAAGCTTGGTGCTCTGCAATATGCGTTTGCAAGATCTCGATGGCTTGGTCGTTCTCCCCAATCGAGGCATAAAACTCTGCCTGCTCTTGCACATCGAAAAGCGCTTGGGCAGTTAATACCTCGGCAATTGAGGGTGATGCCTCTGGCGAGGGCTTATGCCCAGCGAGTTGTTCGAATTCTGCGTACAGCTCTTCCGGCATCACCGTGGGTGATGACGCTTCAGCGCTGCTCCAGCTTTGTGACGCAGGTTTGCTTGCTGCCGAAGCGATTGCGGCTTCGAAAGGAGTAGGTTGCTCGGCAGCCGAGGGTGTGACCGCTGCCGCAGCAGCTTGGGGAGTAACTGCTGTGCTGCTTCGTGTGTCAATGCTGGTTGCTTGTGCGGAATCATCCACTGCAAGCACGGTATCAGCCCACGACCGCTGTGCGTTCATGCGCTCTTGTTTGATGCGTTGCAGCAGCCAAGCAATGGTCGCAAGGGCCAAAGCCAGCATGCCCAGCATGATGTGAACCCACAAAGGTAAATCTTGGTTCTGTGCCTGCACCAGCTGTGTTTGCAAGCTGATGATCTCGCTGCGATTGTTGGTCAGCTGGGACTGCAGTGTTTGCAGCTGCTTTTCCATGGCTTCCAATCGCGCAGCGTTGGCATCCAGCACCAGTTGGGTTTGGGCATCGATGCTGCTACTTGGCAGGTTCTCCGTTGTTGCGGATGTGGCAGGGACAGCGCTGCTGGGGGCGTCGAGCCCCTCAATCGGTTCAACCCGCAAACGTGGCTTGTCTTCGCTGGTGTTGACAGCGGCGGCGACGGGGAGGGGCGCAGCCGCGGACGTGTCGGCAGGTGCTGCAGCGCGCTCAGCGGAGGGCGCTGACTTTGGGGCTGTGGCAGCTGAAGCTGCGGCAACCACTTTGGGCTTGTTTGCCGCAGGTTTGACGACGCGCTTGGGAGCGCGTGGTTTTTTCTCAGGCGCTGCAAGGGCCACGGCTGCCGCGGTGGCGGCTGGCACAGGGCTGACTTGAATCTTGCTCAGATCTATCGGCGTGGTAGATGCGGCGAGCGTGTGCGGAGGATCTGCGAAAAAAGTGTAGCTGCGTGCTATGGCCCCAGCGCACCCTGCATGCAGTTTGACGGTGATCAGCGGCTCGTATACAGGGGTGCTGGTACGCAGGCGTACGGCATTGCCCTGTGGGGTGAGCGAGATCTGAGCGCGTGAAATGGCGGCATCGCCCATCCATACGTCCGCAGCGATGCAACTGCTGTCTGCTGTCTGGCCAGCATCTGGCATAACCTGAAATACCAGGTCAATCGGAGAGCCCAGTTGCACATTGCCTTGGGTATTACCCAGAGACAAGGCACTAACTTGCGATGCAGCAGCAACGCCACTGGCCAGAATGAGAAGGTCGCGAAGTTTCACAATAAATTCTTTATTGCCCAAGTATTTTGACAAGCGCTCGGTGCAGCACTCTTCTATTTTTTTTTTTTCTTTTTTTTTTTTTCAACCAGACGCCGTCTTACGATCTCACCCTCTTTCTCGTGGGCTCGGAGATTTTTATAAGAGACAGTTCAATATCCGTTACTACGAAAAAGAAGGGCTGCTGGCACCCGCTGCCCGCCACGACAACGACTACCGCTTTTACGGTGAGGCAGATTTGCACCGGCTGCGCTTTATCCGGATGTGCCGGGCGATGGATATGTCGCTGGATGAAGTGCGCACTTTGCTGGCGCTGGACGGTCGCAAGCCCGACGATTGCCACGCGGCGGCGGCCACGATTGAAGCGCACTTGCACCATGTGCGCCAGCGCTTGAAAGAGCTGCGCGCGCTGGAGAAAGAGTTGCAATCCCTCAAAGCGGTGTGCGATGGCCAGCAGCCGCGTTGCAATCTGATTGCCGCCTTGCATGCACAGGCCGATGCCAGCTTGCCGCCCGAGCCCGGCTCGCATGTCAAGCGTCATGTCTAACAGCGTGCTCTAAGGCCCGTGCGCATCGCTTGGGGGCGGGGAGGCTTCACCCATCCGCAGGCAAGGCGATGCAATAAAAAGAGAGCTATCAGCGCTTAGTCAATCAAGCTTTGAAGCATAAAAAAGCTTGAAGTGCTTGTTTTAAAAGCGCTAGCAGCTATATTTTTTTGCGGGTAAGCGTGCGGGTGACATCCTTGCGCTTTTGTGCGGCTTGTCACTGCAAAGTCACCGTTGCGGCAACAATGGCAGCATGCATAGCAAAGATGGAATCTCCAGTTTTGACTGGCGTGGTGTGCGTGCCATGGTGTTTGATATGGACGGCACCTTGCTCAACACCGAATATGTGATCGTGCAAGCGGCCAGCCATGCGCTGGTGCATCTGGGCCACGCGCCGCTGCCAGAGGGCTACCACATGCCCAATATGTTTGGTACGGCCGCAGACTTGATGCTGGATGCTGCACGAGCGCGGTGTGCCCGTGCCGCCGGGCGGCCGCGCCGAAGCGGGGGCGCTGTTCGAGCGCTTTTACGCGGCGCAGCCTTCTGGTGCTGCGCCTTTGTATGACGGCGTGCTGGACTGGCTGCAAACCGCCCAGGCGCGCGGCATTGCTGGCGGTGTACCAACAAACAGCATGCGCTGGCACTCAAGGGGCTGGAGGCCGCGGGCATTTTGCACCTGTTTGAGGTAGTCACCGGGCGCGACAGCTGCGGTGTGGCCAAACCTGCGCCAGAGCCTTTGTTCCACACCCTCTCCTACCTGAAAGTCAGCGCGCAAGATACGGTGTTTTTTGGCGATACGCACGCCGATGCAGGTTGCGCCGAAGCTGCAGGCGTGCGGTTTGTCTGGTTCAAAGCGGGCTTTGGCACCGAGCGGGTGCGGGAGTTTGCGCAAGTGCTGTCGTTTACGCAGTACAGCGAACTGGCATTTGCGCCTGCATAAAGCGCAGGCCGCGCAAAGGCGCGTGCGGTGGTGGTGGTGGCAGCATGCCTTCACGCGCCATGCTGCGCCGCAATGTGTTTAAAACTGGAAGGTGGCGCCCACCAGCGGCCCGCCTTGGCTGAAGTCCAGCTGCTTGCCGTGATTGCGGTAATTGACCTGCAAGTGGCGATAGCCCAGCGAAAAGTGAATATTTTCTCGCCACTGGTAATTGATGGTGCCCAGCATCTGCCACGTGGCGTCGGAGCCCACCCCATCCCCCGGTATCCACGTAAACCAGCGAAGACCACTGGGGTGCAAAGTCGTAGCGCCAGCGCACCGCAACCACGGGGTCGACAAAAGAAGTGCTGGACTGCACAGCGGCGATGCCAGGTAGGGTGACTGAGGCGTCAATATCCCACAGGCGTGCGCCAGCCAAAAAATCCACACTGGATTGCTTGGCCCACTGCCAGTTGTAGCCCCCAGTCAATGTCACGGAGGTTTGGCGCACCTTGGCGCGGGCAGAAAGGCCCAGAGGCAAGGCCGCAGAGCGGGACGCAGACGCATGGCTGGCATCCCCATGCAACACCCAGCGCCCTTGGCGCGCTGTGCCGGACACAAAGAACGCAGCGTCCAGATTTTCCAGAATATCGGAAAACGATTGCTCCACATGCGCAGCAGCGCTCCCGCAAGGGCTTGATGTGCCCATCCAGTCCGGTCATCCAGACATAGGGGGTGAGCTGAAAACGCCATGCCTCAGGTGAAGCTGTTTGCGCAGTGGCTGGGCCATGCAAAGCAAGGACAGCGCCGCAAAGGATGGTGCTTTTGAGCGTCAAGCCAAAGGGATACGGCAGTTTTTTCATGGCAAAAGTCAATAATGTGTCATCGCTATATTACTGATGGCTTGTCATGCGGCGCATCTGGCATTCCCGCTCTATAGATCGGCGATCTGCGCTGTTTCCCTATTTCTCTGCAGGAGGTTGAATGACCCTGAAATTTCCGCATATTCGCCCACAATTGGCGGCACTTTTGCTTATTACAGGGGCCGCAGCAGCCTCCAGTGCTTGGGCCTGCACCAGGCTGGTGTTTCATGGCGCCGATGGGCAGGTTGTGACGGCGCGCTCGATGGACTGGAAGAGCGACATCGTCAGCAATCTGTGGGTGCTGCCGCGAGGCATGGCGCGCACCGGGCAGACCGGCCAGCACACCATCCGCTGGACCTCCAAATACGGCAGCGTCATCACCTCGGGTTACGACATTTCTACGACCGATGGTGTGAATGAGGCGGGCCTCAATGCCAATTTGCTGTGGTTGGTGGAGTCGGAATATCCGGTCTTTGATGCCAACAGCAAGCCGGGGCTGACGATTGCCGCATGGGCGCAGTACGTGCTGGACAACTTTGCCACGGTACAAGAGGCGGTGGATGTACTCAAAACGCAGCCCTTTACCATCGTTTCAGATAACGTGCCGGGCGAAAATCGACTGACTACGCTGCACCTGTCCATGTCGGATGCCAGCGGTGATAGCGCCATCCTGGAATACATTGGTGGCAAGCAGGTGATTCACCACAGCCGTGATTACCAAGTCATGACCAATTCTCCGATTTTTGAGGAGCAGCTTGCACTCAATACCTATTGGCAGCAGATCGGTGGCACCACCATGTTGCCGGGTACCAACCGTGCAGCCGACCGCTTTGCGCGCGCATCGTTTTATGTGAATGCCATTCCCAAAGACCAGAGTCCGAACAAAAATTTGGCCAGCGTATTCAGCGTGATTCGCAATGTCTCGGTGCCTTATGGCATCAGCACGCCCGGGCAGCCAAATATCTCATCGACCCGCTGGCGCACGGTGTTCGATCACCAGCGCAAGCTGTATTTCTTTGAGTCCGCTCTAACGCCCAATACCTTCTGGGTGGATCTGAATGCGCTGGATTTCAGTCCACAAAGTGGCAAGGTGCTGAAACTGGATCTGGGTGCAGATCAAAGCCATACCTACGCAGGCAACGCAACACCCGCCTTCAAGCCTGCTGTGCCCTTTCAATTTTTGGGCATTTAAGTGGTTGCAAGCTTGTGTCGGTGCACCGTGAACCAGCCTTGGTTTCTATAACCTAATGAAAAACATTCAGCCCGCACAAGGCGGGCTGTGGTGAGGAGGGAGCCGCTGGCTGGGCGTTAGCGTGTTACGGGCGGTGCACCGCGAAAACCCAGGGCTTGAGAGATTTCAAAAGCTGTGCTTTGCAGCTTGGGCAGCCAGCCTTCATCCAGACGGTCGGCGGGAGCGGAGATGGACAGGGCGGCTATCAGCTTGGCCTGGTCGTCATAAATACCTGCAGCCATGCAGCGCACGCCCAGTTCCAGCTCTTCGTTGTCGTAGGCAACGCCGGTTTCGCGGGCTTTGCTCAGTTCGCGCTCCAGCATGGGCAACTGGGTCAGGCTGTTGTGGGTGTTGCCTGCCAAACCCGTGCGCATGGCGTAGGCACGCACACGCTGGGGCTCGTCTGCCGCCAGAAACAGCTTGCCGTTCGAAGTGAGGTGCAGGGGCGCATGGCCGCCAATCGCACGTACTACCTGCATACCGGAGCGTTCGCTGTAGGCGCGCTCAACATAGACGATTTCATCGCCTTGGCGCACGCTCAAATTCACGGGTTGCTGGATTTGCTTGTGCAGCAGGCGCATGGCGGGCAAGGCGGTTTCGCGCACGCTCAGGCGGGCTTTGACCAAGTTGCCCAATTCCAGCAGGCGCATGCCAAGGCGGTAGCTGCCAGATTCGGGGCGGTCCACAAAACGGCCTGCGGCCAAGTCGTTCAAAATGCGGTGTGCTGTGGAAGGGTGCAGGCCGGTTTTTTCGCTGATGTCTTTCAAAGACACAGCCTCTTCGCGTGATGCCAGTACGTCGATCAGGACAAACATGCGCTCCAGCACTTGAACACTGGGTTTGGCGGGTACGTCTTGATCATTTTTCTTCATGTGGAATCCCAGTCTCTCAGATGGGCGGATTCTAGCCGCCACTGGTCGGCGTGACACACATCTTTGGTGTGGATAGCCCCCTTCAATCGATCTCTTCAGGTTTTGTCGACGCGATGCCACAAGTTGTCGCGTAAAACCTCATGGGGATGAAATTGCGCCTTGTAGCGCATATTGGGCGACTGCTCGATCCAGTAGCCAAGGTACACATAAGGCAGCCCCATGCTGCGTGCAAATGCAATTTGCCACAGCACATTGAAGGTGCCGTAGCTGGCGCTCGGGTCGGGTTCGTAGAAGGTGTAGACCGCAGACAGGCCGTCTTCCAGACAGTCAATGATGGACACCATGCGCAACGCGTTGTTGGCATGGGGATCGCGAAACTCGACCAAACGTGTCTCCACACGGCTTTGCAGCAGGAACTGGGTGTACTGCTCGACGTTGTCTTGGTCCATGCCGCCGCCGCTGTGGCGTGCGTGCTGGTAGCGCTGGTACAGGTCGTAATGCTCTTGCGAAAAGTGCAGGCGCTGCACGCTGATCTCAAGCTCTGCATGCTGCTTTCGTGCGCGGCGCTGGCTGCGCGTGGGCTGGTATGCCTGCGTGAGCACGCGCAGCGGCTGACAGGCACTGCAGTGGCTGCAATACGGGCGGTAGGTAAATAAACCGCTGCGGCGAAAGCCCTGGCTAACCAAGGCAGAGTACACCTCTGCCCGGATCAAATGACTGGGCGCTGCGACCTGTGAGCGAGCCTCTTGCTGGGGCAGGTAGCTACAGGGGTAGGGCGCAGTGGCATAGAACTGCAGGCTGTAGTGCGGCAGGTCGTTGAGCTGTGTCATGCGGTACGGAACTTCAGAGTCTTCAGCAAAGCGTGTCCCAGTATACGGGGCGGAAATTCCAGTCCATGGCGGGCTGCTGCTGCTGGCGAGCTGCTTCAGTCAGAAAGTCTGCGCGGGACTGTTCACGCGCACCCAGGGAGGCCAAATGGGCGGTGGCTTGCTGGCAGTCGATTTGTGTGGCTCCGTGGTGGCGGCACAGCCCCACCAGCGCCGCCAGCGCGACCTTGGATGCATCGGTTGCATGGGCAAACATGGATTCACCATACACAGCCTGCCCAAGGGCTATGCAATATAAGCCGCCCACCAATTCGTTGTTGACCCACGTCTCCACGCTGTGTGCCAGGCCCTGCGCGTGCAAGTCGCAGTATGCCTCCAGGATCTCAGGCACGATCCAGGTGCCGTTTTGCCCCGCACGGGGTGTGTTGGCGCAGTGGGTAATGACTTGTCGAAAGCTGGTGTCAATACGCACCTCATAGCCGGGCATGCGTATGAACTTGCGCACGGTTTTGCGCAGCGAGGGATGCAGGCGAAAATCGCTGGTCTTGAGCACCATGCGCGGATCGGGTGACCACCATAAATTAGGCTGCCCGGGGCTGAACCACGGAAAAATGCCGCGCTGGTAGGCTGCCTGCAAATGGGGAGCATCCAGCACCCCGCCTGCCGCCAGCAAACCGGGCATGGGGGAGTCTTCCCCCCAGGCAAGGTCTACAGGGGGGAAATCATCATCGGCATCCAGCCAAATCAGGGGTGGTGCTTGCATTGTTGGTATCAAAAAAATATGAATTTGGGTTTGCTCGCAGTGCCTCACCCATCGGCTTGGGCGGTGCGGCCAGTGCCACTCCTACATCCAACACTGTCCTATGGGGACAAATGGTGCGATGGATCATGGCTATGGTTGCATCAGTATCTTCGGCGGCATTATGTGATGCTGGCTCCGGCAGATGCGGATGAAGGAGGTGGAATCATGTTGTCTATGGGTTTTTTGGTACGGAGCCACGCTACATCCGCCGTGCGCGTGCCTATCTGGAAGAAGCACGCATGGCAATGCTGGAGCATTCCATGGCGGCGGAGCACTACCAGGCTTCCGCAGACATGTACGCTGAGCGCGCGCGTCGCCTGGAGCAAGAGATCGCGACCTGGGAGGCGAAAAAAAATGGTGTGGAAGTCATGGAGCCTGTGCATGAGGCGCCTCCAGCCAAGCATGCGGCGCATGGTCGTCTAGAGCCCTCGCGCAAACAAGCACTGCCTAAAGATAAGACTTCGGTTGGCATTGTGCGCGCTGCATGAGGGCTGCTTGCTGGCAGCGCACAAGAAAAAAGCCAAGCATTTTGCAATGCTTGGCTTTTTATGTGGCTCCCCGACCTGGGCTCGAACCAGGGACCTGCGGATTAACAGTCCGTCGCTCTACCGACTGAGCTATCAGGGAACAAGACCTAGATTATATACATGGATTTTTGGCGCTTTGGAAAGTTGCCTCAAAAAAGAGAAGCAGGTGGGGCTTATGCAGGTTCGGGCCGCAGCCACAGCCAGAGCAAAACCGCCGCCATGCAACCGCTGGCCATGATGCGTAACCACATGGGGGTGGGGGTGAACCAGAGCACAACCGCGCATACGCCCATCATGGCGGCAGCGCTGCGTTTGGCGCGGCGGCTGACACAGCCCCCTGCATGCCAGTTTTGCAGCATGGGGCCAAACAGGCGGTGGTTCCACAGCCAGGCATGCATGCGCGGTGAACTGCGCATGGCAGCCCAGCCTGCAATCAAGATAAAGACGGTGGTAGGCAAGCCTGGAATAAACACGCCCGCAACGCCCATCAGCAAAGAAAGCGCGGCCAGCCCCCGCAGCAGCCAGCGCGTGTACCAACGGCGCGCCACGGCAGGAATGGGCATGGCGGCATGCGGTGGTGGTACTTCAGGCTTGGCGGGCAAGGACATGGCGTGATTGTGCCCGTAGCGCCCAGGTGCAGACGATGGTTATGGGCAAGCACTTTGAAAAACAGAGCTTTCAGCGCCTGTGATTCATAGCTTTCCAATGGTTTTGGTAGTGAAAGCAATGACTGATGAGCGCTGGCTGCTATTGATATCTTCATAGCAAGATGGCGCTGTGCTTGGGAGGCGGGCAGAAAAAAGGCCTGCAAAGCAGGCCTTACGACAACAGCAGGCAGCACCAGCGTGGATTAATTTCTCGCAGGCGTAGCGCTGGGCTTTTTGTCTGCAGCGGGGCTGCTTTTGCTGATCTTGCCCATAAAGAGCACGGTGAAGTAAATCCACATGGCGATAACGATCAAGATCACAATCAGGCTCATCAGGCCGTAGTCTGTGGAGATCAAATCGGTGAGCATCTTCATAGCAAACATCCTCCGCAATCAGTCATGGGTGAGTAAAAGTACGTCCA
>NZ_CADEPJ010000062.1 GCF_902829245.1 Comamonas jiangduensis | reverse complement strand
CTTTTATTGCCGCGCTGGCCTGCTTTATGTGGGAGACGGTGTTGGCCACGGATTTGCTGAATTTCAATGTGCTGGAGATGGACCGGAAAATGCGGCACTGAACCTGAAGCACACAAGTGCAGTGTGCGCATGGATCAGAAAAAAGGAGGCTGTAGAGCCTCCTTTTTGTATGCGATGCATGCCCCGCCATTCAGTTTTTGGGGTCGATGGGGTCCAGCCACGACTGGGCGGCACCAATCACGCATTGGGTCAGCCGCTCCAGCCCCGTCTGCGCGTTGCGCGCATGGGCCCAGTACAGCGGCACGGAAATGCCGGTGCCTGGCAGCAGCTCCACCAACCGGCCATCTTTGAGATGGTCCTGGATAAGCACGGTGGGGTGCATGCCCCAGGCGATATGGGCTTCGCAGGCGCGAATGAAGGCATGGGCCGAAGGCACCCAGTGGCGCGGTGGCATGTGCCGCGCAGTGGCGCCTTGTTGCTGCAGCCACTTGTCTTGCATGGCGTCTTTGCGGCCATAGGTCAGCATCGGCGCTTGTGCGAGGGTATGGGCCGTGATGCCTGCATCGCCAAAGTAGCGCGCTATAAAGGCCGGGCTGGCGGCGGCCACGTAGTGCATATTGGCCAGGGGCCAGATGTTGCAGCCGGTGATGTGACTGGACGATGCGGTGACTGCCGCCATCACTTCGCCTTCTTTGATGCGCTTGGCCGTGTGGTCTTGGTCATCAATGCTGATGTCCAGCAACTCATTGCCGCCCTGGGTGAAGGCGGCCATGGCATCCACAAACCAGCTATTGAGTGAGTCTGCATTGACGGCCAGCTTGAGGGTGGGGCGTGCAACCTGCCCTTCAGGCACCAGCTCGGGGTTGGCGCGGCGCAATTCGTTTTCCAGCAGGGCGACCTGCTCCACATGCAGACACAGGCGCCGTCCCGCTTCGGTGCCGGTGCAGGGCGTGCCGCGCATGACCAGCACTTGCCCCAACGCTCTTCCAGCAGTTTGATGCGCTGTGAAATGGCGGAAGGCGTGACGTGCAGCTGCGCGCGGCACGGTCAAAGCTGCCTTCGCGCAGCACGGCGGCCAAAGCTTCCAACCCAGCGTAGTCGAGCATGTAGTAAAACTTAATTTGATTGAGATTGTTTAATTTTACTTATGTTCTTCGCCCTTCGACAATTGCGGGCATGTGGACTGCAAACATTACTGCTTCGTGGCTGGCTGGGTTTACCGTGTGCCTGTCGCTCATTATTTCGATTGGTGCGCAAAACCTGTATGTGCTCAAACAGGCGGTGCGCGGCCAGCATGTGCGCGCTTGCGTGGCGTGGTGCGTGGTCTCTGACGCCTTATTGATTGGCCTGGGTGTGGCCGGTATGGCGCAATTGCTCAGCAGCCAGCCCGATGTGGCGCGGTGGCTGGGCTGGGGTGGGGTGCTGTTTTTGTTGGGCTACGGCAGCTTTGCGCTGTGGCGCATGTGGCTGGCACCCGATGCTTCGGTGGTTGCAGACAGCACGCAAGTTGCGCCCCGTGGCTTGCTGGGGGTGCTCAGCGCATTGGCGGTGATTACCTTGTTCAACCCCCATGTGTATCTGGATACGGTGGTTTTGGTCGGCTCAATTGGCGCGCGCCAAGAAGGTCATTTGAAGTGGATGTTTGTGCTGGGTGCTGCCTGCGCCAGCCTGGTGTGGTTTGGTTTGCTCAGTTTTGCAGCACAGCGCATGCGCGGTATTTTTGCCAAGCCTATGGCATGGCGCGTTCTGGATGGCCTGACGGGCGTGATGATGTTGGCTCTGGCCTACTGGGTATGGCAAGGCTTGCCGGAAGCAATTTGAATTTGAGTCTGAGCTTGGGGTGCCGCTATCAAAAAAGCCCGTAGCACATGGCGACGGGCTTTTTGCAAGGTGGAGCCAGCGAAAGCGCTTAGTTCAGGCGTGCCAGCACTTCCAGCAGCTTCCACTGGTTGGCCAGAATTTGGTAGTGCGCGGTTTCGCCCGTTTTTTGACTGACCGCCTCAATGAACACCACATTGCCTTGCGATTGGGCGGGCTTCATGGCGGGTTTGATCTTGTCGTAGTTATAGCGCTCGGCCAGGTCGCCACGGAAATTCAAAACACGGTCACTGCCACTGGACAGGTGTGCAGCAAACAGCTCCAAGGTGCGTGCCAAGGTAACTTCGCTGAGACCGACGGTGATGGCTTTTTCCATGGGGATGGACGCGTTATCGCTCATAAAGATGATCCGGTTAAATAAACAAGGTGCAATGCGTATCTGCTGTGGGCATGCATCATGCCGCAGCAAGGCCAAAATTTGTACATGTAGAAGCAAATTGCTCGGGCTAGGGCTTGCGAACTGTTGTAAACAGTGCTGATACGGGATAAAAAAAGCGCTACCGAAGTAGCGCTTTTTTGTGGAGTGCCGTGCGGGCACAGCACCCGTCATACAGCACGTTGGCAGTTACGTATTAGAAGGCAGGAACGACAGCGCCCTTGTACTTCTCGATGATGAACTTTTTGGTCTCTGGCGAATGCAGGGCCTTCATCAGTTTGGCAATGTCAGCACCATCAGCGCGGTCCTTGCGAGCGGCCACGATGTTGGTGTAGGGCGAATCTGCACCTTCGATGAACAGCGCATCCTTGGTGGGGTTGAGCTTGGCTTCAATCGCGTAGTTGGTGTTGATCAGCGCCAGGTCCACGTCGGCCAGGGCGCGGGGCAGCAAAGGTGCTTCCAGTTCCTTGAACTTCAGCTTCTTTGGGTTCTTGACCACGTCCAGCGCAGTAGCGGTCAGGTTGCTGGGGTCTTTGAGCTCAATCAGACCTTGCTTGGCCAGCAGCAGCAGAGCGCGCCCACCGTTGGAGGGATCGTTGGGGATGGCCACTGTGGCGCCGCTCTTGAGCTCAGCCACGTTTTTGACTTTGTTGGAGTAGGCACCAAAGGGCTCTACGTGCACCTTGCCGTTGGGCACTTGCACCAAGCTGGTCTTGCGGTCTTTGTTGTAGCTGTCTAGGTACGGCTGGTGGTGAAAGAAGTTGGCGTCCAGCTGCTTTTCTTCCACGGCCGCGTTGGGCTGCACGTAGTCGCTGAATTCCTTGACTTGCAAGTCAATGCCGTCCGCCTTGAGCTGGGGCTTGATGAAGTTCAGGATTTCTGCGTGGGGCACGGCAGTGGCAGCCACTTTCAGAACGTCAGCGGCTTGGGCAGACAAAGCCAAAGTGGCAATGGCTACGGCGGTCAGGGTCTTCTTCAACATATTGATTCCGTTCAAATAACAGTTCAGTGCTGTGTTGTCTCAGCCCTGTGCGCACCGATTGCGGCTTCAGGGTGTGGGGCAAGTGTAATCTTGGTGCTGCAGTCCGCTAAGTAATTTTTCATAATTTGGTTATAAAGAAAGTGGTTTTTATGCAATTTATTGCGTTTTGGAGTGTCTGTGCAGCCTGAAGACTTGGAAAAGCTGGTGCGCACCCGCATGCCGTTTGGCAAACACAAAGACATGCTGCTCTGTGATTTGCCCGGTAACTATCTGGCGTGGTTTGCGCGTGAGGGCTTCCCCGCTGGGGAGATCGGCCAGCTGCTGCAGCTGATGCATGAGCTGGATCACAACGGCCTCAAAGACTTGCTGGCGCCTTTGCGCATGCAGCGTTAGCGCGAACGTGGCTGGCGCTGGGGCTGTGCTGGGGCGGTAATGCAAAACGCCCCACGGCGCAAACCTGTGGGCGTTGGATGCCAGCGCGTGCCGTGTGAATTACATGGCGGCAGCGCGTGCTGCTTCGGCCTTGGCCTTGGCTTCGTCCAGCTTCTTTTGCAGTGCAGCAGCTTCGGCTTCGGCGGCCTTGGCTTCTTCTGCGGCCTTGGCCTTGGCTGCGGCGTCTGCCTTGGCGGCAGCATCGTCACCGCTGAAAGCACCAGCGATGGCGTTGCCAGCCACGGTGCCTACGACGGCGCCCGCAGCGGTAGCTGCCATGGTGCCCATCAGGCCTGAGCCTGCAGGACGTGCGGCTGCCACGGGTGCAGCGGCAGGTGCGGCAGCGGCTGCAGGCGCGGCTGGAGCGGGTGTTGCTGCTGCCGTAGGCGCTGCAGGGGTTGCAGGCTTGGCGGGGCTTTGTTGATGGCAGCGGGGCGCACCGACTTGCCACCACCCATGCGCTTAGCGTGGGCCAGCGAAGGGGCAGCCAAAGCAGCAACAGTTACGGCGATCACAGAAGCGGTGGTGCGAAAAGATGTTTTCACTGAGGTTCCTGAATAAAGGATTTCAATTGAAGGGTCATGTAAGAACCGCAGCACGCAGCAGTGCGTGCTGTTGGGTGGTACATGGGGGATGAGAGGCAGATTTCAAGCCACAAGTTCCCGTTGATCGGGAATGCGGCGGTGCCTGCAGAGCGCACACCTTGGAATATTGCGTTATGGGTGTGCGCGATAAATTCTAAGGCCTAGGCACGGGGTTGGATAAAAAAATAGCTGCAAGCGCTTGAATACAAAGGTTTTTTGATAGTTATCTATCTCAAAGCCTTTTGCAGTCAGCGCAAGCAGCTACTTTTTCTGATGCGTGCGGTGTGCAGCCGGAGGCTGCTGCAATGGACAGCGGTGGATGGCTGGCTATTGCAGAATTTCCAGCAGGCGATCCAGTCCCCCTTCGTTGATGCAGATGTTGGCCTCTGCGCGCACGCGGGGCTTGGCGTGGTAGGCCACCGACAGGCCAGCGGCTTGCATCATGGGGATGTCGTTGCTGCCATCACCCACGGCCATGCATTGCGATGGTGCAATGCCCCGCAGGCTGGCCACTTCCAGCAACGTGCGGCGCTTTTCGGCGCCATCACAGATATCGCCCCATGTCTGTTCGATCAGGCCGCCGGTCACTACGCCGTCTTGCATCTCCAGCACGTTGGCACGCACAAAGTCGATGCCCAACAGGCCGCGCACATGTTCTGCAAAGTAGGTAAAGCCACCTGAGACCAGCAGCACCTTCAGGCCAGCAGCTTGTGCGGTTTTGACCAGCTTTTCGGCCCCGGGGGTCAGGCGCAGGCGCTCGGCCAGCACGCGGGCCATGTCGGCCTCGGTCACGCCCACCAGTTTGCCCACGCGTTGGCGCAGGCTGTCTTTGAAGTCAGTGATTTCACCGCGCATGGTGGCTTCGGTAATCGCGGCCACTTCGGCTTTTTTGCCCGTCACGTCAGCAATCTCGTCAATGCACTCGATGGTGATGAGCGTGGAGTCCATGTCAAAAGCCATCAACTTGTAGTCGCTGAGCTTTTGCGGGGCGGCGGAGCTCTGGATGGTTAGACCGGGGGCGAATTCGGAGGCAGGCATGGTCTCGGACAGCGACCAGGGGGCTGCAAAGTAGCGCGCTGGTTTGGTCAGGAGGTGCCGGGGCTGGCCGCTGGCCGTGCCCGCGCTGTGCGTGGTCGGCGCGATGGCCTGCGTGCTCTCCCCAGGTTTGGGCGCAGAAGAAGCGCTGCGCCTGACCGTATGGCACGGCATCGTGCCTGCTACGTTCGCCATGCTCTGGGGCGCATTGCTGCGCCGTTGGCTGGGCACCAAGGTGTTTGTCTATATTTTTGGCCGAGGCTTTGTGGGCACGGTGCTGAGCTTGTTTGCGTCCGGCATGCTGTCTGCAGCCTTGGGGCATGAGCTGCCCGGCGTGAATGAAGACCTCTCCACCATCGCCCGCTGGCTCATGGCATGGGGAGATGCGGTGGTCACCGGCATGATGTGTGCGGTATTTGTGGCCTACAAGCCTGAATGGCTGGCGACGTGGTCAGACGACTTGTATTTATATGGGAAAAAGGGCTGAGCCCTTAGCCAGACTTACGCTTGTAGCTACCAATTCTGAAGGGCCTGCTGGCGCCCGCCAACACCCCCGCCGACATCGTCGCCCAGCTGAAGCTGCCGTGCACCAAGCCTTGCAAGGCGATATTCAGGCCAAGCTGGCCAGCCCAGGCACATCATGACCAAACAAGCGCCCGACCATTGCAGCTGCAGCGGCATCTGGTGCAGCGTGGGTAGCGCCCACAGCCATGGCAAGACCACCACGGTGGCCAAGAGCGGGGTCCACAGCGGGCTGCTGTCGCCATGGTCTTGGGTGACCAGGGCTTTGCGGTTGCGCAGCAATTGCCAGGGGCGCAGGGCCAAGGCAGCCATCAGGGCGACGAGAAGGAGAGATGCATCCAGCATGCGGCAATTGTGCGCGCTGGCTGCCCACTGAGTGCGCCCGCTGGTGCGGGGCGGGCTTGAGCTGTATCAAGCCTGCCGCTTGCTGCGCCTACTTCGCACCTCTCCTGCGCGCTGGGCGGGCATTGGCAGTGCGCGCCAGCGTGCTTAAGCCTTGCTGGGCGTGCCCAAGCTGCGCAAGATGTCGCGCACCATCTGGGCGCGCGCCTTGGGGTCAGGCAACTCGCGCTCAATGCGCAGCTTGTCGTTGCCGGCCAGTTTGATGTGCTTGTTCTTCTGAATCAGGCTGATGATCTGCATGGGCTCAACCGGCGGGTTGGGCTTGAAGGTGATGTTGATCACCCCCGGTGCCGCATCCACCTTGACCACGCCATAGGGCTCGCACAGCACGCGCAGGCGGTGGGTGTCGATCAAGGTCTGTGCCTGGGCGGGCAGCTTGCCAAAGCGGTCCACAATTTCTTCCAGCAGGTTGTCGATCTGGTCCGTGGTTTTGGCGGTGGCCAGCTTTTTGTAGAACGACAGGCGCAGGTGCACATCGCCGCAGTAGTCGTTGGGCAGCAGGGCCGGGGCGTGCAGGTTGATCTCGGTGGTAGCCGCCATGGGCGACAGCAGGTCGGGCTCTTTGCCCGCCTTGAGGCTGCGCACGGCCTCGGCCAGCATCTCGTTGTAGAGCTGAAAGCCGATTTCCATCATGTTGCCGCTCTGGTTCTCGCCCAGCACCTCGCCGGCGCCGCGGATTTCCAGGTCGTGCATGGCCAGGTAGAAGCCGCTGCCCAGTTCCTCCATCTGCTGGATGGCGTCCAGGCGCTGCTGGGCCTGCTTGGTCAGGCCTTCAATGTCCGGCACCATCAGGTAGGCATAGGCCTGGTGGTGGCTGCGGCCCACGCGGCCGCGCAGCTGGTGCAGCTGGGCCAGGCCGAACTTGTCGGCACGGCTGATGACGATGGTGTTGGCGCTGGGCACGTCGATACCGGTCTCGATGATGGTCGAGCACAGCAGGATGTTGAAGCGCTGCGCCACGAAGTCGCGCATCACCTTTCCAGCTCGCGCTCGGGCATCTGGCCGTGGGCCACGGCGATGGCGCCCGGGCAGGATTTCTCCAGCGCCTGGCGGCGGTTCTCGATGGTTTCCACCTCGTTGTGCAGGAAGTAGCACTGGCCACCGCGCTTGAGCTCCCGCAGCACGGCCTCGCGGATCACGCCCTGGCTTTCGCTGCGCACAAAAGTTTTGATAGCAAGGCGCCGTTGCGGCGCGGTCGCGATCACCGATAAATCCCGCAGCCCCTCCAGTGCCATGCCCATGGTGCGCGGGATCGGGGTGGCGGTCAGCGTCAGCACGTCCACCTCGGCGCGCAGGGCCTTCATGGCCTCCTTGTGGCGCACGCCAAAGCGGTGCTCCTCGTCGATGATGAGCAGGCCCAGGTCCTTGAACTTGACCGAGCTGGACAGCAGCTTGTGCGTGCCGACGACGATGTCCACCGACCCCTCGCCCAGGCCTTGCAGCGCCGCGTTGACCTCCTTGGTGGTGCGAAAGCGCGAGACTTCCGCAATCCGCACGGGCCACTTGGCAAAACGGTCGACCAGCGTCTGGTAGTGCTGCTCGGCCAGCAGTGTGGTGGGTGCCAGAAAGGCCCCCTGCTTGCCGCCCATGGCGGCCACAAAGGCGGCGCGCAGGGCGACCTCGGTCTTGCCAAAGCCCACGTCGCCGCAGACCAGGCGGTCCATGGGCTGGGGGCTGACCATGTCGTGGATCACGGCGTGGATGGCGGCCTTCTGGTCGGCGGTTTCCTCAAAGCCGAAGTCCTGGGCGAACTGCTCGTAGTCCTGCGCACTCAGGCGGAAGGCGTGGCCCTGGCGCGCGCGCGCCGGGCATAGATGTTCAGCAGCTCGGCGGCCGCATCGCGCACCTGCTCGGCCGCCTTGCGCTTGGCCTTTTCCCACTGGCCGCTGCCCAGGCTGTGCAGCGGCGCCGATTCGGGCGTGACGCCGGTGTAGCGGCTGATGTGGTGCAGCTGGCTGACGGGCACGTACAGCACCGCGTCCTTGGCGTATTCCAGGTGCAGGAACTCCTGCAGCGCCGGTGTGCCATCGGCGTTCTTCTGGCCCACGTCCATGTTGACCAGGCCGTGGTAGCGGCCGATGCCGTGCTGGCTGTGCACCACCGGGTCGCCGACCTTCAGCTCGGACAGGTCCTTGATCAGCGCGTCCACGTCGCTGACCTGCTCCTGTTTCTTGCGGCGGCGCGTGGTGCCGGTGGTGGCGAACAGCTCGGTCTCGGTGACAAAGTCGATGCCGGCCTCGATCCAGGCAAAGCCGCGCATCAGGTTGGAGGTGGCAATACCCAGCGGTTCGTGGGCTTTGCTTTGGAACTCAAACAACGAATCAAAGGCTGGCGGGCTCAGCTGTGAAGAGCGCAAAAAGTCCAGCAGGCTTTCGCGGCGGCCATCGCTTTCGGCCAAGATCAGCACGCGGCGTTGGGCGCTTTGCACGTGCTGCTGCAGGCGCTGCAGCGGGTCATCGGCGCCGCGCACCACGGAAAGGTCAGGCAGCTTCTGGAAGATGGCGCTGTCTTGCACATCTTCCACGCCGGGGCGCATGGCCAGCTGTGGGTAGGGCTTGGCCGTGGTGTAGAACTGGTCGGCGCTCAAAACAGCGACTCGGGCGGCAGCGCGGGGCGCTCGGGGTCGCCTTGCACCAGGCGGTAGCGCTCCTGGTGTCTTGCCAAAAGCGGTGAAAGGCTGGCTCCAGATCGCCGTGCAGCACCAGCGTGGCGTCGTCTCCCAGATAGTCAAAGACGGTGGCGGTGTCGTCAAAGAACAGCGGCAGGTAGTACTCAATACCAGCGGTGGCCACGCCCGCGCCCATGTCTTTGTAGATGCGGCTGCGTGTGGGGTCGCCCTCCAGCAGCTCGCGCCAGCGGCTGCGGAACTTGGCGCGCGCGTCTTCGTCCATGGGGAATTCGCGCCCGGGCAGCAGGCGCACTTCTTGGACTGTGTCCAGGCTGCGCTGGCTGTCCGGGTCAAACACGCGGATGGAGTCGATCTCGTCGTCAAACAGGTCCACGCGGTAAGGCACGTCCGAGCCCATGGGGAACAGGTCAATCAGCCCGCCGCGCACGGCGTATTCACCATGGCTCACCACCTGCGAGACATGCTGGTAGCCCGCCAGCGTCAGCTGCGCCTTGAGCTTGGCTTCATCGAGCTTTTGCCCCTGCTTGAACTCGAAGGTATAGCCAGCCAGGAACGACGGCGGTGCCAGTCGGTACAGCGCCGTGGTCGCGGGCACCAGCACCACATCGGCACCGTGGGCGTGGTCACGCTGGCGGATGCGCCACAGCGTGGCCAAGCGCTCGCTGATCAGGTCCTGGTGCGGCGAGAAGGTGTCGTAGGGCAGCGTTTCCCAGTCCGGGAACAAGGCGGTGCGCAGCTGGGGCGCAAAAAACGCCATCTCATCAATCAGGCGCTGGGCATCGCTGGCGTCAGCGGTGACGATGGCGGTGATGCGGCCCGCCGATTTCTCGCGTGCAGCCAGGCGTGCCAACAGCAGGGCATCGGCGCTGCCTACGGGCGTGGGCCAAGAAAAACGTTTACCGGGCGAGAGTTTGGGCAAATCCATGGGGCCAGAAATCCTGATGCGGCAGGCGCAATGCCTGCAAAAAAGCGCCAATATGTACGGCACGCAGCCATGCTGTGCCATGGCCGACAGGCACGCCATTTCCTGAACGATGCCGGATAGTGGGCGCGCATCCCGCGAACCTGCGGGAAATGCAGCGTGCAGCCGTGGCTGACAAGCAGGCGATTCTAGAATGCTGCGCATGACAGATATGTTTGCTGCCGCGAAAGCGCCTGGTTCCCCGCAGGGTCGTTTCTGGGGGCTGATTCCGTGCGCCGGTGTGGGCGCGCGCGCCATCGCCCCGGGAGCGCCCACGCCCGATCTGCCCAAGCAGTACCACCTGGTAGCCGGGCAGCCCTTGGTGTTGCACACCTTGGCAGCCTTTGCGGGCGTGCAACGCTTGGCGGGCACGCTGGTGGCAGTGGCACCCCGCGATCAGTTTCTGGATGCTTACGCCAGCCCTGCATGGTTTCACCTGCCTTGCGGCGGGGCGACACGTGCGGACACGGTGATCGGCGGCTTGAAAGCCTTGCTGGCACGGGGTGCGGCGCAGCACGACTGGGTGCTGGTGCACGATGCGGCGCGGTGCCTGGTCACCACCACCCAGATTAACCAGCTGATGGACCAGTGTGAGGGTGACAGCGTGGGCGGCCTGCTGGCGCACAAGTTGCCTGACACGTTGAAAACCGCCGTCACCGGCCCCAGCGGGGTGCGCGTGGCAGCCACGGTAGACCGCAGTGACAAATGGCTGGCGCAAACGCCGCAGATGTTCCGCCTGGGCGTGCTGCTGGATGCCTTGAATCGCCTGGGCGCAGCCGCCACCGATGAGGCCAGCGCCATGGAGGCCATGGGCCACCGGCCCAAGCTGGTGCCCGGCGGCGCACAAAACTTTAAAGTCACCTACCCCGACGACTTTGCCCTGGCCGAAGCGGTGATTGCCCAGCGCGGCGGCAGCGCGACGCTGGAGCGCTTCAAAGGCAAACGCTCCAGTCCTGCACCCACGGGCAATCCGTTTTTCTGACGGCGCTGTGAATTAATAACCAAATTGGCCGCTGGCCCGCAAGGGAAAAGCGTGAATAGCTATGAATTTTCGTATTGGTGAAGGCTGGGATACCCACGCGTTGGTGGAAGGCCGCAAGCTCATCATTGGCGGGGTCGAGATTCCCCACGACAAGGGGCTGCTGGGCCACTCCGATGCCGACGTGCTGCTGCATGCCATCACCGACGCCATTTTGGGCGCAGCGGGGCTGGGCGACATTGGGCGCCACTTTCCCGGCACTGCGGGTGAATTCAAGGGTGCAGACTCTTGGGTGCTGCTGCAAGAAGCGGCGCGCCGCGTGCGCGCAAAGGGCTGGGAAATTGGCAACATTGACAGCACCGTGATTGCGCAAAAGCCCAAACTGGCCCCCCACATTCCGGCCATGCAGCAGCGCATTGCTGCGGCCTTGGGGGTGGGCGAAGATCAGGTGAATGTCAAAGCCAAAACCGCTGAAAATGGGCCCGGTGGGCGAGTTGCTGGCGATGGAGGCGAATGCCGCTGCGTTGATTTATAAGCCGGTGGTGTAAATCAGAAACAGGAGCTGTTAGCGCTTTCTAGATAAGCGCTAGAGGTGTTTTTGATGCATAAAATAAAAAGCCCTGAGGTGGTTGGCCTCAGGGCTTTTTTTGTTCAAACAAGGTTTGAATCTTGTTGGAGCTTTCCGCGGGTCTACGTCGTTGCCTCGGGCGGAAGCTGTCGCTTGACCTGGGGGCGCTGCAGGCGGTGCTTGGGGTCTTGCCCATCGGGCACTTCCGTCACGCGCTTGAGCTGGATGTTGGAGGCCAGGCCGCCCGCATTCGCGTTGGTGATGGAGAAGATGCCGCCCATGCGCTGCACGGTTTTGTCCACAATCGACAGCCCCAGCCCTGCGCCTGCGGCGGCCGTGCGCGCAGAGTCACCGCGAAAGAAGGGCTGAATGAGCTGCGGCAGTTGCTCGGGTGGCACACCCGGGCCGTGGTCGCGCAGGCGCATCAGCACCCAGTTTTCACGGGTTTTGATGGTGATGTCGACAT
>NZ_CADEPJ010000061.1 GCF_902829245.1 Comamonas jiangduensis | reverse complement strand
GCATCACGGCGCGCTCTTGCTCCAGCTTGGCCAGTTTTTGCGCCATGCGGTTAAAGCCGATGTTCACTTCGCGGATTTCGCTGGTCACGGCCTCTTCATCAAGCTGGCTGGCAGCAAAGTCACCATCGCGCACCCGGTTGGCGGCGTAGCTCAGCTGCTTGAGGGGCCGGTTGATCAGGCGCGCGATGACAGCGGCACCGGCCAGGGACAGCAGCCCGGCGGTGCTGAGCCAAATCAGCCACGTGCGGCCGCTGGCCGTGACGTAGCGGGACTGGTCCAGCAGCAGCCAGTTGGGGTCTTCGTCGATGGTGAAGCTCACCCACAGGCCTTCCTCACCGTTGACTTTGCGCGCCAAGATGGTGTCTGGCCCCAGGCGCGAGGTCAGCAGCTCTTCCAGGCGCAGATTAAGTTCGGTGGGCGGCAGCACCTCAAAGGTGTCACCGGGCTCGCGCGGCTGAATGCGCACGCCTTCCTGATCGGCCATGGTCTTGATCAGCGAGACACGGGCGATGGCGTCCGAGTGCTGCAGCGCCGCACGGCTGAGGTTGACCAAGGAGGCGATTTGCTGCGCAGTCTGCAGCGTGCGGGGGTCAAACTCCAGCGCTCTGAGGGTTTGCAGCCACGCCAAAATGCTGCCCAGCAGCAGCAGTGCCAGCAGGAAAAAGGTGCGCCAAAAAAGATTTAGGCCCACGCGCGAGCGTGTACCTGTGTCGTCAGGGGTGCCGGCGGCCTTGTGGCCCCCAGCAAACAGGGAAGGGCGTGACATGAAAAAACGGCGCGCAAGGCGCCTTTGCCTGAGAGGGGAGAAGGCGCGTGGGGCGCTTAATTGGTGCCATCGGGAACGAACACGTAGCCCACCCCCCACACGGTTTGAATGTAGCGGGGTGCGGCTGCGTCTTCTTCAATCAGCTTGCGCAGGCGCGAGACTTGCACGTCCAGACTGCGGTCAAACGGCTCAAACTCGCGGCCACGGGCCAGCAAGGCGAGTTTTTCGCGCGACAGCGGCTGACGGGGTGGCGCACCAAGGCTTTGAGCATGGCGAATTCGCCCGTGGTCAGCGGCAGTTCCTCGCCGTTCTTTTGCAGCACGCGCGTGCCCAGGTCGAAGGTGAAGGGGCCGAAGCTCACCACCTCGTTGTCGCCGGAAGGCGCGCCCGGCGCTTCCTGCGGCGGGCGGCGGCGCAGCACGGCATGGATGCGGGCCAGCAGTTCGCGCGGGTTGAAGGGCTTGCCCAGGTAGTCGTCGGCGCCCACTTCCAGGCCCACGATGCGGTCTACGTCTTCGCCCTTGGCGGTGAGCATGATGATGGGCGTGCGGTCATTGGCAGAGCGCAGGCGGCGGCAGATGGACAAACCATCTTCGCCGGGCATCATCAAATCCAGCACGATCAGATCGACGGTTTCGCGCAGCAAGATGCGATTGAGCGCCTTGCCATCCTCGGCAATCATGACCTCAAAGCCTTCCTGGGTCAGGTAGCGGCGCAGCAAGTCGCGGATACGTGCGTCGTCATCGACGACCAAGATCTTGTCGGTGCGATTGTTGTTGGTTGTGACCATGGATTCACCCCTTGTCCAATTTGTAACAGAGCCGATTCTGACCAGCTTGGCGCCAAAAATTCCCGATTTAGCGCAGGTTTGACACAGTGTTACATGTCTTGCCAAAAAGAGGGGAATGTCTGGCAGGCTGTGTGGGCCTCGTCTGGCATGCTTTACGGGGTTTCTGTAAGTATTTGAGCGCGTTATACCGAGAAAGGGGCTTTGAGATGCAATTTCACCGCAAGAGCGCACATTTTTTGCGTCATTCCTTGGTTGTGGGGGGCTTGGTGGCGGGGGCTGTAGCCAGTGTGGGTACGGCCTATGCCCAAGCGCCTGAGGTGCTGCGCAATGTGGTGCAGCTTTCGGCATCGGGACAGGTAGAGGTCAGCCAAGATTGGCTGCAGATGAACCTGTCGGCTACGCGCGATGGCAATGATGCGGCGGCGGTGCAAAAGCAGTTGCAGCAAGTGGTGGATGCTGCCATGCGCAGTTTGAAGCCCCAAGCCAGCGGTCAGGCCATGCAGGTGCGCAGTGGCAGTTTTGGGGTGTACCCCCGCCACGGCAATGACGGCAAGATCAAAGGCTGGCAAGGCCGTGCAGAGATGGTGGTGGAGGGCAAAGATTTCGCACGCATCAGCGAAGCGGCTGCGCAGGTCAAAGACATGACGGTGTCTAGCATGGGCTTTGGCCTGTCGCGCGAAGGGCGTGAAAAAGTGCAGGAGCAGGCCCAAAGCCAGGCGATTGAGAGTTTTAAGCAGCGTGCCAGTACGCTGGCCAAGCAGTTTGGCTTTCACAGCTATACCTTGCGTGAAGTGAGTGTGAACAGCCAAGACGGTGTGCTGACACGCAAAAGCTGGTCATGGCGGTCAACGAGCTGGTGGGCCACGCGCAGCTGACGGTGGCTTTAGAGGCTGCAGCCCAGCTGCCGCCTGATGCGCCTGTACCCCTTATGCCCGCTACGCCTTCTGTGTGGCAGCAAGCCAGCCAGCCAGTGCAGCGCGCTGAGGTGTTGTACCAGGCCGATGTACTGGCTGCCCGCGCAGCGCTGGAAGCGGCGCTGTGGGAAGCCCTGCAAGGCGGCGGTGGCCGCCCGCCCATGGCCATGCTCAATGCCCTGCAAGATGCCCGCACGAAGGCTCGCAGGCATTTGGCAGAGGTGGCATCTAGCGCCGTTCCGCTGGTGACGGTAACGCCGTCAGCCGTGCAGCCTGCTTTGGTGCTGGCCTACCGCCAGTGGGGTGATGCCACGCGGGCTGCAGAAATTGTGCAGCGCAACCGTGTGTCGCACCCCGGTTTTGTATCACCGCAACCGCTGCAGGTTGCACGTAAGTAGCTAAAGGTTTGCCATGCCCATTCCTGACGATCACAAAGTGAGTTTGCGGGTGGCTGGCATGGACTACGCGGGCTGGAAAGATGTGCGCATTAGCGCGGGCATTGAGCGGCAGGCACGTGATTTTTCTCTGTCAGTGGCTTGGCGCTGGGATGGGCAGGCTGTGGACTTGCCCATCAAGCAAGGCGCCAAGACTGAAGTGCGCATTGGCCAAGACTTGGTGCTGACGGGCTGGGTGTTTGCCACGCCCATCAGCCATACGCCAGATGCCATTACGCGTGGCATTACTGGCCGCAGCCTGACCGCTGATTTGGTGGACTGCAGCGCCGTTAACCAGCCCGGCCAATGGCGTAAGCAAAGCGTGCAGCAAGTGGTGCAAGCTTTGACCCAGCCCTTTGGCCTGAAGGTCATCAGCCAGGTACCAGAGACGGCAGCCTTGGTAGACCACAGCATTGAGCCTGGTGAGACGGTGTTTGACAGTATTGACCGGCTGCTGACACTGTCGCGCCTGCTGTCCACAGACGATGCGCAGGGCAATGTGCTGATTGTGGAACCCGGCAGCGCTGGTCGCGCCGTGGATGCCATTGTGGTGGGTGAGAACGTGCTGGAGGGCAGTGCACCCTTGGACTTCTCACAGCTGATGTCTGAGTACCGCGTGGTAGGGCAAAAAAGCGGTACCGACGAAAGCTTTGCAGAGTCCACCAACGAAGTGGCCGCCAGCGTAACGGACCCACGTGCCACGCGTTACCGCCCGCTGCTGATTCAGCAGCAGGGCCAGCTCACCAGCCAGCTGGCTCGTGAGCGTGTGAACTGGGAGCGCGGCAGCCGTGTGGGCAAGGCGCTCACTACCACCTATAAGGTGCAAGGCTGGCGGCAAAGCAACGGCCAGCTATGGGTGCATAACCAGCTGGTGCAGGTCAAAGACCCCGTCATTGGGTTTGACCGAGAGATGCTGATTACGGCTGTTGAATATGTGCTGGATGACAACGGCACCGTGGCCATGCTGACCGTGGCCCCGCCTGAGGCCGTGCTGCCAGAGCCGCAAGACCCGCACAAGGCGCGCAAGCTGAAAAAAGGCGGCAAGGCTGACAACTTTGAATATTTACTGCCTGCGGACTGGGACAAGCAATGAGTGTGCAAAACATGATCAGCCGCTGCACCTTGGCCCTGGCCAATGCCAAAGGCATGCTGCAGCAGCTTCAGATCCGCATGCTGGCCGGTGAGGTGAAAGATGCCGTGGAGCATCTGGAGCCTTATGGCTTTACCAGCTGCCCGCATCCCGGAGCGGAGGGCGTGGCGGTGTTCCCCGGTGGCGATCGTAGCCACGGCGTGGTGGTTGTGCTGGCAGACCGGCGCTACCGCCTGCAGGGGCTAAAGACTGGCGAAATGGCCATCCACGATGACCAAGGCCAGAGCGTGCACCTCACGCGCGATGGCATCGTGATCAAGGGTGCTGGCAAGCCGGTCACAGTGACGGATGCAGAAAAGCTGCGTGTGGAATGCCCCATTGAGTGCACGCACGACATCACGGACAACGTGGACAGCACAGGCACAAGCATGGCCGCCATGCGTGAGACCTACAACGACCACGACCACCCCGGCGACAGCGGTGGCACGACCGGCAAGCCCAACCAAGGAATGTAGCCATGCAAGTACTACCCCTCACCGGCGCTGATGCATCCGGTGTGCTGGAGCGTGCCGTGCACATCAGCCTTTTCACTTGGCGGCGGGCAGACCCCGGCGATCAGGTAGACGGTGCAGATCGGCAGGGCTGGTGGGGCGACAGCTACCCCAGCGAGGCGAGTGACCGCATAGGCAGCAAGCTTTGGCTGCTGCGCCGTCGCACCATCACGCCGCAAACCCAGCGCGATGCGCAGCGGTTTTGCCAAGAGGCGCTGCAGTGGTTGGTGGATGACGGGCATGTGACACAAGTGACGGTCACCATCACCCGCCCCCAGGCCACGCATTTGGCCGCACAAATTGTGCTGGAGCGCCCTGACGGCGATCCGGTAACCCTCAACCTTGATGACTTGCTGCAGGTGAAACATGGCATTTGAAACCCCCAGCCTGCCCGAACTGATTGCCCGCACCAGCGCTGACCTGGAAGGCAGCAACGCCATGCGCCGCAGCGATGCCGCTGTGCTGGCGCGTGCGCATGCGGCGGCGGTGTATGGGCTATATCAGTTTTTGGGCTGGCAGTTTTTGCAGCACCGGCCAGATACGTGCGACGAAGAGCATTTGGCCAAGCACGCTGCTGATCGCAATGTGCCCCGCAAGCAGGCCACCCACGCCACAGGCTATGTGGCCATGACGGGCAATGTGGGTGCAGTGATCAACGTGGGTGTGCGCCTGGAGCGCGCAGGCGTGCTGTATGAGGTAGTGCAAGGTGCCACGCTCACGGCTGGCGCGGCTGCTGTGGGCATACAGGCTGTGGAGGCAGGCGCGGCAGGCAACCAGCCTGCCGGTGCAGAGCTGCAGCTGATCAGCCCTGTCTTGGGTGTGGAACCCAAAGCCACGGTGGATGCAGATGGCTTGCACGGCGGCACAGATCTGGAGCCGCTGGAAGACTGGCGTGCCCGCGTCGTGCAGGCTTTTGAGCGTGTGCCCCACGGCGGCAATGCGGATGACTACGTGGTCTGGGCCTTGGAGCAGCCAGGCGTGACCCGTGCGTGGACGAAGCGCCACTGGGTGGGGCCGGGCACCGTGGCGGTGTTTGTGGTCAATGATGAGGCGGACCCCATCACGCTGACCACGCCGCAGTGTGCGGAGGTGAAGGCCGCGATGGAGTCCTTGCGACCGGTGACTGCTGATTTGTACGTGCTAACGCCGGAGCTGGTGCCCGTGCATTACCAACTGAGCGTGACGCCAGATACCCCGGCAGTGAAAGCAGCGGTGGAGCAAAGCCTCAAAGCCCTGCACGAGCGCAACAGTGAGCTGGGCGGGCGCCTGTTGCGCACGCACATTGCTGAAGCCATCAGCGGATCTCGCGGCGAGCAAGACCACGAGTTGCTCAGCCCAGCTGCAGACGTTGTGCCGCAGCCGCACCAGCTGCTGGTGTATGGAGGAGTCACATGGATGTAGCCCGAACCGCGGCTGACTACGCGCAGCAGCTCACCGCATTGCTGCCCCCCGGCCCGGCGTGGGATGCAGAGCTGCAGCCGCAGCTGCACGCCCTGCTGGGGGCAATCGCCCAAGAGTTTGGCCGCATCGATGCCCGCAGCGCGCAGCTCATGCGCGAAGCTTTCTTGGCCACCTTCCACGAGGCCCTGGCTGATTGGGAGCAAACGCTCAATCTGCCGGACGAGTGCATGGGCGGCGCTGGCACTGTGTCTGAGCGCAAAGCCATGGTGCGCATGCGCCTGGTGGAAAATGGTGGGCAAACCCCCGCTTACTACGTGCAGCTGGCTGCCCGCATGGGCTACCGCAGTGCCCGCGTGCAAGAGCTGCGCGCCCCACGCTTTGGCTGCAGCCGCTTCGGCCGCGACCACTTTGGCACGTGGGATGCGCAGTTCATGTGGATCTTGCACGCAGGCGAGCGGCTGGCGGGCGGATCTCGTTTTGGTTTGAGCGTGTGGGGGGAGCGCTTTGGCAGCAACCCCAGTGACGCCCTGGTGTGTGTGATTCGGCGTGCAGCCCCTGCGCACACGCTGGAGTTCGTCAATTTTGACTAAGAGGTGAGCAATGGACTTTCCAAAAAGTGTGCCGGGCGTAGGCTTGGTGGGCGGTGAGTTTGTCAATGAAGACCCCGTACTGGGTCAGCAGGGGTCTTTGATTCCGGCTGAGTGGGGTAATGCGGTCACCAAAGAGCTGGTGGCCGTGATTGAGGAAGACGGCCAAACGCCTAGTGAGTTGGTGCTGACGCAGCTGCGTGATGCGTTGTATGGGGCGGTGTCGTCTATCAAACGGCGATTGCTGCGCATTGCGTCAGTCGAAGACATGAGTGACGGCAATTGCGACGATGCGGCGGTAACACCAAAAAAGCTGCGCGCTGGCTTCTCTTGGTCTTTTGGCAGCAGCGTGAGCTACATAGCATTCCCTAGCTGGCTGATGGGTGTGATTTTTTTTTGGGGAGGGACAATAGTCACGGCGCGTGTTTATGCAACCGTGACACTGCCAATATCTATGCCTAGCGGCGCAGCCCCAATTGTTGTTGGCAATTGGGGGACTGGTTCTGTTTCTGGTGCACAGGTTGGAGCTGTTGCATTTATGGATAGCGGGCCTTCATCTTTTAAGGTCACTGTGTCAGACAGCAGTGGCACTTTCGGCTGCCGATTCATTGGTATAGGACGTTAAATATGACAATACTCTGGTCTGCTTCACAACACGGTTTTTTTGATACTGCAATTCATCATTCTTTGCTAATTCCAGATGACGCTAGAGAAGTGACGCGCCAGCAACGTGATGACTTAATCGCTGCCCAAAGCAGCGGTGCAGAGATTATTTCTGACCCGCAAGGGATGCCGGTTATCCGCGAAAACGCGTCTGTAGATCTGTCTGTGTTGCTTCATGGTGTTAAAACCGAGCTACGTGCCAAGCGAATGCCGTTGCTTGATGCACTCACAGGCATTGCTGGGCGCTCCCAGCGAGCTGGCAATACCGCTCTGGCTACCGAAGCCGACGCACTAGCGGTGGCGTTGCTAGACATTACCGACGACCCAGCACTTAACGCTGCACAAACGCTGGAAGACATGCAAGCCGCTGGCGTGGCCGCCTACCGCGCCATTGCCAGCACAGCCAGCGCTGAGTTGGCCGTGGTGTTCAAGGAAATCACGGGGACATGAACATGCACGACCTGCTCATCTTCACCGCCATCATCATCACCGTGATCGCTGCAGTGCTGGTGTTTGGCATTGGCCCGCGCAACCTGCCCAGCTGGGTCAAAAGCAAAGCAGGGCAAGGTGCGCTGGCGTCTATGGCCTTGGGTGTGGGCGTGGTGCTGGTGGTGGGTGCTGCTGTGGTGGCGGGTGTGGCCTTGGCCGCCGCGCTGCTGCCTGCAGCCCATGCGCAAGTGCTGCACCCCCTACCCCAGGGGCCCAAAGCATACACGGCCAAGGCATCTTGGCTGGATACGCGCTATGGGTACTTTCTCAACCACGCCTATGTGTTTGCTGGGGTGGACTACACCCGCAAAGTCTCACCCCAGTGTGTGGCTGGCAGCATGCAAGACCGGCTCACATCTAACATGGGTATGGGCTTGAACGTGTGGCAGTCCCCCAGCCGCAAAGTATGGCTAGATGTGCAGTGGACGCACCACAGCTGCGTCATTGGTGTGGACCGCAATTCTTATGACGGCTTTGGCCTGCGTGCTACTTGGTTCCCTTGGGTGCGTTGATGGTAAGACTTGATTGCTGATTTTTAGTGTGTAACCGCCTAGAGGCGGTTTTTTTTCGCCTATTGAAAGATGGTTATGGAACCAACGATAAGCGCGGCAGCCACTCTGGGAGGGGCAGCCGTTTCTGCATCTGCCATCACCGCTTTTGGTGTGCCGCTGGGCCTGCATGCTGATGTGTTGCTGGCGGGCTTCTTTGGCTCGCTGGTGGCCATCATCCTGCTCAACACCGTGCCGGGGTCTGCGGACACCTGGCAAGAGCTGCTGCGTACCAGCACGCGGCGCTTGTCGGTGGCCTGGGCGTCGTCCATCACAGCGGGCTACATCACGCCGCTGGCCTTGCTGATGGCTGATGTGCCACAGGGCTTGCTGCTGTCCATGGCCTTCATGGTGGGGGCAGGTGCCCAGCGCGTATTGGTTGCGGTGATGGTGCGTTTTTGGGCTGAGCAACCAAGGCAGGGGGGCTGAGTCATGACATCTATCGCCATGGCTTTGCTGTTTTTGTTGGGTGTACTGGTGCTGGCAGAAAGCTTGAACAAGCTGGAGCGCACCGCGCCTTTCGCCAAAGGTCTCACATCACGCCAGCGCTTGCTGTCTTGGCTCAAAGCCATTGCCTGGTTGCTGCTGGCCTGGGCCGGGGCTGGCGCGCTGGTTGGGCCGTTCTTTGGTCAGGCACCACCCACCTTGCGAGAGCTGGCCATGTTTGGCGGCTTTACCACGTTGATCGTTCGCACCCGTTTTAAAGAGGGTTGATATGCAATTGACACCACATTTTGCTTTGGCAGAGTTCACCCGATCTGCCAAGGCAGCGCAGCTGCGCCTGGACAACACGCCCACGGGCAAGGCGCTGGAAAACCTCAAGCGCACAGCCGAGATCCTTGAGCGTGTGCGTGCCCACCTGGGAGTGCCCATCATCATCACCAGCGGCTACCGTGGCCCAGTGCTGAATAAGGCAGTGGGCGGGGCTACCAGCTCTGACCACCTGCAGGGCTTGGCTGCTGATGTAATCGCGCCCAAGTTCGGCACGCCGTATGACGTAGCCAAGGCGCTTGCGCCGCACATTGATGCGCTGGGTATTGGTCAGATCATCTATGAAGTTAGTGGCAGCACCCATTGGGTGCACTTGTCTGCCAGAGTCCCAGAGAAGCGGTCAAACCGCGTCATCACCATCGTAGTGGGCAAGGGCGCGCAGCTGGGGGTGCAACGCGTATGAGCATCACCAACAAACTTGCAGCCGGGCTGGGCCTGGCCTTGGCAGTCAGCGTGGTGGGTCACATCGCCGGTGGCTACGCCTACCTGCAGCAGCGTGATGCCTCGGTCGAGGCCCGCGCGGATCTGCGGAATCAGCAGGGCGCTACCGAAGCTGCCAGCCTGGCAGCGAATGCGTGCAGCGAATCGGTCGAAGGTCTGAGCGTGTCGGCCGCCGTCATGGCCAGCCAGCTGGAAGGCTCACGCAATGCAGCCAAGCAGCAGGCTGGCGTGCATTTTGGCAAGGCAGACAAGATTTTGAGCACACCTGCAGCCGTGCCTGGTGACGCCTGTGCCAGTGCGCAAAAACGTGTGCAAGACATATTGGCCGCCCGTGGCCAGAAAGGCGGTGGCTGATGCGTTGGTGCTCCTTACCCCTTATCTCCGCTGCGCTAGCGGCGGGGCTGCTTATGACTGGCTGCAGCAATGCGCCGCCGGTGGTGAAGGTTCAAACCGTGAAGGTGGCCATCCCCGTGGCCTGCCAAGAGCCTGAGCCAGACCGGCCAGTCATGCCCACCGATCAGCTGCCCGACGGCGCTGATGTGGATGCGTATGTCCAAGCTGCGGCCGCAGAGATTGAGCGCCGTGAAGGCTATGAGATCCAGCTGATTGCGGCGTTGCGCAACTGCAAGCGGTTGAGAGATAAAAATCAAAATTAAAAAAGCCCGCATAGCGGGCTTTTTGTTGCAACAGATCAATTGATTAGGCTGTTGTCGTATCTTTGATTTGATGAAGGGCGTTAAACGTAGCCTGCACCAATTCCAGTTCGTTCACAGCCTCATTCAGCAAAGCCAGAATATCTTCTTTGGTCTTAGGCGAAGTCATTGCATAGATATCGAAGTGGTGTGTCTTGGGCATAGCGGCTCCTTTGTTTACCATCAAAATTGCGCTTGGTTCGTCAGCGCTTGTATTGCAGAGTCGTAATCTGCATTGTTGTCATTTTTTAGAGCTTCGGCAACACGTTGGATCAATCCAATTTGTTGCTTTGCATTCAATATGAGGCGTTTTTCGTCATATTCAATCAGTTCTGAAGCGTAAACGGTATCTAGAACAGATTCAACAACCTTTAGTCCCATCAAAAGGTGATTCAGATTCGGGTTGATCTTCGCTTCAAGTTGCGCAAATCCAAATGAAGAGTGTGCAGTAATTACCGTGTTGGCAGTCTGGAACACAGCGTTCCATGCTATTTCGACTGCTTGAGGCAAATCTAAAGCAGTCTTATCTTCAGCCTCAATCGCAGCAACTTCTCGCCCTTGCATCCCGACTCCTTGTGTAGGAAGAAACGCTAAGCGCTAACTCACATTGTAGTGGGATGCACTTGGCGTTAATGATCTTCTTTGGAAAACCAGCGATTTTAGCGAGGGAATTGGATGTTGTGTTGCTTTGTAAGAGGCATGGTCATGCATTTTGAGTTGAATTATTTTGAAAAGTTGCAATGTTGGCGTAAGTTTTGGCGTAACCTTTTTGTAGGTCAATAGAATTTCATTGAGGTATAGGCCTTTGCATCATCGGCGTATGTTGCTCGATGGGTGCTTCAAAAGGGCTTTGATATTGTTCGAGTTTTTCTGACATTACTTTTTAGATCAACAGCTTGGGCTGTTAATGCTTGATTGGTTTGCCCTCGCCTGCACTCGGATACACTCGCCTACACTTGGTGGTTTGGCGTAGGTTTTTGGCGTTAGGTTTTGCGAACCTACGCCGTGTTGCATCTGGTCTATCAGAAAACCTACGCCACCTTACGCTGGAGGTGGTGGTGGTATTTGATGCACGCAAGGCCAAAGCCTTAAAGGCTGGCGAACACATTATTGTCGATGAGGCTCCGGGGCTGCGCTTGGTTGCCAGCAACACCCGTATGACCTGGACGTACAGGTACAAGAACGATGAGGGGCGTATGAAGCAGGTGGCCATGGGGCATTGGCCTGCCATGTCTTACGCCGCTGCTTTGGGTAAGTGGGATGAGTTACGCCAGCAGCGCGGTGCTGGGCAGGACTTGGCCAAAGAAAAAAAGTTAGCCACAGCCAAGGTGCGTAGCACGCGCTCGCGTCAGGCCGATCAGTACCTGGTGGCCAACCTGCTGGATGAGTACCTGGAGGGCCACGTCAAGCGCAACCGCAAACCCAAAGGGTACACAGAGACTGCGCGGCTGCTCAGTCACTTGTACACAGCGCCCATTCGTGGATTGCCACCGGCTGCGGTCAAACGCGTGCACGCATTTGAGCTGCTGGAGACCTTGGGTGCACGTGCGCCGGTGCTGGCCAACAGCTTGCGCACTGAGCTGGGTGCCGCGTGGGAGTACGCGCTGGATGCGGGGCGCATACCGGAGGAAACACCCAACTGGTGGCGGCAGATCCTGCGGGGCAAGTTGCGTAGCCGTGGCTTGATTGTGAATGGCGAACATCAGGGGCGCGTGCGGCGTGTGCTGGATGCGCAAGAGATGGCCACGCTGATTAAGTTTTTGCCCAACTTCAGCCAGCTCATCGATGACCTGCTGACCATGTACATCTGGACTGGTGCGCGTGGTGCGGAGATTGTCCAGATGGAGGCCAGTGAGGTTGGCCAAGAGGCTGATGGATGGTGGTGGACGGTGCCGCGTGAAAAGCTCAAGACCGGGCGGCATGACTTGGCGGTGGATTTTCGCGTGCCGCTGATAGGGCGGGCGCTGACAGTGGTGCAGCGGCGGCTTGCTCTGTACCAGAAGGGCTATCTATTCCCATCGCAAAACGCCAACGCACGATCGCCGCACGTAGAGCAAAAGATTATTGGTGTGGCCACGTACTGGGTGCGGCCTGAAACCTGCAACGCACGCTTGCCTGCTGACCGGCTGAAGCTGCTGCACCTGAAGCCCTGGGCGCCTCACGACTTGCGCCGCACGGTAAAGACAACGCTGGCCAGCATGGGCTGCCCTGAGGAAGTTTCTGAAGCGGTGCTGGGCCACATGCCGCCTGGGATTGTGGGCGTTTACAACCGGCACACGTATGACAAAGAACGCAGGCTGTGGCTCACGCTGCTGGCGGAGCATTGGGAGGGGTTGGTGCGCACTTAAAGTGGTGAGAACTGTGTGACGAATGCCTCGTAGGCTGTGTATATGCCGTACGCGAAAAGAATATATCCGCTGCCCGCCAGTGAGATTGAAGCTAGGTTGAGGGCATTTCCGATTTTTATTCGTCCGTGCCCATAGCAAAACTGCGTCACATAGCGGACGGCTAAGCTTAGAGACCCTGCAAGAACGCCAGCACCGAAGAAAGTATCGATGGAGTTAGGTGTAAGCCGAGTTCTGCGGGTAGTCCTTTGGATATGGTCGCTCCAAGGAATCCCAGTAGTGCTACGACTGCCCCTCCGTTAATCAAAATTAATGCATTGAGTGCTTCGCGCCCTGCTTCAATAACGGATTTGAAAAGCTCAATTTCGTGCCTTGTTCGCACGTCTAGGTGAGCTAAGAATTGTTGTTGTTCAAGCTTGGTGTGTTCAAGGGCTCTGTCTGGTTGATCAGGGCTTAACCCTGTCTCAATGTATTTTTGTAGCGCCTCGATGTCAACTGTGCTCTGTCCGCTGGAGCGAATCTTTGCTAGGTCTTCTTGAAGTGAGTTTAAAAGCTTGGAGTATTCCACGTTGTCTCTTTGAAGAAGCGTTGGTCTTCGGTTGGAGGTGTAAGGCTCTATTATGTTTTTTTTGCCTCGCGGGGCTTCTTAGCCCCCGTGTTCTCCGGTGGCAACTGATCGCTAATCGGGCAAGAAAACAGCCACGCATCCAGCTCAGCGCGCAGCCATGCCACGCGGCGGCCTGCAACTTGGCGGGGTTGAGGGGCGCGGCGCTCGCGTACCTCTTTCTCAAATGTGGTGAGGCTCAGCCCCGCATAGGCTGCGGCCTGGTCGCGCTCCAGCGCGGCGGGGGCAAATTGCATCACGACGTAGCTCATGCCGTGGCTCCTTCTGTCTCTCGGTAAATCTCAGCGCCTGCGATCGCATCAGGGTGCAGGCGGTCGTTCAAAATGTCCTGGCACAGGGCTTGGCATGCCGGGGCGGCTGCCAGGCCGATTTGGGGATAGTCCTGTGCCAGTTGGTGTGCTGCCTCCAAGTCTTCGGCAATCACAAGCGCGTTGGCTTTCCGCCAGCGGCAGCCGTCCAAAGCCATTTGCGTGATGGTGCGTAGCGTGCCGTGCAGGCGTCTGGCCACGGGGTGGTCTTTGTTGACGTGCACAGCAATCTCAGCACCGATGCCGATGATGGCGGCCAGGTTGGCCAGCAGCTCGCGCATCTCTTGGCCGTCGTCGGCCAGAGCCACCAGCACGCCCAAGTCGAGGTTGAGCTGGCGTTGCTGCTCGATGGCGACTGCAGCCGTCACGGGGTTGGGCCCACGGTATGGCTTGCGCCGTGGTTGGTGGTGAAGCGTGGGCGTGCCATTACGCTGCCTCCTGCTCTGCCACCAGATCCAGCTCGCTCACGTGAAAGCTCAGGATGATGGGTGCGCAGCCCTTGGCGCGGGGGATGCTGACAATCACTGCCTCTGGCCCACACTGCGCCGTGGCGGTGCCTTCGTAGTCAACCCAGGGCTTTTGTTTCTTTTGCGTGGCATTGGCGTTGATGCGTACCACCTTGCCCACCAGCTCAGCGGCAGTCAGCACGGCCTTGGCTTTCTTTGCTGCTGCCCCTGTCTTCGCGGCTGCACCATCCTGGCCATCGTCCACTGATTCGCCTGTGCCAGCGGCAGCAGGCGTCTGCTCACGAATAGTTTTGTCGGTGGCAAACGTGATTCCTGCAGAGGGCGGCAGAGCCTGCGCAACGTCAGTTGCGACTGGCTCTGCTACGTTGCCTTGCGCGGCCGCAGCCGCGCCTAGTTCTGGTTCCCCCGGCAAAGCCTGCAGCGCGGCAGCGATGCTGGCTGCAGCCGCATTAGCGCTCAGCTTTTTCCCACCACCGCCAGCCAGCGCAGCGGGGCCTTGTTGACTTTTGCCTTTGGCCTTGCCACCACCCACACCCTTTTGAGTGTGCGCAGCGGGGGGAAGGGGTGTATTTGCTTTTGGAGCCTCAGATTTATCAGGAGATGCGGCGGCTTTTAGTTGCTTCGCGGCGTCCAGTTCTGCGCGGATATTGGCTTGCACATTCGATTTCAGTGTCTCCACATCAATGTGCGCTGTCTGCGCAAGACTTAGCAGCAAGGTGTTCTTCGCGTGGCCTTCTGGTAGCCACGGTGCGTAGCCTGCATCGCGCAATACCAGCACGGCTGCAGCGGCCACGACAGGTACTGGGTGTGCGCTTGCGTAATCTTTAAGCGCATCAATCGGTGCTACCTTGCCCAGTTCCAGAATTTTTGCCAGTTGTGCAGCATCATCTTTATTGAGCGTGCCCAGCATGTGTGAGGCCACAGCGGCTTCACAGGCTGTGTCGGTGGCGTCGTTGACGTTTCCTTTGCAGATGTACTGAATCAGTTGCGTGGCCAGTGCGCTGCGCCATTCCTTCTCGTAGCGCACTTGGGCATCTTTTTCCGCCTGGCGCTGTGCAGCTTCTGCATCTTCCGCCTGCTCTTTGCGCACCTTGGCTTCAGCCTCGGCCTTGCCTGCCATCTTCAGCAGCTCTGCGGCCTGGTCTTTACGCACCACTGCCACCAGTTCCTTGGTGTGCGGGTTTTCAATCAGCGTGGGCTTGATGCCTGCTTGTTCCATGGCCTTACCCACTACGGCACGCAGGGGCTTGCCTTTGATGGGACTGTCGGTGGCCACGTCCAGGCGCACGTGCCCTTCAATGCTGCTGGTGTAGGCGGTGGGTATCAGCGCCTTGGCTTCGCGCCCGGTGATGATTTCGCAGCCGCTGGCCACGGCGCGCTCACGCACCTGGGCTTTGTGGGCTTCTTCCTTGGCGTGGTAGCAGGGTGGGTTGGTGCACACGTCTGCACTGTCCACCACGGCTTGCAAGTCAGGGTTGTTGCCGGTGCGGTGGGGGCAGCTGGTGCAGGCACCGGCCAAGGGGCACAGGCTGGCATCTTCAAGGTCAAAGCTGGCGTATTCCAGCTTGGTCATGAATTGGCTGCGCACCATGGCTTGCACTTCGCGGGCGCTCATGCGGTCGCCCTGGAAATCGGTGTCGGTGGCTTCCTCCAGCGCCTTGAGCTGCAGTTGCTCATTGGGAATGCGGGCAATAGGCAGCGCGCAGCTAAAGTCCAGCTTGCCTTCGCGCAGCAACTGTCGGCCATGCTCGCACAAGTCCAGCACCTTCAGGCGGGCAAAGATGTAGCTGCGGCTGCGGCCCACCTCTGCGGCAATTGCGTCGGCAGAGCTGCCTTCGCTCTCCATCAGGGCGCGGTAGCTTTCTGCCTCTTCCAGCTCGGTCACGTCTTCGCGCTGCAGGTTTTCAATGATCTGGGCCTTCAAGGCCTGCGCATCGGTCATGGGGCGGATCAGCGCAGGAATCTCAGTAAGCCCTGCCATCTGGCTGGCGCGCCAGCGGCGTTCACCGGCTACCAGCTCGTACTCAGGTGCTGCCTGCTTTTGGGCACGGGCAGTGTGCAGCGTGTCTTCCAAGCGGCGGGCGGGCAGTGGGCGCAGCAAGATGGGTTGGTGCACGCCGCTGGCCTTGATGCTGTCTGCCAGCTCCTGCAGCTTGGCCTGGTCAAAGTGCTTGCGCGGGTTGGTCAGGCTGGGGGCAATGGCGGTCAGTGGCACATGCAGCATGCGCGGGCCTGCGCCAGGGGTAGGCAGTGCTTGGGTGCTGGTGTCTTTGGAGTCGGTCATGCTGCACCTCCTACATTAATCAACGCTGCACGCTTTTGCGCGGCTTTGGGTGTGGGGTAGATTTCGATCACGTCACGATCAGGCGTGCTGATGACGACTTCCCAGTGCTGCAACTGCCGGCCTTCACTGGTGGGGTGGTAGTAGGGGCGGACGGCGGCGCTCATGCTGCCAACCCTTCCCTGCCCTTGATGCCCAACACACGGCGCGCAGCGTTGCGCACTTCGGGGCTGACGCTGTAGCCATACATCTCAGGGCTGAGCAAGTCATTGGTCAGGCTGAGGGCGGCTTGGCCGTCTGCATCGGTCAAGGCTTGACCCCACTCCACGCTGCCGCAGCTGGCTTGGCGTTTGGCGTGGGTGATCATGTCCAAGGCCAAAGCCTCGGCGTAGGTGATTTTTCGGCCTACTTGGGGCTGCGGCATGGTGGTTGCCACCACCACACGGGCGGGTCCCACACTGCGCAGGGCAATCAATACTTCATGCATGGCATGCCTCTTGGGGTTGGTTTGGGGTTGCTTGGGTTTTCACCGCGCTGATGTGGGCGGTGACGGGGAAGTGGTACTCAGCCAGATCCAGTGCTACTTGCACCTTGATGCGCAGGCCGGGCTTGAGCTGGGCAGCGCGGGCATGGGCGGCGGCGTGTTGGCCGATGGGGAAAATCTGCTCACACGTAAAGCTGCGGTTTCCTTGCGGCCCCACCTGGTGCACCTTCAGGCACAGCACAGGCATGGGTTCGCCGGTCTCGCCCACGGGCTTGATGCGCACGATGGGCTTGGCGGCCACGGTACCTTCCATCTCAATGAGGGGGCCAAAGCCTGTGGCGTCAAAAACGGGGGCGTTCATAGGGGCAGCTCCGTCGCTGTCCACACCACGCATGCAGCCAGTGCAGCCACCCAAGTCAACGCAGTGCGCAGCAAGGCGCGCAGCGGGGAAAGGGGTTTGTGGCTCATACAGCACCTGCCTTGCGGGCGCTGATGCCGCCCAGGTCATGCTGCAGGTGTTCCATGGCGCGGCAGATGGCATCGCACACGCTGGTGGCCAGCACGGTGATGCGGTTGGGGCCTTGGGTGACGGTGTAGGGGGTCAGCATGTGGCCACCTTTAGGCGTTTGAGTGTTTGCTGCAGGTTGAGCTCGCTGATCTCATCCGCAAGCGCTATTGCCTTGGGGCTGCAGTAGTGCAGCAATGCACCGCACTGCATGACTTGCCGCATATGGCTTTCTGCCAAGCGCTTCAGTTCCCAATAGCCACACCACAGGGCATCGCGGTAATCACTGTTTTTGAGAGTGCGATGCTTGCCCAGCAGTAGCTGTGCTTTGTCATGCTCTTCGGCGGCGCTTGCCAAATAGACACTTGCACGGGCTGCTGCCGGCGCATCTGCGGGTGTGCACACGTGTGCACTGAGGGGAACTCTCCAAGCTGTCGTCATAACCACCACTCCTAAAGCTAGAGCTATTAGCGCCCGCTGTGCCTGCGTTAGCTGGCAATTTGGGCAACAAAAAACCCGCCGGGTTAGGGCGGGTTCTTCAAGAGAGTGGTGTGATGTGCGGGCTATTTAATGGCCGCAAAGCCGTCAGTGCCTATGGGCTTGAAATAGCCTTTAATACAGTTGGGGTTGCGCACGCAAATTTGAATGTGCGTGTGGCTTCTGAAGCCGCCCCCTGGGTAGACTGGCTTGCCTTCTAAGAAGGCGCCTCTTACAGAGTCGTACTCTTCAAGGTTTTCTTCTTTTCTCAATTCATGCAGGGTATTGACTACCGAGCAATCAAGGGCTCTTCCAAGTTTGTCGGGGGTGTGACCGACGTTCTTGGGCATTTTCATTCCTGTCAGTCTATGCAACTTTTTTAGTGTCTTGTGTGCACTTACAAGTTGCGCAGCGGAAGTGCGATCAAACAGGTCTAAGCAGTGCTTGAGGTCGATGATCGCCCCAAGCACGAAAGGTTTTTTGATTTTGCCTTCCGCCTGTCGTGCCAGTGACCATTCCCAGGCGCGAGCCACATTGCCTTCCCAGAAGTAGATGCCGTGGCCTAACCAGTCGTACTTTTTCTCAGATGGCTTTAAGTGCTCTTCAGGGCCACACAGAATGCGCATCCCTACATCTTCATCGCAGCCATGAAAGCCGAGGATGAAACTTGGCTGGTACTCATACAGCGGAGCTGAATGCATTAGGCGTTGCGATAAATCTTGGCTAGGTTGCCAGTGCGATCCATGATGCCTGCACGTTTCAGAAATGCTGTGGCCGCTTCTTTGCTGCTGGTCACTTTGGTGATGGCACGCTCTAAGTCGTCCATCATTTGCTTCTCAGACTCTGTCAAGTAGGTGGCAGGCTTGAGCGTTCGACTCTTAGCTGCAGATACACGTGATCCAGCAGCCTTGTGCTTGCTAGGTGTCGCGGTAGTCATGTTGGGGTCTCTTATCGTGCGGCGCTTGTTTGTGTCTCACAAATAGGTCATCCACTCCACCTGCAGATGCCACTAGTCTGGTGGCTACACATACCAGCTAGTACGTGCATTCTTACTCAAATTTGGTTATGAGTTCAATCTTTAGTTGAATCACCAGATTGCTTTGTAGACCTTGCGATAACGCTTTATCTACTTTCCTCTATTGCTATGTCTGCGCGGATAGTTGTTTGTATCCCACTTGCTCATACATGTAAGTGCTTCGGTGTAAGCAGGGTGTTACATCTGAGGAACTTGAGGATGTGCTGCGGCCTGGCGCTTTGAGTCCAAGCCCGCACATCACACCACTCTCTTGTTAACGATCCGGGCGTGCCCGGTCGATACCGTGGTGCCCAACGCATTGCTGCGATGGGATTTATATTACCCCTGGGTAAGTATTAATGCAATACCTGAGGGTAATTATTTTTCATTCTTCGGTGCCATCAACCCATGGCAGGTGCTCCATCATGCTCACGCTAGCCACTCCCACGCCGCCCACGCCAGCCCACCACCGCCCAGAAGGCGTACACATAGGGGAGAAAGCGGCGTAGGGGTGCATCAGCGTCTCCAGTACTTGCGGTGGTGCTTTGATTAAGCAAAGCTGCGCAGCGACCAAGAGCCAAGCACACGCCCTTGAATGTGCAAGCGGTGCGGGACTTCCTTGAGTGGCAACTCTTCAGCCTTGCGCCCATCGTTGCTCTCAATCAGGACGTTGCCCGTGGTCATGGACACGCTCAGGCGCTTCACGCGAATCAGGTCATCCAGTGTCAGGATGTAGATTCCGTCATCCGTGAACTCGTTGGTGGGCTGCACAAACATGATGTCACCGTCTTCAATTACGCCAGTCATGCTGCTGCCCCTTGCAGTGAGAACCTTTAAGGTGCGAGGGTTTGCATGCAAGCGTTGACGGACATAGCTCTCCAGCACATCAATGTGCTGGACAACCTCCTGCGCTGGGTATTTGCCATGTCCTGCTGCAGCCTCGGCCAGCACAGGCAGTCTGGCATAGCCCTCTGCGGGATCGATATCACTAGATAAAGGCGGCGCAACCGGCGGGGCATACGCCGGAGTTGCAGGCAGCACAGCATCATCAAAAAGTGCGTTTTCTCCAATAAAGAAGCTGGGAAACGCTTTGGACAAAGCGGTAGCCGTGTCCTCGCCCATGCGCTTGCCGCCCTTTTTATCCTCGGAGTAAAGCAAGCGCGAAACATAGCTTGGCTCAATGCCAATTTGCTTTGCCACGCTAGCAATAGCGCCACGCCCCATTGAGTCAACAAGGGCGCGCAGAGCTTGGCGCCGTTTTTCAAACTTATCCATTTTTCGATTCCAGCAAAGCATTACCTGTAAGTAAATAACCCTTGGGTATTGCTTTAATGCTTACCCTTGGGTAAGATTTGGGTATGCAAACACTCCTCGACTACTTGAACAGACTTGGTAAGCCAGACCGCGCTTCATTCGTGGAGCGTTGCGGCACCAGCGAAGGCTATCTGCGTAAAGCGATCAGCAAGGGGCAGCAGTTGGGCGAAAAGCTGTGTATTGCCATTGATCGCGAGTCCAGCCGCGCAGTGACCTGCGAAGAGCTGCGCCCTGATGTGGACTGGGGCTACCTGCGCGGATCGGTTCATTCCTTACCCACCACACCGCAGGAGAGCGCGAATGGCTGAGCCATATCGCCTCGGCAGCCCTGCGCGTCTATCTGTCCAACGGCTGAAGTCCCGCAGGCTAACGATAGCTGCTGCCCGCACGAAGGCCCAGATGTTCAGTCGCGGCGTGATGACGAAAGCTGAAGTAGCAGTTGTCGAAAACCGAATGCCGCTCCATTGCGGTACTGGTCGGTAACGGGCATGTCCAGTGTTACTTCCTCCCATGTCTCTGCATTTTTTGCAATGACTTGGCAAAACACATCCTTCGGCACTTCCTGCTGCATGCGAATGAAGGTTGCGAATGCGATCTCCAGCGCGTCTAAGCGGCCTTGGTCGAATGTTTGCTGGTGTGACCGATTGATGTCTTGTTTCATGCCCGCCCTCCCTGGCGTTGGTTGTGTAGGAGCTTCCAGCATAGCCCAGGGTGAGGCGGGCACCAATCCTTCCCCCCATCACCACCCCTCTAACGGTCACGCCGCCGGGGTTGCTGTCTCCCACCTCTTTCATGGTGCTGCGCGTCATAGCCATCGCGTGCAGCTTGCGTGGCAGGTGGTGATGGGCTTTTTCTTGTTGCATGGGGGCAGTGTCTGCCGCCACGGCTTGGGGCGAAAGCCTGAAATTTTCCAGATTCAAGGGGGTTGCCAATGACCTGTTATCTGTCGCCCACGGATTGGCGTGATGTTCTTTACAACGCGGTGCGCAATGCGCCGGGTGGTGTGGCTGCTGCAGCTGCGTTCTTGGCGCAGCGCCGGGGCCGCTCGATGCACACCGAGACTTTGCGCGCCCGCCTGCGCGGTGTAGATGGTGAGTGGGTGAATCTGGAGATTTTGGAGCTGCTGAGCGAGTGGATGCAAGACAGCAAGCACCCCGATGCATTGGCGTGGCTGTCTGCTTTGAACAACCGTTTTGGCCTGGTGGCGTTGGAGTTACCGCCCCCGCCAGCGGGTGGCTGGGCTTGCGAGGCTGCAGCCCTGCGCAAAAAGGCGCTGCAGCTGGGTGTGGAAGGTGGGCACCTGACGCAGTTGGTGATGCGCGCCACCGAGGACGAATCCATTTCAGTGCGTGAGGCCGAGGCGATCACCGCCCAGGCCATGGCCGAGATCGAGCTGCTGTACCGCACGATCCGCAACGCCCAGCGCGCTGCAGGGATGGAGGTGCAGCCATGAGACCCGCAGGCGAAGTTTCTAAGGCGCTGCTGCAGGCGGTGCAAGAGCTCGCAACGCCTGAGCGTGCGCCCATTCTGAAAGAGCTGGCGGCCCATGCCCAGGTGGCTGAAGCCGTGGCACTGCAGACGCTGAAAGATATGAAGCGCTATGGCCGTGTGTGCATTGCCCGCAAGCGCACGGTGCCGTGGTGCACGCGCCCGGTGGCTGAGTGGTGCTTGCCGATTGCAGGCAAGGCTGCTGCGAACGATGCAATGGCTGATGGTGGTTTTGCGGCTTTGGCGCGCGCTTGGGGATAGTTGATGGTGAATGAACACGCAGCCGGTGTTGCGGACGCTGGCGTGGATCTGGTCTTTGTAGTGCGTGCAGGAGGTGCTGTATGACCCAGCGCCGTGAAGAGCTGCCGCCGATTCAATTTAAAGCTTTGGCAGATGCGCTGCTGCCAAGGGCAGAGACGCTGCTGCCCAACTGGCTGCCCGGTGGCCGCCGCAATGGTCATGAGTGGACGTGCGGCAGCCTGGCTGGCGAAGCTGGCAGCAGCTGCTGCGTAAACATGGTGAATGGCAAGTGGGCCGACTTTGCCAGCGGTGAGCAAGGCGCTGACTTGCTGAGCCTGTACGCGGCCATCCACGGCCTGCCTATGCACAAGGCTGCGGTGCAGCTGGCGCGTGAGCAGGGGCTGGAGAGTGTGGCTGGCCTGGTGAAAACCGCTGCAGGTGCCACCGTGGTGCCTGCAGCTAACCCACGGCCCATGCCTGCCCCCAAGCCAGTCCCTGAGAAAGAAGGCTGGGCCACGATGCGCCCAGTGCCGAAGTGGGCACCTCCGCCTACTTTTGTGCATCACTACCGCCAGCCCCAAGATTTGATGCACACGGGTGAGTACCGCGTGGGCGATGATTTGCATGGGTATGTGGTGCGCTTTCGCACCAGCGACGGCGGCAAAGACACGCTGCCCTATACCTTTTGCCAAAGTGCCAAGGACGGTGCCAGCAAGTGGCACTGGAAGCAGTGGGATGAGCCCCGGCCTTTGTTCTTTCCAAACTTTGCCTTGCCTAATGGGCTGACCGTCATTCTGGTAGAGGGTGAAGTCAAGGCTGAGGTGCTGCAGCAGCTGCTGGATGCACACAGCCCCGGCGTGTATTGCGTGTGCAGCTGGCCTGGTGGCAGCAATGCCTGGCAAAAGGCCGATTGGAGCTGGCTGGCGGGCAGCACGGTGCTGCTGTGGCCAGATTGCGATGCCATGCGCGAAAAGCTGACCAAGGCTGAGTTGGGCGTCAAAGAGTTGCTGGTGATCAGCCAGGACACCTCGGCCTACGGCGTGGACGTGAAGTACCGCACCGGTTTTTGGGATGGCAAACCCGTCAAGACCCGTATGCTGGAGTTGGCGGACGAGTTGGGCAAGCTGGCGCAACAACATGGTGCATGGGTGCGTTTGCACTATGTGTACCCCTATCCGACGGTAGATGCCGTGCTGCCGCTGATGGCCGAAGGCAAGATACTGCCTTACCTTGACGTGCCGCTGCAGCACAGCCACCCCGATGTGCTCAAGCGCATGAAGCGCCCCGCATCCGGCGAGAAGAACCTCGACCGCATCCGCGAATGGCGCAAGATTTGCCCAGAACTCGTGATCCGCTCCACCTTCATCGCAGGTTTTCCCGGTGAGACCGAAGAAGAGTTTGAGCACCTGCTGGACTTCATCCGCGAAGCCGAAATCGACCGTGCAGGCTGCTTTGCCTACAGCCCCGTGGAAGGCGCTACGGCCAACGAGCTGCCCGGCATGCTGCCCGTAGAAGTGCGTGAAGCACGCCGTGCACGCTTCATGGAAGTGGCCGAGGAAGTCTCCGCCCAACGCTTGCAGCGCCGCGTGGGCCAGGTGATGAAGGTGATCGTGGACAAGGCCGTGGGCCTGGGTAAAAAGGGCGGTGTGGGCCGTGCCTATGCCGATGCCCCTGAGATTGATGGTGTGGTGCACATTCAGCCACCCGAGAAAGCCAGCAAGACCTACAAGACGGGGGATTTGATCTCCGTGCGTATCTTGGCTGCGCAGGGCCACGATTTGGTAGGAATTCCCGTTTAACTACTAAAAAGAGAGCTTGTGGCGCTTGCTTGCCAAGGGTTTCATTTGCATTTGTTGTTGAAACCTATGCTTCTTAAGCGCTGGTAGCTCCTCAAAAAGGCTTCGATTTTTTCGAAGCCTTTTTTATGCCCGTGTGCAAGCGCAGGGTGCAGTGGGGCGCCTTTGGTGCGGTGGGTTGGCTGGTAGGTCCAACGCCTTTCTGTACCTTGTGCAAGATTGCATGCGCTCCAGCGTGTTGCCATACTGAAAGCATTTTCATCAGATTGGAGGTGCTGTATGGCCGATGCGAATGCTCAAACTGGCGCGTTTTCCAGTGCGCTCGGACGCACTTGGTGGGTCATCTTGCTGTTTGGCATCTTGTCCAGCGCGTTTGGCCTCATGGCCATTTTTAATCCGATCGGAGCCAGCGCTGGCATGACCTGGGCGATTGGTGTGCTGGCCATTGCGGAGGGGGTGGTGACCTGCTGGCGACGTTCAAGAAGGATGTACCTATGCCCAAAGGCTGGATGTGGGTTTATGGCCTGGTCTCTGTGCTCTTTGGGGTGTTGGCGGTGGTGAATCCGGTGTCTATGGCGGCGTCTTTTGTCATGGTGATGGCGGTGTGGTTCATCATTGCGGGTGTGGTGCGCATCACGATGGCGATCCGGGTGCGTAAAGCGATTGACAACGAATGGACCCTGATCTTGAGTGGTCTGCTGGCCGTGGTGCTGGGTGGCTGCATGCTGGCCATGCCCCTGGCTGGGTTGCTGGTGGCCGTAATCTGGATTGGTGCGGGCGCTTTGATTTATGGGGCGCTGCAAATATATGCAGCGTTCCAGATTCGCAAGCTGCTGCGCTAATTGCTTTTATTGTTGTAGCGTGTGGTGCTTGCTGTGCTTGCGCTGGATAGCATTTTGGCGCTGTAAATCACTGTAAGGGTAGCCCTGAATTCCGGGGCGTTCTGGTGTAGTCATGTCAGCCCTGCAAAACACGGCAAACAACCATACGGTGGGTCAATGCATGGGGCAAAGGTCGTTGGCATTTAGGGCGGTGCATACAGTCACGTTCGCTGTTGTGCCAAGTAGTACCAAAAATGCAGGCAGGGGAGTTGAAGTGCTCTACACCACCGAAATGCTTAATGAGCAAGCGCTGGCTGCTATCAAAATAAAAAGGCTTCACATGGAAGCCTTGGGGGGAGTTATGGGCCCAGCTGTTATTCGCCCAGATAGGCGGCGCGCACCTTGGGGTCGTGCAGCAGGTTGTGGCCTGGGCCTTCCAGGGTGAGTTCTCCAGATTCCAGCACGTAGCCGCGCTGGCTCACTTCCAGGGCCAGGCGGGCGTTTTGCTCAATCAGCAAAATGGTGACGCCTTGGCTGGAGATGTCTTGGATCACTTCAAAGATTTTGTCCACCATGATAGGTGCCAAGCCCATGGTGGGCTCATCGAGCAGCAGCAGTTGCGGCTTGGACAAAATGGCGCGGCCCATGGCCAGCATTTGCTGCTCCCCCCCGGACAAGGTGCCGGCGGTTTGCTTGCGGCGTTCGGCCAGGCGTGGAAAGCGGGCGTACAC
>NZ_CADEPJ010000060.1 GCF_902829245.1 Comamonas jiangduensis | reverse complement strand
TCGTGCGGCAGGCCGTACGACAGCACTTGGCCATACTCCAGCACCAGCACGCGGTCACACATATTCATGACCAGCTTCATGTCGTGTTCAATCAACAGCACGGTGATGCCGTCGTCACGGATTTTTTCAATCAGTGCGCGCAGCACCACGGTTTCGGACGGGTTCATGCCTGCGGCAGGCTCATCAAGGGCCAGCAGCGAAGGGCCAGTGGCCAGGGCGCGGGCAATTTCCAGGCGGCGCTGGTCGCCGTACGACAGCGAGGACGCCACTTCATTGGCCACATGGGCAATCCCTACGTACTCCAGCAACTCCAGTGCCCGCGCTTGCGTGCGGGCCTCTTCCTCACGGGTGGCTTTGTTGCGCACCATGGCACCCCATAGCCCCGCCTTGGTGCGCAGATGCTGGCCAATCATCACGTTCTCCAGCGCAGTGAGCGCAGCGAACAGGCGAATATTTTGGAAAGTACGTGCCAGCCCTTGCTCGGCAATTTGGTAGGGCTTGAGCTTGGTGAGCTCCACGCCGTTGAACAGGCAACTGCCCGACTCAGGGATGTAGAGCGCCGTCATCACGTTGAACAGCGTGGTCTTGCCAGCACCGTTGGGGCCAATCAAACCGAAGATTTCGCCCTTGCGAATCTCAAAGCTCACATCTTTGAGTGCTTGCAGGCCGCCAAAGCGTTTGCTCAGTCCCTGGGCAATCAGCAGTGGCTCGCGTGCGGTTGAGGTGGAGAGGCGGGCGCTCATGCTTGTGGCTCCTTGCTTTGGTGGAGTTCGCGTTTGCGCACCTTGGAGGGCCACAGGCCTTCGGGGCGGAAAATCATCACCGCAACCAGCCCAATGCCAAACAGCAGCATGCGGATGGCGTCGGGGTCAACGATCACATCACCAAACAGGGTTTGCTGAATCGGCACCACCACATTGCGCAGCACCTCTGGAAAGATCGACAGCAGCAGGGCGCCAGCCACCACGCCGGGCACATGCCCCATGCCGCCCAGCACCACCATGCACAAAATGGCAATCGATTCGCTCAGGCCAAAACTCTCGGGGCTGACAAAGCCTTGCATCGAGGCAAACAAGCAGCCTGCCACACCGCCAAAACTGGCGCCCATGCCAAAGGCCATGAGTTTGATGTTGCGGGTGTTGATGCCCATGGCCTTGGCGGCCACTTCGTCTTCACGCACGGCCTCCCAGGCGCGGCCAACGCGCGAGTTCTGCAGGCGAATGCAGATGAAGATGATGGCAATGACAATCACCATGAGCAGGTAGTAGTACTTTTCTGGCCCCGTGATGCGGAAATCCAAAATGGTTTCCGGCTTGCCCAGTGCCCAGTCGCCGATTTTCACGGTGTCAATGCGGTTGATGCCTTGCGGGCCATTGGTGATATTCACCGGGGCATCCAGGTTGTTCATGAAGATGCGAATGATTTCGCCAAACCCCAGTGTGACGATGGCCAGATAGTCACCGCGCAGCTTGAGCACCGGAAAGCCCAGTGCTATGCCTGCCATAGCGGCCAAGGCAACACCAATGGGCAGTACCAGCCAAAAAGGCAGGTGCAAATCAAAATGCGGCGAAGCCAGCAACGCCCACGTATAGGCGCCCACGGCATAAAAAGCGATGTAGCCCAGATCGAGCAGGCCGGCAAACCCACCACAATGTTCAGGCCCAGTGCCAGCATCACATACAGCAGGGCGAAGTTGAGGATGCGAATCCAGCCTTGCCCAGCGGTAGCACCCAGCACAAACGGCAGTGCCAGCAGCACCGCACCGATGGCAAAAGCGCCCAGCCAGACTTTGGTGGGTGTGTGTGGGGCAGAAGCAGTTGCAGTGCGGCTCATGCGCGGTCTCCTGAACGTTCACCCAAGAGGCCTGAGGGGCGGAAGATCAGCACAACCACCAGCACGATGAAGCTGAATACGTCCTGGTAGTGGCTGCCAAACACGCCATTGGTGAGGTTGCCCACATAGCCAGACCCCAGGGCCTCTATCAGGCCCAGCAGCAGGCCGCCCAACATGGCACCGCCCAGGTTGCCAATGCCGCCCAGCACGGCGGCAGTGAAGGCTTTGAGGCCCAGCATAAAGCCCATGGTGTATTGCGCCACGCCGTAGTAGCTGGTGATCATCACCCCCGCAATCGCGGCCAGGGCTGAGCCAATCAGAAAGGCTGCGGAGATGACGGTGTTGATATTCACGCCCATCAGCCCTGCCACTTCACGGTTTTGGGCTGTGGCACGCATGGCCATGCCCAAGCGGGTCTTGTGTACCAGCAGCAGCAAGGCCACCATGATCAGGGCCGAGCCCAGCATGATGGCGATTTGCAGCATGCTCAAACGCGCATCGCCGATCTGGAAGACGGTGGGCTCAATAATGTGCGGGAAATTCAGGTAGTTGCGGCCCCAGTACATCATGGCCAGGTTCTGAATGATGATGGAAACGCCAATCGCGGTAATCAGTGCCGCCAGCCGTGGGGCACGGCGCAGCGGGCGGTAGGCGATGCGCTCTGCCGTCCAGCCCAAGGCCATGCACACCGGAATAGAAACCAGCAGTGCGGCACCCAGAGCGACAAAGACGGAAACGTCACCATAGTGGCCCACCAATGCCAGCACGATGCTGGTGGCAGTCATGGCGCCGACCATGACCACGTCGCCGTGGGCGAAGTTGATCATCCCGATGATGCCGTAGACCATCGTGTAGCCGATGGCGATCAGGGCATAGATGGCGCCCAGGGAC
>NZ_CADEPJ010000059.1 GCF_902829245.1 Comamonas jiangduensis | reverse complement strand
TTGGGCGCTTACTTGGCCGAAGCCACGATGGTCTTGACCTCTTGCCACTTGCCGCCCTTGACGGTGTAGATGGTCACGGCCACTTCGTTCAGGTCGCCATTCTTGTCGTAGGCAATGTTGGCGCTGGTGGCACCACTGCGCTTCAACGCAGCCAGCTTGGGCAGGTATTTATCGGCTTTGGCTGAGCCTGCTTGTTCCATGGCGGTGACCATGTTCCAAGCGCCGTCATAAGCGTAGGGTGCGTATACACCGGGCTCTACCTTAAAGCGGGCTTTGTACGCGGCAGCGAACTTTTCACCTTGGGCCATGGTCTTCAGGGGCACGCCCGCCAAAGAGGCATAAGTGCCATTGGCGGCTTCGCCCGCCAGCTTCAAAAAGGTGTCGCTGCGGGTCATCTCGCCGGAAACCAGCGGCTGGGTGATGCCCAGCGTTTGCATCTGGCGGCGCATGGGGCCGGACTGCGCATCCAGACCGCCAAAGAAAATGGCCTCTGCACCCTTGGCTTTGATGCTGGTCAGGATGGCGGTGAAGTCGCTGGCCTTGTCGGTGGTGTATTCGCGTGCTACCACGGTGCCCCCCGCGCGTTTGACGGCGGCAATCACTTGGTCTGCCAAGCCTTGGCCGTAGGCGGTGCGGTCGTCAATCACGGCCACTTTTTTCGCGTTCAGATCCTTGACCATGAAGACACCCACGGCAGCACCTTGCTGGGTGTCGCTGGTCATCATGCGAAACGTGGTGTCATAGCCTTGCAGGGTGTATTCCGGCGAGGTGGCCATGGCGATTTGTGGAATGCCTGCATCGTTGTACACGCGCGAGGCGGGAATGGTGGTGCCAGAGTTGAAGTGCCCCAGCATGCCATGGACCTTGGCGTCTGCAATTTGCTGCGCCACTTGCACCGCGGTGCGTGGGTCGGCCTGGTCGTCCTTGGATACCAGGACAAACTTGGCTTTGTCTCCATCCAGTTTGATGCCCTTGGCGTTGGCTTCTTCCAGTGCCAGCGTCAAACCATTGCGCATGTCTTCACCGTAGTGGGCCTGGGGGCCTGTCAGCGGGGCGGCAAAGCCCAGGCGCACTGTGGTTTCTGCGTGGGCTGCACTCATCAGGCCGCCAAAGGCGCAAGCGAGTGCCAAAGTGCTGGTCACGGTCTTGAAGGATGGAGATTTTTTCATGCGACGTTGCTCCTTAGTGGTCAGAGAAAAACAGGACTGTAAAAAGGCCTAGGGCTGAAGGGAATGGGACTAACCCACCATCATCAAGCTGGCGTTGCCGCCGGCTGCTGTGGTGTTGGTGCTGATGCTGATCTCTCGCAATAAACGTTCCTGTCGGTAACGCTCACCGTGGCGAATTTCTTCGGTGGTCAAACCCTGCACCAGCAGTAGAGGGCCAGATCGGGTGCTGAGTTGCTGCTGTAAATGCAAGAGCGCATCGGTATCGCTTTCTGCCAAGGCCGCTTGCAGGGGCAGTTGTGCCAGCTCCATCTCGGTGGCCCATTGCAAGGCAGCGCTCTGGGCGGCAGGCACTTGCTGCTGCCACTGGGCAACCAGCGCTCGCAAGGCGGGGCTGTCTTGCAGGAGCAAGGTATTGCCCGCCTGCCAAATCGGGGCGGGGTCCTGCGCCTACGACAAATCGCCTGCCACTTCCGCGGGACCAACCATGGGCAATTCGCCCAGCACGACTTGGGACCGCGCGGGATCGAGGACCCGGTACAACATCAACAGCACGCGGTCGGCCGCTGCGGCGAACAGCGGATCCACGGCAACGACCAATGCCGCTGACAGCGAGGCCAGCCGGTGCTCGTTGCTCAAATCCAGGCCGGCGGAGTTGCGGCGCGCTTGCGCGGCATACAGGTGGGTAGGCTGTGGAATGCGCTCATGGGGGCGCCCCAGTGGCTCCAGCGCCTGGGCGGCAGTGACCGGGTCGGTCACCAGCTGTGCAATGTCTACGCTCTCATCGCCAATCTGGTGCACAAACGAGCTGTTGGCGCCGTTTTCCAGCAGGCGGCGCACCAGATAGGCCAGCAAAGTTTCGTGCGTGCCGACGGGGGCATAAATGCGGCAGGGCCGCGCCAGTTTGCCAGCGGTCGTATCGCCCACCACTTCTTCGTACAGGCCTTCGCCCATGCCGTGCAGGCATTGAAACTCGTACTGGCCGCGGTAGTAGTTGTTGCCCGCCATGTGGTAGATGCTGGCCAGCGTCTGCGCGTTGTGGGTGGCAAATTGCGGAAATATGGCTTCGGGCGCGCCCAGCAGTTTGCGGGCGCAGGCGAGGTAGGACACATCGGTATGCACCTTGCGGGTGAAGACCGGAAAATCTTCTAGCCCGTCGACTTGCGCGCGCTTGATTTCGCTGTCCCAGTAGGCGCCTTTGACCAGGCGCACCATCAGGCGGTGCTTGCTGCGGCGGGCCAGATCAATGATCCAGTCCAGCACAAAGAAGGCGCGGCGCTGGTAGGCCTGCACCACAAAGCCAATGCCGTTCCAGCCAGCCAGCGAGGGGGCAAAACACAGCTGCTCCAGCAAATCCAGCGAAATTTCCAGCCGGTCGGCCTCTTCGGCGTCAATGTTCAGGCCAATGTCGTACTGGCGGGCCAACTCGGCCAGCTTGAGTAGGCGCGGGTACAACTCACCCATCACGCGTTCGCGCTGGGCGCGGCTGTAGCGCGGGTGCAGGGCCGACAGCTTGATGGAGATGCCCGGGCCTTCGTAGATGCCGCGCCCCTTGCGAGGCCTGGCCGATGGCGTGGATGGCCTGCTCGTACGACTGCAGGTAGCGCAGCGCATCTTCCTCGGTGGTGGCCGCTTCGCCCAGCATGTCGTAGGAGTAGCGGAAACCTTTTTCCTCCAGTTTGCGGCTGTTGGCCAGCGCCGCGCCAATGGTCTGGCCGGTGACGAACTGCTCGCCCATCATGCGCATGGCGGTGTTAACGCCTTGCCGAATCAGTGGCTCGCCCCCTTTGGCAATGATGCGTGTGAGGGCGCTGCTCAGCTTTTGCTCACTGTGCACACTGACCAGCTTGCCGGTAATCATCAAGCCCCAGGTGGCAGCGTTGACGAACAGGGAGGGTGAGTCGGTGTGCGACTTCCAGTCGCCTTTGCTGACTTTGTCGCGGATCAAAGCATCGCGCGTGGCACGGTCAGGAATGCGCAGCAGGGCCTCGGCCAAGCACATCAGCGCCACGCCCTCCTGGCTGGACAGCGAATACTCCTGCACCAGCGCCTCAACCCCGGAAGTTTTTTTGTGGCGTTTGTCGCGCAGGGCTTGTACCAAGCGCGTGGCCAAGGTTTGTACACCCTGGGTGGTGCTGGTGGCCGGCGCGATCAGCAGCGGCAGGCATTCAGTTTCGGGGCGGCGGTAAGCGGCGGTGATGGCGCGCGCAGCACGCTTTGGGTTGTACATCTTGCGCAAGTGCGTAAAACGGTGCGTAAGGCAGAGGTTGGTCGGTCAATGCCTCGGGTTCTACCGTGTCGCTCAGAGCGGTTGTACCCAGGTATTGCAACTCAGGCAGGGGCTTGCCTTGCTCAATGGCTTCCAGGTAGCTGTGCAGGGCTTGTTTGTGCAGCCAGTGGGGAGTGCAGCCCAATTGCTGTGCTGCAGCTTTGAGTCTGTCTCGCATCAACTCATCCACCTTGATGCCTATGGTTGTTGTCGCCATAACCGCCGAACTCCCTGAAGAAGAACCTGTGCACATTGAGAAAAGTGGCGCGATTCTAGAAAGGTGCAACCCAATCAGATATTGGGGTTTACCTGTTGCCTATTTGGTGCAACCTGTGTCGCGATGACGGTTGGAGTGCAGAAAGTGTGCCAATCAGGTGGGCGGCTGAAATATAGAAAATAGAGCGGTTGGCGCTGGTTGTGCGGTGCTTTCAAGGGTTTTATGCACTGAAGTGCTTATTTAATAGGCGCCAGTAGCTATGGTTTTCATAAAGATGGGCAACAAAAAAAGGCTTCCCGAAGGAAGCCTTTTTCGTGTGTGCGATGCAATCGCATGGCAGCAGCGTTTGCGCTGCCGCTGCATTACACGCGCTTGCGGTATTCGCCGGTGCGGGTGTCGATTTCGATCTTGTCGCCTTGGTCCACGAACAAAGGCACAGCCACTTCGAAACCTGTAGCAATCTTGGCAGGCTTGAGCACCTTGCCCGATGTGTCGCCCTTGACGGCGGGTTCTGTCCAAGTGATTTCGCGCACGATGGTGGTGGGCAGCTCGCAGGAGATGGCCTTGCCGTCGTAGAACACCACTTCAGCCACCATGCCGTCTTCCAGGTAGTTGATGGTGTCACCCATGTTGGTGGCTTCCACTTCGTACTGGTTGAACTCTTCGTCCATCCACACGTACATGGGGTCAGCAAAGTAGGAGTAGGTGCATTCCTTCTTGTCCAAGATCACGTTGTCGATCTTGTCGTCGGCCTTGAACACGTTTTCTGTGCCGAAGTTACCGATCAGGGACTTCAGCTTCATGCGCACAGTGGCAGCGCCACGGCCGCCACGGGCGTATTCGGTCTTCAGGACAATCATGGGGTCCTTGCCGAACATGATCACATTGCCTGCGCGGATTTCTTGAGCGATTTTCATAGCTTGCTTAGCTGGTTGGGTAAAGCCGCTCAACACGGCAGGCAAGCATGGCGCTAAAAGCGTAGGGCCTGCCGCATGTTCCGCGGCGGGAGCCGCTCAGAGGTCGGTCTACGCGCTGCGCGCAGAGCCTTCAAAGCGGCAAAAGGGGAGATTTTAGCTTTTTTCCGCCGCAAACGGTTGCAGTTGTGCAATGAGGTCGCTTTGCGCCAGCAAATTAGCGCGCGCTTGCAGGGTGCAGTCGCGCCATTCCTGCAATAACGCAGGGGTGATGGCCGGAGGGTGGCAGCATCTGCCATGCTATTCCACGCATGGTGAAAGGCGCGCAAGCTGGCGGGCGCTTGCAGCCAATCCAAGAAAGCATCGAGCTTGGCGTGGTGGGCGTTGTCGTGCTGGGGGTAGATGTGCCACACAAAAGGCTGGCCGGCCCACAGGGCGCGCAACAAGGAGTCTTCACCGCGCACCAAGTTGAGATCGCAGGCCCAGAGCATTTCGTCAAACTCGGGCTGGCTGCGGGTGGGTAAGTAGATAGGCGCTACTTGTGCGGCCCAGGCGTTGGATTGCACCGCCACTGTGGCGCGGCCAGGTGTCACGATCAGCGCGGGTGCCAGTCTGGCGCTGGCGCGCTGATTTGCTGCAGCAACTGCGGCAGCGCGGTAGGTTCATAGCAAAACAGCGAGATGGCGCAGTCCTGCGCCTGAATGCCGTGCGCTGTGCGCCATGCGGTGCGGTCAAACTGCGACTGGCGCTGTGCCAATGCTTGCTCGCGCAGCAAGCCGCCCGTGTGCTCGGTAAAGCCGGGGTAGAAAAACCAGCGCGTCATGCCCGCCGCCGGGCCCGCCATGATGCGCGAAGGTAGGCGGTGGCAGCGCTCCACATAATCTTCGGCAGACAGGTATTCCAGATTGATCAGCACGGGCAGGGGCTGCTGGGCTTGCTGGCATTGCACATGGCGCTGCGCCAGAGCGTGTAAATAAGGTGCCGGGGCCTCGCAGCCAAATGCTTCAATGACCACGTCGGGGGGCGCGGCGTAAACCGCGTCATAACTGCAGACGCGCACGTTGGGTGCGCCTTGCGGCGCCATCCAAGCCAAAGCCGATGCATCGTCAATCCGTAGCGTGACTTGCACACCCCGCGCGCCCAACTCTGCTGCCAGCCGCCAGCACACACCAATATCGCCAAAGTTGTCGATCACTTGGCAAAAAATATCCCATTGGGGGCGGTGCTGGGGGGCGGCGAGGCAGTCAGGCATGGCGGTGATTCAGTGCGCGAGGGCGCAAGCAGTGAGGCGGGGGTGGGAGGGCTGCAGCGGGGCTGGGCAGCGTAGGGTGGGGTTGGGTTGTTTCGGT
>NZ_CADEPJ010000058.1 GCF_902829245.1 Comamonas jiangduensis | reverse complement strand
GTTCTGGCTGCCGATATAGGTGATCTGGCGGTCAATCAGGGTGATCTTGCGGTGGTTGCGCAGGTCAATGCGGCTGGTCAGCAGCACCCGCACAGGGTGACTCAGCGGCTGGGCCACCGCCACTTCAACCCCCGCCTGCTGCATCTGCTGCCACAGCGGCGAATGCACCATGGCCCGGGAGCCCAGGCCATCCACCATGGCGCGGCATTGCACGCCGCGCTGGGCGGCACGCATCAAGGCGTGGGCCACGTCGCAGCCCGTGTGGTCATCCAGCCAGATGTAGTACAGCACGTGGATTTCATGCTGCGCCGCCTCCATGTCTTGCAGCATGCGTGCGCGGGCGCTTGCGCCGTCAGCCATCAATTCGGCCTGGTGGCCCAAGTTCGGGGTAAAGCCATTGATGGATGCCGCATAGCCAAATGCACTGTGCCAGCGGTGGTCAATGGTGTCGCGCACCGCTTGCGGAGTGGGCAGCGGGGGGGGGCAGCGTTGCTGGTAGTCATGCACGTTGATGTGCTGGGTGCGCCCCCCACGGCGCAGTGCGACTTCGCCAAACAGGTAATACAGCACGCAGCTGACCAAGGGCAGCAGCACCGCCGTCACCAGCCAGCCCATGCGCACGTCGGGGCGCATATCGGTACGCCACAAAATGCGCAGTCCCAGGCCCAGCACCACCACGCCGTGCAAGACGATCAAAAACCATGTCATAGGGCAAGCAGCATACAGGGCAGGCTGGCTGGACTCCAGCGCTGGGGTGACCGTGCAGCAGGTGAACCCTAAAGCCTTCAGTCCTATATAAGACTTGTCGGCTATGGCGCGCAGGTGGTCACAGTTGCGCCGATAATTGGCAAGATTTTTCCGGCGCCTGTGCGTGCCTATAACAAACCGAGAGAAGCTTCACGATGACTACCTCCATCCGCCAGCAAGACCTGATCGATTCGGTCGCAGGTGCCCTCCAGTACATCAGCTACTACCACACGCCGGATTTCATCCAGCATCTGGCACGCGCCTATGAGCGCGAGCAAAGCCCTGCGGCCAAGGATGCGATGGCCCAAATCTTGACCAACTCCAAGATGAGCGCCACGGGCCAGCGCCCCATCTGCCAGGACACCGGCATCGTCAACGTGTTCCTGAAGGTGGGCATGGATGTGAAGTGGGACGGCTTCACCATGGGTCTGGAAGACGCCATCAACGAAGGCGTGCGCCGTGGCTACAACCACCCCGACAACACCCTGCGCGCCTCCGTGGTGGCTGACCCCCACTTTAAGCGCAAGAACACCAAGGACAATACCCCCGCCGTGATCAACGTGCAGATCGTGCCCGGCAATACGGTGGAAGTGACCGTGGCGGCCAAGGGCGGCGGCTCTGAGAACAAGTCCAAGATGATCATGATGAACCCCAGCGATGACCTCGTTGAGTGGGTTTTGAAGACCATCCCCACCATGGGCGCAGGCTGGTGCCCCCCCGGCATGATCGGTATCGGCATTGGCGGCACGGCAGAAAAAGCCGTCTTGCTGGCCAAAGAAAGCCTGATGGAAGACCTGAACATGTACGAGCTGCAGCAAAAAGCTGCCAGCGGTGCAGAGTTGGATGACGTGGAAAAACTGCGCTTGGAGCTGTTCGAAAAGATCAACGCGTTGGGTATTGGTGCCCAAGGCCTGGGCGGCCTGACCACCGTGCTGGACGTCAAGATCAATATGTATCCCACGCACGCGGCCTCCAAGCCCGTGGCCATGATCCCCAACTGCGCCGCCACCCGCCACGCGCACTTTGTGCTGGACGGCTCTGGCCCCGTGTTCCTGGACCCTCCATCGATGGACGTGTGGCCCAAGATTGACTGGGCACCGGACTACAACAAGTCCAAGAAGGTGGACTTGAACAATCTGACCAAGGAAGAAGTGGCCAGCTGGAAGCCCGGCGACACCCTGCTGCTCAACGGCAAGATGCTGACTGGCCGCGACGCTGCCCACAAGCGCATTCAGGACATGCTGGCCAAGGGCGAGAAGCTGCCTGTGGACTTCACCAACCGCGTGATTTACTACGTCGGCCCCGTGGATGCCGTGCGTGATGAGGCAGTTGGCCCCGCTGGCCCCACTACCGCCACCCGCATGGACAAGTTCACCGACATGATGCTGGAGCAAACCGGCCTGATCGCCATGGTGGGTAAGGCCGAGCGCGGCCCCGTGGCAATCGAAAGCATCAAGAACCACAAGTCGGCCTATCTGATGGCTGTGGGTGGCGCTGCTTACCTGGTGTCCAAGGCCATCAAGCACGCCAAGGTGGTGGGCTTTGAAGACCTGGGCATGGAAGCCATCTACGAATTTGACGTGGTCGACATGCCCGTGACCGTGGCGGTGGATGCGGGCGGCACCAGCGCCCACATCACCGGCCCCGCAATCTGGAAGGAAAAGATTGCGACCGGCGAATTCAAGGGCATCAGCGTGGCAGGTGCTTAACGCACAGCCGCCTTAGCCTTCAAAAGCAAAACCGCCTTCTGGCGGTTTTTTTGTGGTTGCATTGTGCGGCTGCGTTGTGCGGTTTCGCGCTATTTACAGTGCATCCAGCGGGCTCAAAATGCCGCGCCCGCCCTTGTTGAGCACGTGGGTGTAAATCATGGTGGTGCTCACATCGGCATGGCCCAGCAGCTCCTGCACCGTGCGTATGTCGTAGCCCGCCTGCAGCAAATGTGTGGCAAAAGAGTGGCGCAGCACATGGGGAGACACCGGCTTGGCAATACCCGCTCTGCGGGCGGCATCGCGCACGGCGCGCTGCACGGAGGTGGGCAGCACGTGGTGCCTGCGCTCCAGCAACTCCCCCGTGCGTGCATCTGGCCGTGGGTCTTGCGAGCGCACCGGGGATGGGAAGACCCACTGCCAAGGCCAGCTGCGATCAGCCTCCGGGTACTTCACCGCCAGCGCATGGGGCAGATACACCCGGCCAAAACCTGCCAGCACATCTTTTTCGTGCAGCGCACGCACTTTTGCAGCTGGGCTTTGAGTGGGGTGATCAGGTTTTCTGGCAGCACGGTCACCCGGTCTTTGTTGCCCTTGCCCTCACGCACCACAATCTCGCGCCGTTCAAACTCAATGTCTTTGACGCGCAGCCGCAGCCCCTCCAGCACCCGCATGCCCGTGCCATAGAGCAAGTGGCAGATCAGACTGGGGGTGCCTTCCATATGCAGCAGCAACTCGCGCACCTCGCTGGGGTCAGCACTACCGGCAAGCGCTGCGGTGTCTTGGCTTGCACCACCTCATCGAGCCAGGGCAGTTCGATATTCAAAACCTGCTTGTAGAGGTACAGCAGCGCCGCTTTGGCCTGGTTTTGCGTGGATGCTGCCACTTGCCGCTCCACGGCCAAATGCGTCAAAAAAGCTTCCACCTCTGCCGCGCCCATGTCTTGTGGATGGCGCTTGTGGTGAAAAAGAATAAAGCGCTTGGCCCAATCGGCATAAGCCTCCTCCGTGCGAATGCTGTAGTGCCGCGTACGCAAATGCTCCCGCAGGCGGGGGAGCAATTTAGGGGGAGGAGGGGATGCATCCATCCGCCAATTTTTAGACCGCTCAAAATGGTAGCTATTGGCATTTTCCCTATAGAGCCTGACTAACGTGATTGCATTAGATGGTCAGTATCACTACGATCCATCTCACCTAAATCTAGTTAGACATCATGAGGGAAGCGGTGACCATCGAAATTTCGAACCAACTATCAGAGGTGCTAAGCGTCATTGAGCGCCATCTGGAATCAACGTTGCTGGCCGTGCATTTGTACGGCTCCGCAGTGGATGGCGGCCTGAAGCCATACAGCGATATTGATTTGTTGGTTACTGTGGCCGTAAAGCTTGATGAAACGACGCGGCGAGCATTGCTCAATGATCTTATGGAGGCTTCGGCTTTCCCTGGCGAGAGCGAGACGCTCCGCGCTATAGAAGTCACCCTTGTCGTGCATGACGACATCATCCCGTGGCGTTATCCGGCTAAGCGCGAGCTGCAATTTGGAGAATGGCAGCGCAATGACATTCTTGCGGGTATCTTCGAGCCAGCCATGATCGACATTGATCTAGCTATCCTGCTTACAAAAGCAAGAGAACATAGCGTTGCCTTGGTAGGTCCGGCAGCGGAGGAATTCTTTGACCCGGTTCCTGAACAGGATCTATTCGAGGCGCTGAGGGAAACCTTGAAGCTATGGAACTCGCAGCCCGACTGGGCCGGCGATGAGCGAAATGTAGTGCTTACGTTGTCCCGCATTTGGTACAGCGCAATAACCGGCAAAATCGCGCCGAAGGATGTCGCTGCCGACTGGGCAATAAAACGCCTACCTGCCCAGTATCAGCCGTCTTACTTGAAGCTAAGCAAGCTTATCTGGGACAAAAGAAGATCACTTGGCCTCACGCGCAGATCACTTGGAAGAATTTATTCGCTTTGTGAAAGGCGAGATCATCAAGTCAGTTGGTAAATGATGTCTAACAATTCGTTCAAGCCGACCGCGCTACGCGCGGCGGCTTAACTCCGGCGTTAGATTTTCGGAGTAAAAATGAACATAATTTTTAGAATTCTCATTTGCTTTGTTGCTTATTTCGTCGTCTTCATCGGCAACAACGTTTATCGTGAATTGAATAATTTACAGCCGAGTACCGCCCTCAGTACCCAACTCGGTTTCGCGACAATGTTTGCTCTTTGGTTTGTCTTGCCAAAAAGAAGTAAATTTAAACTTCTAACAAATTTTCAATATATAAAATTTTTCGAATAAATCAATATAAAAAAGAACTAATTTAAACTTATGACACCCCAAATATTATGACCACAAACTCTATTAACCCTCCGGCAAAACTTTTGTTTTCAATTTCAGCAATTATTGCGTTATTTTTATTAACAATTGGTCAATCATACGCATCAGCCGAAGGAATATTGAAATTATCAAATGCCGATTTTGATAATCTAGGCAAATCCATGGCCGAGGGAGTATCAAAGTCCGCGCCGCAACAAATAGATCGAACGACTATTTTGCTTGGCGCTTTTATTCAAATCAAACGAAAACTTTTATTTATAAATATAAATCAGATATTACAATAAATTCATCTGCGATCAGAAATCATATAATACAAAATTCTTGCGGGAATGCGACGCGACGTGCATTTTTGCAACGAGGTGGATTTTTTGAGCACGCTTATTTGACTCCAAGTGGAGAACAAAAGATAAAAATAAAATTTTCAGATTGCCAATAAAATATATTTCATTTTTAAATGAATATCTGCGAAATAAGTGAAGCCCTTCAAAACTGGGCCAAAATGAACCCATAGTAACCAAAGTTTACATTTTTGGCAGTCGCCTCAAAGGCACGCATCGACCAGATAGCGATTTAGATATTGCCGTTGAACTTCGCAAGTTGCCTGGCGATGAAGATGTCAACGCTACATGGATTGGAGAGGCTAAACGACTCAAGCATTCAATAGCGAAATTCGTGCCATATAACGTAGATTTACAGGGGTATAACGGAAAAGAAACGCCACATGTAGATGCATATCTAAAGGATCAAATTTTGATAGTTTACAATTCAATAATTTAAACACGCAATTAATCATTTATCGGCTATTTCATTAGTAAATGGCTAGATCCAATTCTAGTTATTCCACTTCAAAGACGTGCAACGCCGAGTCAAAGGCATATGAAAAAATTCTTATATATATTACCATCAATTTTGCTTGCCATATCTACAAACACAAATGCAGGATGGCTTGGCGACAAACTATGCGGCAAAGAGAAGTTGCTGAAAAAGCGGGAGTTTATATTATCTCAAATAGAAATCGAGAAGCGCAATCCAGAAAAAATTGCCATCTCGACATGCCGGAATTATATTGAGCGACATCTAGACTCAAGATCAATTGGGTACACATCAATTTCCGCAGAATTGCGCGGCACAACAAAACGATATATCGGCGTCGGCATTCAAGTCACCGATAGCACCGATAGAG
>NZ_CADEPJ010000057.1 GCF_902829245.1 Comamonas jiangduensis | reverse complement strand
GGCCATGACCACCACCATCGAAGACCAGTTTGGCAGCCGCCAGATGGTCAAAGGCTTTTTGCTCAATAACGAGCTGACCGACTTCAGCATGGCCCCCAAGGCCGCAGACGGCCAGCCAATTGCCAACCGCGTGCAACCCGGCAAGCGCCCGCGCTCGTCCATGGCCCCCACGCTGGTGTTTGACAAAGCCACCGGCCAGTTGGTGATGAGTGCTGGCAGCCCCGGCGGCGCACAAATCATTCACTACACCGCCAAAACCCTGCAAGGCGTGCTGGGCTGGGGGCTGACGCCGCAGCAGGCCATCAATCTGCCCAATTTCAGCAGCTTGAATGGCCCCAGCCTGCTGGAAGCCCAGCGCTTTCCCGCCACCACCGTAGAGGCCTTAAAAACCCGCGGCGCCGAAGTGAAAGAGCAAGAGCTGACCAGTGGCCTGCAAGCCATCACCCGGGGCGCGGCCCACGGCAAAACCTTCTGGTTTGGCGGCGCTGACCCCCGCCGTGAAGGCGTGGTGATGGGCGACTGATGCGGCCACCGCTGCCTGCCGCTGCCCAGCTCGGCCAAGGCAAGCAGCCATCCCGCCCATCTTGATAACGCGCTTTACAACGCCAGCTCTACGCCATGCAACCATTGTTGTGCCTGCCACGCTACCGCCATGCCCTGCTGGAGCTGCCATGTCTTTGCTACTGAGCGCATGCGGCCTCCCACCGGTTGCGCACCCCGATGCCAACCGGCAAGCCATCACGCCGCAAGTGTCTGAGCAAACCACTTTGGGCCAGGCCCACCAGCAATTGCGCGCGCAGGCGCAGGCTGACCCTGCGTCTTCCGGTTTTTATGCGCTGGAAGACCCGCGAGAAGCCTTTGCGGCACGCGGTTTGCTGGCGCGGGCGGCCGAGCGCACGCTGGATGTGCAGTACTACATCTGGCGCAATGACAAAACGGGCAACTTGCTGCTGCATGAGTTGCTGATGGCCGCCGACCGCGGGGTGCGCGTGCGCCTGCTGCTGGACGACGGCGGCACCTCCGGGCTGGACGATGCGCTGCTAGCACTGCACCAGCACCCGAATGCGGAGGTGCGCATCTTCAACCCCTTTGTACTGCGTGGCCTGTTCAAAAAGCTAGGCTACGTGACGGAGTTCAGCCGCAACAACCGGCGCATGCACAACAAATCGTTCTCGGCCGACGGGCAGGCCAGCATTGTGGGCGGGCGCAATGTGGGCAACGAATATTTTGGCGCCACCGACGGCGTGCTGTTTGCCGATTTGGATGTACTGGTCATCGGCCCTGTGGTGCAAGACATTGAGCAAGCGTTTGACCGTTACTGGAACAACGTTGCCGCCTACCCTGCCGAGCAAATTGCCCAGCCCACCCCACTCACCGTGGATGCACTGCGCGCCCAGGGCAACGCGCTGGCGCAATCGCCCGCTGCGCAGGAATACCGGCAAGCGTTGGAAGCCACGCCCTTTGTTCAAAATCTGGTCGACGCACGGCTGAATATGGAGTGGGCCACGGCCACGCTGGTGAGCGACCCGCCCGAAAAAATTCAGGCTCAGGCCCAGCCCCAAGCCTTGATCGTGCAACAGTTGCTGCGCGCCACCGGCCCCATCCAGCAAAGGCTGGATTTGGTCTCGCCCTACTTTGTGCCAACCCAAGAGGGTGTCGAAGCCTTTGCCCAGCTGCGGGCCCAAGGCCTGCAGGTGCGCATTTTGACCAATTCACTACAAGCCACCGATGTCACCATCGTGCATTCGGGCTACGCCAAATACCGCAAGCCGCTGCTGGAAGCGGGCGTGGAACTGTATGAAATGCTGGGGCAAGTGCCTCAATATTCCAGCGAGGAAGAGCGCCTGAAACTCAACCTCGCCAATCTGGGCAGCTCTGGCAGCAGCCTGCACTCCAAAACCTTTGCCGTCGATGGGCAGCGCGCTTTTGTGGGTTCGTTCAACTTTGACCCACGCTCCATGCATCTGAACACCGAGATGGGTCTGCTAATCGACAGCCCCACGCTGGCGCAAGGCATTCACCGCACCTTCGACAACACCGTGCCCCTGCGCGCTTACCAAGTCACACTGGGGGAAGACGGGCGCTTGCGCTGGCACAGTGGCGTGGGCAACCCACCGCCCGTCTACGACACCGAACCCAACACCCGTTGGTACCAGCGCTGGATGCTGCGTTTATTGGGCTGGCTGCCTATGGATTGGTTGCTGTACCCCTCCCTTCTCACAAAAAAATTACTTGCTTGCGCATGTGCCACCTTGATTTCACACATAAAACGCATCGAAACCAAATCAATACCAGCGCTAGCAGCTTCTTTTTTGAAAGCGACTGCCGTGTGCTTTGGCCGCACACCGTACGCTGCGGCAGACGTGTTGGCTTACAAAAATATTCATAGACTTCCACAAGATACCGACGAACGGCACTACCATCCGTGCCATGCCCCGCCAGAACACCTGCCCCGCAGACTTTCCGCCTTTCATCCTCTCGCAGATCGAACACATGGCCCAGCGCATCGTGGCGGCGCGTAAAGCCCGTGGCGAAACACAGGCGCAATGGGCGCAGCAACTGGGCATCTCCCAGCCCACCATGGCGCGGCTGGAGCGGGCGACCCGCCATTGCCACCGCCACTTATGTGATGTGCCTGTGGCTGGTCAATCCCCAGCTCAATCTGCTGCAGTTGCTGGACAGCCCACACCACCTGCTGCGGCAGCGGCCTTGAGCACGCCGCCTCATACCGTCTTGCACGGCGCTCCAGACGCCAATCCCGACAATGCGGCCATGGCGCAGCCGCCGCATTCACCAGCCGATGAATTTGCCAGCCTGCTGGCGCAGTGGAACAACGCCGTTCAGTGAACGCTGCGCTGAGCGCCGGTCACACGCAGCGGCCACAACGCCCAGCCAATTTTCGATGGGCAGTGAAGACCACATGCGAAGCCGCTGGCAGCAGTGCGGACACACCACCAAACAAAACAACGACGCATCAAGGGGGGCGCGGCCCGCGCTTAATCGCCAAAACGCTCCCGGTAGGCCACAGGCGTAATCCCCAGCCGCTTTTGAAACAGGTGGCGCAGCGCCTGCTCCGACCCCAGTCCCACCTTGGCCGCCACCGTTTTCAAGGGCAGATCACCGCGCGTTTCCAGCAACTGTTTGGCGCCTTCCAGACGGGCGCTTTCCACAAATGCACTCGGGCTGCAGCCCGCTTCTTGCTGGAACACACGGCGAAAGTGGCGCTCGCTCATGGCGGCTTTTTCGGCCAGCAGCGCCTGCGGCATGGGCGGATCCGGGGGCGCCAGCACCCTGTGCTGCCCCGGCCGCACGCAGCTGTGTTGCACGGCCTGACTGGCCAGTTGCACGCTGACCTGCGACTGCCCACCCGGGCGCTTGAGGTACATGACCAGATCGCGCGCCACCTCCAGCGCCAGCGCGTGGCCAAAATCCTGCTCCACCACGGCCAGTGCCAAATCAATGCCCGCCGTCACCCCGGCGGAGGTCCAGTACGGCCCTTCGCGCACATAAATGGCATCGGCATCCACCCGCACCTCGGGGTGGCGGCGCTGCAGCTCCTGCGCCACGCTCCAGTGCGTGGCTGCGCGGCGGCCGTTGAGCAACCCGGCCTCGGCCAGGAAGAAGCTGCCGCTGCACAAGGCAATCGTGCGCGCCACCTGGGGCGCCACACGTCCCACCCAGTCCACCAGCGGCGCGCTGGCCTGCAGCACCGTGGCAATGTGGCGCGCGCCCACCAGCAGCACGGTGCAGCCCGTGTCCTGCTCTACATCGGCCAGGGTGTGCGTGGCCTCCAGCGCCATCAAGGTATCGGAGCGCACCACACCCCGGGCGGCTGCCACCACGCGCAGGGCATAGCCATCGGGCAGCCCTTTTTGGCGCAGATGCACATTCGCATACTCAAAGACCGACATCGGGCCAATGGCCTCCAGCGCCTTGAAGCCGGGGTAGACGACGATATCGACGCGGTGCGCGCCGGAGTGGTGGTGGGCCATAACTATCAAAAAACAGAGCTGCTAGCGCAGACAGAATAAGCGCGCAAGGCCAATTTGGTACTTGTTGACTGGCGCGCCAGCTTTGCATACGGCGCATGACCGAATATGCCAACACCCCTCATATTCGGCCAAAGCCCTGCCGCATGCGGTCATAGGGCTTTAGGGTTGGCCGTGATCGCCTACATTCATACTTTTCGCCCAGGGTGGCCGCACAGTGCGCCACCATGTGTTGTCCCCTTCCAAAGAAAGACTTGACCATGAAATCCCGCGCCGCCGTGGCCTTTAAGGCCGGAGAACCCCTGCAAATCGTGGAAATCGATGTCGCCCCTCCCAAGAAGGGTGAAGTACTGATCAAGATCACCGACACCGGCGTGTGGCACACCGATGCGTTCACGCTCAGCGGTGAAGACCCCGAAGGCCTGTTCCCCGTGGTGCTGGGCCACGAAGGTGCAGGCATCGTGGTGGAAGTGGGCGAAGGCGTGACCAGCGTCAAGCCCGGTGACCACGTCATTCCGCTGTACACCGCCGAATGCGGCGAATGCCTGTTTTGCAAGAGCGGCAAGACCAATCTGTGTACCGCCGTGCGCGCCACCCAGGGCAAGGGCGTGATGCCCGATGGCACCACACGCTTTAGCTACAACGGCCAGCCCATCTACCACTACATGGGCTGCTCCACGTTCAGCGAGTACACCGTGGTGGCCGAGGTCTCACTGGCCAAAATCAACCCCGATGCCAACCCCGAGCAGGTGTGCCTGCTGGGCTGCGGCGTGACCACCGGCCTGGGCGCCGTGAAGAACACCGCCAAGGTGCAGGAAGGCGACACCGTGGCCGTGTTCGGCCTGGGCGGCACCGGCCTGGCCGTGATTCAAGGTGCCAAGCAAGCCAAGGCGGGCCGCATCATTGCCGTTGACACCAATCCAGCCAAGTTCGACTTGGCCAAAACCTTGGCGCCACCGACTGCATCAACCCCAAGGACTTCGACCACCCCATCCAGCAAGTCATCGTAGAGATGCCCGGCTGGGGCGTGGACCACAGCTTCGAGTGCATCGGCAACACCCAGGTCATGCGTGCCGCGCTGGAATGCGCGCACCGTGGCTGGGGCCAGAGCGTGATCATTGGCGTCGCTGGCGCCGGCCAAGAGATCTCCACCCGCCCCTTCCAACTGGTCACCGGCCGCAAGTGGATGGGCACCGCGTTTGGCGGCGTCAAGGGCCGCAGCGAGCTGCCCGGCATGGTGGAAGACGCCATGGCCGGCAAGATCCAGCTCGAGCCCTTTGTGACCCACACCATGCCGCTGGAGCAGATCAACGAAGCGTTTGACCTGATGCACGAGGGCAAGTCCATCCGCTCGGTGGTCAAGTACTAAGCACGAAGCCGCCGCTTTGCCCCAAGCAAAAAGCGCTCTCAAGGAGCGCTTTTTTTATGGCTGGTGGCCCAGGCGCTTTACCAGCCCCAGAGCAGCTTTTTGGAAATCCAGCCCACCTGACCTTCGCTGGTCTTGCCTTTGACCCAGCCGTTTTGCTTGTCCAGGGTTTGGAACAAATCGTACTTGTGAATCGTGGCCACTTTCTTGTGCTGCGTGCCGGGGCCTGAGCGCACATTCGCTGTTTTGGCCTTCACGATGTGGTGCGCGCTTGCTGGTCAGCGGCTGATACACCCAGCCCAGCTCTCCCTCAAAGTCTTTCACCTTGAGCCAATTGCCTTTTTTCTGCGTGACTTGCATCGGGTAGCCTTTGGTCAGCTCCCATGCCAGCTCCGCTTTGGTCGAGGGCGTCTGTCGCACATTCACCTTGTTGCCTGCAATACTCACGAACTCTGCCTGTGCCTGGGCGACCGAAAAAGCCAGCCCAAGGACTGCGATTGTTTTCACCACAACATTCATTCCACGGGGTTCCATCTCTATCGTTAGGCGCAACCGAGACCAGATTGCAGGCTGCGCGCTCAGCGGTCTGAACGCCTTGCGCCCCAAAGGTTCCGCCCAAATTGCCGAAAGCGGCAGCGGCAGCAAAGTCCTTGGCGCACCAACAGCGCGCAAGGCGCGACAATCAGCGCCTTTGTTTGATTTGGCTCGCCTATGCCCTTTACCGCCCTTGGCCTTGCTCCTTCGCTGGCCCACGCCGCTGCCTCCCAAGGCCTGATTGCGCCCACAGCCGTTCAGTCCCAAGCCATTCCCGCGATTGTGCAGGGCCAGGATTTGCGCGCCTGTGCGCCCACGGGCTCGGGCAAAACAGCGGCTTATGTGCTGCCGCTGTTGCAAGCGTGGATGCGGAGCGATGCAGCCCAACGCCAGGGCCCTCGGGCCACGCAAGCGCTGATCTTGGTGCCCACGCGCGAGCTGGCTGCGCAGGTGGCCGAGCTGATCTACCACCTGGGCGAAGCACTGGGCAACCGCCCCAAGGTGGCAGTGCTGACGGGCGGTGTCTCCATCAACCCCCAGCTGATGGCCCTGCGCGGCGGTGTAGACATGGTGATTGCCACCCCCGGCCGCTTGCTGGACGTGGTGGCGCACAGCCAGCTCAAGTTCCACACCCTGCAAACCTTGGTGATGGACGAAGCCGACCGCTTGCTGGATTTGGGCTTTGCCGAAGAACTGGAACAAGTGCTGGCCCTACTGCCCGCCAAAGGCCAGCGCCAGACGCTGCTGCTGTCTGCCACCTTCGGCCCTGCGGTAGAAAGTTTGGTCAACCAACTGCTGCGTGACAACCACCACAGCATTAGCGTGGAGAACACGCACCAGCAAGACGCCACGATTGCGCAGCGGGCCATTCATGTGGATGCCGCACGCCGCAGCGCCTTGCTGCGTGAGCTGGTGGAGCAACACCCCGGCCAGCGCGTGCTGGTGTTTGTGGCCAGCCGCTACAGCGCCGAGCACGTTGCCAACAAGCTGTACGCCAAAGGCATTTACGCGACGGCCTTTCATGGCGAGCTGAGCCAGGGCGCGCGCGAGACCGTGCTGCGCGAGTTCAAAGCCAACCGCTGGCAGGTGCTGGTGACCACCGATTTGGCCGCACGCGGCATTCACATTGAAGCGCTGCCCGTGGTCATCAACTACGACCTGCCGCGCTCCCCCGACGATTACACGCACCGCGTGGGCCGCACGGGCCGCGCAGGCCTGTCGGGCACGGCCATCAGCTTTGTCACGCCAGAGGCCATGGCACACTGGCAGCTGATTGCCAAGCGCAACCACCTGGACTTGCCGCTGGAAACCCTGCCCGCCTACTCCGTGACCGAGCAAGCCCCAGAGCGCGCACCGCACGAAGACGGCAACAACGGCGGCATCAAGGGCAAGCGCATGAGCAAAAAAGACAAGCTGCGTGCGGCTGCTGCGGCGGCCAATAACGGCAAGCAGCCCTAACTGCGGTACAGGCTTGGCAACCGCCACGCAGCCAGCACCCGCACATCAAAAAGCCTCGCAGATTGTGCGAGGCTTTTTTGAAGGCGTGACCACACGCTTGCCCTCAGCGGTCTTGACTGACCTCGCCATCTTCGCTTTTGGCCGCCTCCATCGCCTCGGGCTCCAGTTCTTCGGCAGAACGGTTCAGGTGCACAAACACGCCCCAGCCCAGCAGCATGAGGCCCACACCCGCCATCAGCGCAGCGGGATACAGCAGGTGCTGCGGTGTCTCCTGCCCTTTGAAGGTGGCAATCAACGCCTCAATCGCCAGCGCCACCACCACAACCACCAAAAAGCGCGACAAAAACCGGCGCACGCGCGTAGGGCCGGCAATACTGGCATCGCGCACCACCTCTTCTTCCACCACGGTCTGGCTGATTTGCAGCGCCACGACTGCCGCAGCCAGCACGCCCATCACTTCCACCCAATGCAGCGTGGCGTCTTCACCCCAGCCAAGTGCCCACAGCTCCAGCCTTTGCTGGCCGCCACCCCAGCAGCAAACCCAAAGAGACCAGGGCAAACAGCAGCGCCATCACGGCGTGCAGGCAGACAAACAACTGGTGAACCACTTTCATGCGCAAAACTCCGGCAACCCAAAGCGTCCATCCTCCCGGCTATGCGGCCCACCCGGGTAGGACTGCGCAGCAAGCCAAACACCCACAACCTTTGATCTGCGCCGTACGCTCTACACTGACGGTATTCAGCCCACCCCATAAAAAAGAGCAGCTAGCGCACGTATTTATTGAACTTCATCGACAAAAGCATTTGAAGATCAACTAAATCAAGCGCTAGCAGCTATTTTTCTAGGAGTCCTCCATGTCTACCCCTTTTGAACTGGTCAATGCCCACGCCTGCTTTGGTGGTGCCCAGCGCTACTACCAGCACGACTCGCGCGAGATTGGTCTGGCCATGAAGTTCTCCGTCTACCTGCCGCCCCAGGCCATCATGGGCGAGAAGGTGCCCGCCCTGCTGTTCTTGGCAGGGCTGACCTGCACCGAAGAAACCTTCATGGTCAAGGCCGGTGCCCAGCGCATGGCCGCCGAGCTGGGCCTGGCCCTCATCACCTGCGACACCAGCCCACGCGGCGCCAAAGTGGCCGGTGAAGCAGACAGCTGGGACTTTGGCGTGGGCGCCGGCTTTTACCTGAATGCCCAGCAATCGCCCTGGGAGCGCCACTGGCGCATGGAAAGCTACATCATCGACGAGCTGCTGCCCATGCTGGGCCGCTACCTGCCACTGGACATGCAGCGCCTGGGTATCTTTGGCCACAGCATGGGCGGCCACGGCGCACTCACGCTGGCGCTGCGCCACCCTGGCAAGTTCAAAAGCGTCTCGGCCTTTGCGCCCATCGCCAACCCCAGCAACTGCGCATGGGGCGAAAAAGCCTTCACCGGCTATCTGGGCGACAACCGTGCCGTCTGGGCACAGCACGATGCAACCTTGCTGATGGAAAAACAGGGCAAAGCCCCTTACCCCGCGGGCATCTTGATCGACCAAGGCTTGGCCGACAAGTTTTTGCATGAAAAGCAATTACTGCCCGAAGCGCTGGAAGCAGCCTGCGAAAAAGTGGGCCAGCCACTGACCTTGCGCCGCCAAGCGGGCTACGACCACGGCTACTACTTCATCCAGAGCTTTATCGACGACCACCTGCGCCACCATGCGCAGCAACTGGCGGCATAAACGAAGCCGCAACCCGCGCAGCGCCCATGGCGCTGCATGCGCAACATCGCAATCCGCGCCTCACGCGATTTGTTTTATGCGACCCGGCGCTCGGCCGTGCTCACCTGGTGCCCGCCTTGCGTTTTGGAGATGTACATCGCTTGATCCACCCGGCGCATGATGTCTTCAACGCTGGTGTCATGCTCGCTGAAGTGGGCAATCCCGATACTGAGCGTTGGCACCGAGCCGGCAGTGGCAGACGGCGCCAGCGCTTGGCGGCCGCGGTGCAGCAATGGCTGGGCAAACAGCATGGTGTTGGCCATGCTCCGGCCCAAGCTCAGAATGACAAATTCATCGCCTCCTAGGCGGCACACCAGATCTGGTGCGCACGCGACCTGCTGCGCCGCATGTGCCAAATCACGCAAGGCCTGATCGCCCATGGGGTGCCCCAAACCATCGTTGATGGCTTTGAAGCCATCCACATCAAAACTCACCAAGCATGCCGATGTGCCATCGCGCTGGAATGCGGCATAGGCCTGTGACATGGCCTGCATGAAACTGCGGCGATTGTGCAAGCCCGTCAGTTCATCGCCCATGGCCTGGCGCTGCAGCAACTGCTGCAACTGTTTGCTGGCAGTGATGTTGCTGGCCACCCAAAGCACGGCTTTTTCACCGTCATACAGATGCGCCAGCGCACTGATGCGCCCTTCAAACCAAATGGCATGCTCAGGCCCCTCATCGGGCAACCCCAAGACATCGCGGGCACTCAACTCGTACTCCACCACCAGCATTTGCTGGCTGGAGAGCGCCGCGTGAATTTGCTGTAAAAACCACTGCGCTTTTGCGGGCGCCAGCACTTGCGCAATGCGCTGACCAATCAGGCTGCTGCCGTCGTGGTAGTAGCGCTTGTCCTTGCCACCCAAAATAGCCGCGTAACGCCCAGACTCCGTCAGGATAAAAGCAGGATCGGGCAAGCTGTCGCAGATCGCTGCGTATTGGCTGGCTGTGAATAAGTTGGCATCAGGCATGAAACACAAAAATAGGGAAAGCGCGCAATTCTTCGGTGCATGGGCCCACAAAGCAAGTAAAAACCCGGGTTTCACAAACACCAATTGAGGCAGCAGGAAGAAGCGCCCGCCTTCATCCAACCACTTCTTGATGGACCCATTTACCTAGGCTGTATAGAGCGCCCTACGCCTCTTGGCTGCAAGGCTTCAGGGCTGCTGGCTGGAATGCCAAGCGCAGCCATGAAGCAGTGTCAGGGTTCTCGCGGTCAGCGTTTCTTAGCGCTGCCCACGCTGGTGCTGACGCAGGGTGTAGAGGTACAGCTGCTCCACCTTCTCTCGCGCCCAAGGCGTTTTGCGCAAAACCGCAAGCTGGAAGCCATGCTCGGATCAAGGTTGAAGCAGCGTACCGGAATGCGCTCGCCCAACTCCCCCCAGCCATAGTAGTCAACCAAGTCTGTGAGCATGCGCTCAAGCGTTAATCCGTGCAAAGGGTTACGCGGCTGTTCTGAAGATGTCATAACAAAACGAAGGTGAATGGACAAAAAAGCCCCTCAGGCCACGGCCAAGAGGGGCTTGCACCACCGATTAAAAAATTATTCGCGCCAGTGTTGCGCCACCCAGGTAGCAGGCTTGATATAGCGGAAACGGCGATTGCGACGCCCCGCCAACGCATCCGGCGGATTGCATTCACCGTGGAAGATCACAATGCGGGCGTTATCGGGAACGAAAGTAGGCTTCCAGAAATTGGTCGGCCATGTCGGGATGCAGTGGTACTTGAAGCTAGGGCACCATTCAGCCGGCCAGTATTTGAGCTTGCCTTGCTTGTGAATCACATCCGACAGGTAAGCCTGCTCATTGCGAAATTGCTTGCGGATTTCTTCAAAGTGACCACGGAAGTACTCCAGCACATCCGCATGTGCACCCAGCTCAAAGCGATACGCGGAAGAGTTACCCGTGATACGCCAGGGGCGCTTGTGGTCGTGAATGATGAGGAACTCACCGGGATAGGTGAAAAAGTCATCCAACGAACCCGTGATGACCACATCCACATCCAAAAACAGGGCAGTACCCTTCAGTCCGTACAGGTCTTTGGTAAACGTCGTGAGCTTGGTCCACCCACGCTCAGGAATGCCTGCGGGCAAGTCCAACGAGGGAATGGGCAAGCACTGCACCTCAGAACGTATCCCTTCAGCGTTGTCGGTCAGGCAGACAAAGCGAAAATCACCGCTGAGATGGCGTCGAACCATGGCATACAGGCGGTTGACATATTCTGGCCCGTACTTGGTTCCCCACTTCATGCAAAGGATGTGGCGTTCAGGCGCCGTCTCTTATACCCATCTGACGCTGCCGACGAAGAGGAGAGGGGAGATTTCTGTGGTCCGCGTGTCACTAAAAAAAAAAAGAGAAGAAGAATGGGTGTGGCGCGACCAAGGGACAGCGTGATTTGTCCAACGATCGGATCATCCTGGCTGGCAACGACCTTTCGGATGCGCTCTGCTAGATCTCTGGCAGCGCCCAGTGAGCAGCCTGGCAATACAATCAAAAATTCTTCACCACCCCATCGTGTGACAATGTCACCCACTCGGACGGAGGCATTGATGAGTTTTGCACATTGTCTTAAAACTCTATCGCCTTCATCATGTCCAAATTGATCATTTATTTTTTTGAAGTTGTCAATATCTATAAGAATTAATGCATAAGCTTGTTTTTTTGATTGTGCCGTTTTGCAGCAGAGCTTAAGTTTTCTTTCGCCAACACGTCTATTGAGCAAACCAGTTAATGCATCATGCTCCGCTTGCTTTTTTAGTTCGTGCGTACGCATGACTAAATCAGAAACGTCTTTGCTGACGCTGACAAAATGCGCTATGGAGCCGTTTTCGTCTTTAATTGGGGTAATGGTCTGAGCGGCATAGTACAGATGCCCATCTTTATGCTTGTTGGTAAAGGTGGATTGATAGCTCTCACCTTGTGCCAGTGCAAGGTGTAGATCAGCATAAAAAGTAGGTGTATGTGTGCCAGATTGCAGGAATTTAGGCGTCTTTCCTAAAACTTCACTGCTTGAATACCCTGTTTGATGTTCAAAAGCTTGATTGACAAAAAGAATTTGTGCTTTGTCGTCTGAAATTAAAACTGCGTCTTCTGTGGCATCCAGGGCGCGTGCAAGTAAGGCTTGTCTATGTTCAGCCTCTGCGCGTGCGGTGATATCTTGCTGCACAGAAACATATGCCTGAATTTCGCCAGTTGCATCGCGAACTGCAGAAATATTCCACTCAACCAAATAAATGGTGCCATCTTTACGATAGTTTAAAGCTGATCCTAAAAAATATTTGTCTTCAAGAAGAGTAATTCGTAATTTTTGAAGAAGCTCTTTATCTGTCAAAGGGCCTTGCAGCAAACCGGGGGATTGGCCAAAGAGCTCCTCTAAGCTGTAGCCTGTCATTTTGCAGAACGCGGGATTGCAGTAAATTATTTTGTGTCTCCGACCATTTTCACCAGGGCTTGTAATGAGTACTGCATTAAATGCTTGATCTACAGCTGCTTGCAAAAGATTAAGCATTTCTAATTTCGAGAACGGTATTTCAGTTTTAATAATGGTCACAAGAATCTAGCTGCATCATGCAAGGAATTGCGAAAGCAGCATAACAAAATATAAAAAATCGTGCGCTTGCTTCGGAGTGGTGGCATAAATGGCCGACGTGCAGCCGATAGGCCAGGGCGATGGGCAAAGTCAGTAGGGCCAGATGCCTTACGGACAACCGGAAGGAGTAGGGGGCGCTGACTGCCTGGATAGACAGGCGCATGGCTTGGTTGGCCGTTGCCAGCAGTAGATGCGAGAGCAGCCCGAAGCCGCACGGAAGTGGCTATCTAGTGATTTATGGCAGGCCACAGGGTTGATGCAGTCCGTATTACAGCTTTCTGGCTTCTTTGACTCGCAGCGGGGTTTGGCACTTTGTGCCAGCGCCAGCTAATACGGGGCATGCAGGTGCCGTACATACGCGTCCAACGTGGGCCGCACCGGCGAGCAGATTGACAGGCATCAAGCTCCAGGGCGAGCGTGTGAGCTTCAGAGCCTTTGAGCGCCAAGTGAAGGAGCTTGCATGCCCGTGCAGCCATCCGGCTTGCAGCCCCGCTGGTTCAACGCGTGGCAGCAGGCGTAAAGGTTCCCGTTTTAATAGCTGCCTGCGCTTTAAAATCAAGCGCTCAGGCCGGTTTTGAGTCTTTCTAGTGCTTGCAAACAAAGGGCGTGCGCTGCCAGACTGTTTGCGTTGCCACTGCGTCGCTCCTGCGTTTGCCTAGCGCCTGTCCATTTTGATTACCCATCGCACAAAGGCTGTATCTCCATGACCCCACCCAGCAATTTTTCATCGTTTTTGGGGCTGAGCTATGGCTGGTCATACGCTTTGGCGGCTTTCACGCTGACCATCTGTGGCTGCCTGCCGCTGGCGTTGCTGCTGACCATGCATGTGGGCACCTCGGGTGCGGAGCGTGCGAATGCCTTGATGGCCATGATTCCCACCATGGCGGGCGCGATTGCTGTGGGGTGTGCGTTGCTGTATGTCACGGTGCTGCGCCAGCACACGCAGTGGTGTCGGCACGCCCTGATGGGCATGTGGGCGCTGTCAGCGCTGGGCATGGTGGGGTGGTGGAAGCTGTGAGCGGCCCGCTCACGGCGCAGGGTGCATGACCGCAGACCAACCGCCCTGGCGCCACGGCACCTGTCAAAAGCACGCACAAAGACCAGCGGCTTGCGCCGTGCACGCAGCAAGCTGCCTCACACAGCCAGCTCGGGCTGCGGTGTGTGGCGCTCGTTCTGCCTGGAGTTTGAATTTGATAGCTGCTGGCGCAATACAGATAAGCGTTAGATGCTAATTGGATGCGTAATGTGCGTGCAGACTTGCCAGTCTGCGCGAGCGTGCAAGCCGAGACATGGGGAGCTTGCAGGTTTGCGGCAGCGCAATTCCAGCGCAATCAATGCGTTGAATAGGGCCCCTAGCGCGCGCCAACGCTGGCGCGGTGCTGCTTTTCGCGAATAATGCGCGCCATGCTGGAAAACATCCGTCAACGCCGTCGCTTGCACACCGTGGTTCTCACGGTGTTCACGCTGCTGTGGCTGGTGGCCATGCTCTCTGGCGTACGTGTGCGGGCCATGCCAATGCCTGTGCCGATGGGGGGCGATGCGATGCTGTCTGCCATGCAGCACAGCCTGTGCATATCGGAGGCGGCATTGCCGGCCAGCGATGCGGAATACACCGCATGGCTGGAGGCAGGCTTGAATGCCACCGATGCGCCACACCCCGATCTTGACCATAGTGAGCATGCCGGGCCGCATTGCTTGCTGTGCGTGGCATTGATGGGCCCTGCAGCCTTTGCGCTGCAGGTGGTGCAGTACCCCGAGCCTGCCCACCCACACCGCTGGAAGCAGCCACCGCACTTTCCCCCAGCGCTGCAAATCAGCGCGCCCTTGCCCCCACGCGGGCCGCCCTCTCTTTTCCGTGCGTAAATCTGCTGATGCCGCCCTTGCGCTAGATGCCTGGGTGTCGAGCGCGGCCTTGGGTATTGCGGACTGCGGCACCTGCCGTGGTTGCGCACCTTGGGTCTGCGGGCTGGCGTTGGCCATACGCGACTACTTTTTGTGCTGCCTGCTGCTTTGCAAGCGCCCCGCGCTGTGCGCATTCCGCTGGAACAGCGGGTGCTTGCAGGCATGGCCGCCCTGAACACACTCACGTTGAACGCCTGCACCTGATCACTGTGTGCCCGCCACCTGTACCACCGCTGCCGCAACGCCGCTAGCAGTGTGCAAAGGCTGTGGCCCCTCAGGGATGTGGTGTTCCTTGCAATTAGCTTGTTTCACGCCCTGTGGGGGCGGCTGCCTGCGTGCGCCGCCCAGCTTTGCCCTGGGCGTGTACGGGCACGGAAAAGAAATTGAAAACCATGTATTTTTTGACTGCGGCGCAGCCTTGCGCCTCTGTAGCAGCCCGGACATTGAACGTGGCTGCCCCATGCCCCGTACATCTTTGCTCGTACTGCGCCCCGTGGCACTGGCCTGCCTGGCCTTGTGGAGCGCGCAGGTGGGGGCCCAGCAGGCTGAACCTGTCGTTCAGCCCGAGGTGGTGGTGACGGCAGTGCACGACCAGTCGCCCATCCAGCTGGTGATAGACCCTAAACAGCCGCGCCAGCCCGTTCCGGCCAGCGATGCGGCGGATTACCTCAAATCCATTCCGGGCTTTTCAGCGTTGCGCAGCGGCGGCAGCAACAGCGATCCAGTGTTTCGCGGCCAGTTTGGCTCGCGCCTGCCGCTGTTGACCAACGGCGCCCATGTGCTGGGGCCTGCGGGGGCGCATGGATTCGCCCAGTTCGTACATTTCGCCCGAAACCTTTGACAGCCTGACGCTGGTCAAAGGGCCGCAGACGGTGCTGTGGGGCCGGGTACTTCGGCCGGGGTGGTGCGGTTTGACCGCCTGCCGCCCGAGTTTGAGCAGGCCGCAGCTCGTGGCACGGCCAGCGTGATGGCCGGCAGCCATGGCCGCAATGACCAGCGTGCCGAGCTGGAGGTGGGCAACCCGCAGATGTACGCCCGCATCAGCGCCAACCGCTCGCACAGCGACAACTACGAAGACGGTGCAGGCCAGCGCGTGCATTCGGCCTACGAAAAGTGGAATGCCGACGTGGCACTGGGCTGGACACCCAATGCCGACACCCTGGCCGAGCTGACCGTGGGCGCAGGCGATGGCTGGGCCAAATACGCCACCCGCGCTATGGATGGCAGCATGTTCCGCCGCGACAGCGTGGGGCTGCGCGTGGAAAAGCGCCACCTGACGCCGTGGCTGAGCAAGCTGGAGGCGCAGCTGTACCACCACAGCGCTGACCACCTGATGGACAACTACACCCTGCGCACGCCGCCCACCATCGGCATGATGGCCGGTGGCAAAGCCAGCAATGTGCGCCGCATTACCAATGGTGGCCGCCTGGCGCTCACGCTGCAGCCGCTGCAGTCGCTGGAGGTGGTGACCGGGGTGGACAGCTATGTCAGCCCGCATGACAAGCGCGCGGGTACACCCAGCATGTCTTATCAGTTGCAGCCGCGGGTGCGCGATGCCAAGTTCAGTAACTGGGGCTGGTTTGCCGAATCCCCCTGGAAGGCCGGCGCCAGCACGCGCTGGGTGGGCGGGCTGCGGCTGGACCAGGCGCAGGTACGGCGCTACACCGGCAATATGTCTGACAGCCGCAGCGATCACATGATGCCCAGTGGCTTTGTGCGCTGGGAGCAGACGCTGGCACAGGGCACTACGGTGTATGCCGGGCTGGGCCACGTGCAGCGCTTTCCCGATTACTGGGAGTTGTTCTCGCCCAGCAACGGTGGCTTGAACCAGGGTAACGCCTTCCAGTTGCTCAAGCCTGAAAAAACCACCCAGCTGGACTTTGGCGCGCAGTGGAAGGGGGAGCGGGCGCAGGCCTGGGCATCGGCCTACGTGGGCCAGGTGCAGGACTACATCCTGTTCAACTACGCAGGCAGCAGCAAGAACGTGCGCAATGTGGATGCGCGCACCGCCGGGGTGGAGCTGGGTGGGCACTACCGCTTCGCACCCGCGTGGACGGCGCAGGCCACGCTGGCTGCCAGCTGGCAGAACAACACCACCGATCACCGTCCCTTGCCCCAGACCCCACCGCCTGAGCTGAAGCTGGGCCTGGACTATGCACAGGGTGCGTGGACCGCGGGCACTCTGTGGCGACTGGTGGCCCCCCAGCACCGCTACAGCCGCGACGAGGGCAATGTGGTGGGGCGCGATCTGAAGCCCACAGCCGGTTTTGGCACGCTGGCGCTGAATGCCAGCTACCGCGTGTCGCCCACGGTGAAGCTGCTGGCCGGGATCGACAACGTGTTTGACAAATACTATGTCGAGCACCTGAACCTGCTGGGTAATGCCGGTTTTGGCTACCCAGGTGACCAGCGCATTACCGAGCCGGGGCGCATGTTCTGGGTGCGGGCAGACTTCCAGTTCTGAGTGTGATGTGTGCCGCCATGGCACCGTGCGCTTGCGCATCGGGCGCATTCTGCACATCGGCTTCGTGTGTGGCCAACGCTGCGGGCAAAGGGATGCGTTGCTGCCCTAAAGCTTGCAAACCTTGCATGGCGGCCTGGCCTGCCGCACGGTCATGCCACACGGCAGACAACTCACGCAGCGGGTCAAAAAAACTGGGGGCCAGCATCAGCACCCACAGGGCTTGGCCCAAACTCAGCGGCTTGCCCCAAGCCCCAAAAGGCAAGTTGCCCAGCAGATGGAAACCGATATACATGGCCACCATGGCCACGCCCAAAGCCGAAAACAGCTCCAGCACCGCAGAAGAAAGAAAGGCGATGCGCAGCACACGCATGGTGCGTGTGCGCAGCGACTCAGCATGGGTGCGCAAGCGCTGCGCCGTTTGCGGCACGGCATGCAGCGCACGCAGGGTACCCAGGCCCCGCAGCCGGTCCAGCAAAAAGGCATTCATCTGCCCCAGCTCCACCATCTGCGCTTCGCTGGCAGCTTGGGCCCGCCAGCCCACAATCGCCATAAACAAGGGAATCAAAGGCGCGGCGCACACCAGAATCAATGCAGCCAGCCACGACTGGGTTGCTACCGCCAACGCAATCACGGGCGCCACCACCATCACGCGCCACTGGGCCGGCTGATAGCGTGAGAGCCAAGGCACGATGGCTTCGGCCTGCTCGGCCAAGGCGCTGGCAGCCCAACCTGATGGAGCACGCAGGCGATCCAGCGGTGAGGTTTGCACCACCGCTTGCAAGGCCTGACTGCGCAACCGACTCACCTGGGCACGTGCATGCTGGTACGTGATGCGTGTGCCCAAGCCTTCGCACACCGCACGCAGCACGCCCAAAGCCGCCACTGCCAGCACTTGCAGCCACAGATACTGCAAAGCCTGAGCATTCGCAAAACATTGCACCGCCCACGCGATCACTGCCGCCTGGGGTAGCCACAGCAAAGACGACAGCACCAGCCACCAAGTTCCGGGCTGGGGGCGCCGCGGATGTGGTTTGGCAGCACGTACTGTCTGAGGCGTATCAAAGCTTTGCATGTTTTCTGATTTTCAGTATTTACTGAAATTTGCGCAAATGCTAGGCACTTCGACAAGGTCGAGATGCCACCATGGTTCATACCCCAGTGAAACACTGTGGTGTGATTGCACTCCAGCATCTTTCAGAAAGCCAGTGTCTTGGCTTATCCATGCTCCAAGCGTGGATGTCACACCCCGGACTTCCACGCATAAAAAAACGGCCACAAGGTCCGTTCCGTACAGGGAGCGCAGCCGTTACGCCGCGTGCAGCAGACGCTGGCGCGCCTCTTGGTATTCGCGCTTGAAACGCGCCACCAGCTCAGCCGCAGGTTGAATTTTGTCGATGCTGCCAATGCCTTGACCACAGCCCCAGATGTCTTTCCACGCCTTGGTGCGGCCCGAGCCAAAGTTCATGGCGCTGGGGTCCGACACCGGCAGGTTGTCAGGATCCAGGCCGGCAGCACGAATGGATGGCGCCAGGTAGTTGCCGTGCACGCCGGTGAACAGGTTGGAATACACCACATCGTCCGAATTGCAGTCCACGATGGCTTGCTTGTACTCTTCAGCGGCACGTGCTTCGTCGGTGGCAATAAAGGCGGAACCGATATAAGCAAAGTCGGCCCCCATGGCCTGTGCCGCCAAGATGGCACCGCCGGAAGCAATCGAGCCCGACAGCGCCAGCGGGCCGTCAAACCACTGGCGGATTTCCTGAATCAGTGCAAACGGGCCTGGCTCCTATACACCTC
>NZ_CADEPJ010000056.1 GCF_902829245.1 Comamonas jiangduensis | reverse complement strand
AAAGAGGCAATCCGATACCACCCCCGTTCTCGTGGCCTGGGAGATGTTAAAAAGAGACACCCCCAATACCTTGCATACCCACGCCGTAACGCGCGGCGTTCATCATGATGAACATGTATTCCAGACCGCGGTTTTCCTCACCCACCAGATAGCCGATGGCACCGCCGTTGTCACCGTACTGCAGCACCGCCGTGGGCGAGGCCTTGATGCCCATCTTGTGTTCGATGGAGACGCAATGCACATCGTTGCGCGCGCCCAGGCTGCCATCGGCGTTGACCAGGAACTTGGGCACCACAAACAGGCTGATGCCCTTGACGCCCTCAGGCGCGCCCACCACACGGGCCAGCACCAGATGGACGATGTTGTCTGCCATGTCGTGCTCACCGTAGGTGATGAAAATTTTGGTGCCAAACACCTTGTAGGTACCGTCAGGCTGTGGCTCGGCTTTGGTACGGACCAAGGCCAGGTCGGAGCCCGCTTGGGGCTCAGTCAGATTCATAGAGCCTGTCCACTCGCCGGTGATCAGCTTCTCCAGGTAAGTGGCTTTCAACTCATCGCTGCCCGCCGTCAGCAGGGCTTCGATGGCGCCATCGGTCAGCAACGGGCACAGCGCAAAGCTGATGTTGGAGGCATTGAGCATCTCGACACACGCTGCGCCAATCGTTTTTGGCAAGCCTTGCCCGCCAAAATCGGCTGGATGCTGCAGACCTTGCCAGCCGCCTTCCATGAACTGCTGGTAAGCCTCTTTAAAACCGGGCGTGGTCGTGACCTGGCCGCCTTCAAAGCTCGAGGGTTGGGTATCGCCCGCAATGTTCAAAGGCTCCACCACGCTTTCGCACAGCTTCGCACTTTCCTCCAGCACCGCCTGCGCGGTTTCCAGGCCAGCATCTTCAAAACCGGGAATCTGCGCCACTTGCTCGAGGTTGGCCAAGTGCTCCATGGCAAACAACATGTCTTTGATCGGTGCGGTATAGCTCATATCGTCTCTCTTATATATAAAAACAGGCCTAAAGCCTTATGCAATCTGCGTAAGCAGCTATCTCTTTATTGGGTAACCTTGCCTTGCGCATTCACAATGCTCAAGTCCACAAACTTGGAGCCCGACTGTGAGCCTGGGCGAAATGTCACCCAATACCCGCCCAGATCGAAAGCATTCAAACCACGCAGGCTGTCTGCCAGGCGCTCACTGTTCAGTGGCTGTGTGCGGCGCATGGCCTCCACCAGCACCTTGGCGTTCACATAGCCTTCCATCATCGCGTAGCTCACGGTGATGTCTTCGGCTTTGGGCTGCTTGGCAACCAGGTCACGAAACTCTTTGTTCAAGCGGTTATTGGCGCGATAGGGGTTGGGCACCACTTGGGCAATCGACACACCGCGCATCACTTCGGGGTGCAGGCGAACCGCAAGCTGCTCAATATCAGCACTGGAGGTTGCGTAAATCTGCGCAGCACCGCCCTCTAGG
>NZ_CADEPJ010000055.1 GCF_902829245.1 Comamonas jiangduensis | reverse complement strand
GCCAGACACCGTACTCTGCGTCGTACAGGCTAAACACGCGGAAGTCTTGGGCGTCAAAAAAACCCGGGTGCAGCGGCACCGCAAAAGGCGACGCAGGCGTTGCCTTGGTACGCACCAGTACCTGCCCTGTGCTGCTGCGCAACTGCAGCAAAAGTGGCTCCGAATGGTTGGAGCCGGGCAGCTCCCCCATCACCTGGGGATCACCTGCAGCCACTTCCGCCAATGCAGCCTGAATGCTCAAATGAGGCCGGGTAATTTGCAGCTCTAAAAGCGCTGGATACAGCTGGCGATGTGCACTCTCCACCAGTTCCACATCAAAATTTTCTTGAATCTGGCTGTCCACAAACCACGCCACCAAGGCGGTGCTCAGCAGCCAAATCGCGAGCACAGACATGGTGAGCGCGCGCCCCAGACGTCGCACCAAACTTTGTTGCGTCAGCGCAGTACTTTTCATCGAGCGACCAAACGATAGCCTGTGCCGCGCACCGTCTCAATCAAGGAGCTGCCCAGTTTGCGCCGCAAACGGCTGATGAACACTTCCAGCGTATTGCTGTCGCTGCTGTCATCCCACTGGTACAGGGCTTCTTGCAGGCGCTCTCGGGTAAAAACCTGCTCGGGGCGGCTCGCCAAAACGCGCAGCAAGGCCCACTCCTTGGGTGTCAGCACCACAGGCACCAGGTCTTTGCGCACAGATTCTCGGGCCAGATCAATCGCAACCCCGCCACTTCGCAAGACCGAACTGATTTGCGCGCCGCGACGCCGCTCTATCGCCCGCAGGCGTGCCAGCAACTCTTCGGGGTCGTAGGGTTTGACCAAGTAGTCATCTGCGCCCGCATCCAAGCCGCGGATGCGGTCACTGACCTGATCGCGCGCTGTGACCACAATCACCGTGGGGCGCTCATCCGCATTGAATATGTTGCTATTCAAATGAGGTAACAACCCGAGGCCTTCACCATCGGGCAAATTCAAATCCAAAAGCACGGCCGCGTAATGCATGGTGGCCACAAACGCACGCGCTTGCTGCAAGTTCTCTGCCCAGTCGACGCTGAACTGTTTGCTTTTAAGATAGCCCAGCACCGCTTGGCCTAATGACTGATCATCCTCTACCAAGAGAATTCGCAACTTGGGTCTCCTTGGACTTTAACCAGTGGAACTGGCAGTGTAGAGCGCCCCAGCGCCCGTCTCCAAGCTGAACAGAAGCTGAACACCACCTTCAGGGGATATTCAGTCACGTTTTCTACAGTGCAACCCATGATTGAGTTGCACACTTCTTCCCCGCTGTCTCCTGATACGCAGCCTGCTGCACGCAGGCCACAGCGCTTCGCCCCATACCCGGTCTCTGCTCGCTGGATGGCTCTTGTCTTGGCGCTTTGGTGCACGCTGGGCCTGAACCAAGCGTGGTGGCGCAAGCTGTCTGCACTCGCCAGCGAGCAAAGCTTAAGCAACTGGGAAATGGTATTGACAGCGCTCGTGCTGACCAGTGCCACCTATTTGTGGTTCATGCTGCTGTCGTGGCCCAAGCTGCGCCGTATTGGTTGGAGCATTACGCTTATCACCGCAGCATCTGCACAATATTTCATGCTGAACTACGGGATCGTGATGGACAGCAGCATGGTGCGCAACACGCTGCAAACGAATACCAGCGAAGGTCTTGCACTCATGACCAGCGGTTTACTTTTGCATGTACTGCTGTATGCCGGACTGCCTATTGCCGTGCTCCATGCCGGCATTCAGCTCAAGCCCACCCAATGGCGCAAAGACGTATGGCGCTCTGCTTTGCTGGTCACCGCCAGCTTGGCGATGATGATTGGTGGCGGCCTACTGCTTTACAAGCCGATGGCACCTTTGGTGCGCAATCACACAGAAATTCGCTATCTGATCAATCCGCTTGCCAGCATTGTTTCTTTCAGCAGTGTCACGCTCAAGCCTTTGTTCAAACGTGAACTTACCTTCCAACACATCAGCGGTGACGCGAAACTAGGCAGCACCTACCAAGCTGGCGGCTTTGCCGCAACGTCAACGTCAACGTCAACGCACAGCCAGGCCAACAAACCGCCGCTGTTGATCTTGATTGTGGGAGAGACCACCCGTGCCGATCACTTTGGCCTCAATGGCTACCCGCGCAATACCACCCCAGAAATGGAGGCGCGTCACGTCATCAACTGGCGCAATGTGCAATCCTGCGGCACCAATACTTTGGCGTCTGTGCCCTGCATGTTTTCGCACCTCGGAAAGCAAGATTTTGAGTCTCGCAAGTTTGAATATGAAAACTTGCTGGATGTTTTGCACGCGGCAGGCCTGAATGTAGATTGGCTCGATAACCAAGCGGGCTGTAAAGGCGTATGCAACCGCATTTCTCACGCACAAACCGACCAGGTGGCCAGCCCCAGCGCCATCCATCGCTGGTGCAAAGATAGCGAATGCCTGGATCAACTGATGGTGGAACTGCTGGACGACAGACTGCACACCGTTACCAGCGACGGCAACAACCAAGGCACAGTGCTGGTGTTACACCAGATGGGCAGCCATGGCCCCGCCTATTACCGCCGCTCTTCTGCGCCCAGCAAGCACTTCCAGCCAGAATGCACCACGCATGTCACCTCTGACTGCAGCCGCAGTCAACTGGTCAACGTCTATGACAACAGCATGGTGGAAACCGACCTATTCGTTGCACGAACCATCGACTGGCTTAAAAACCAGCAAGACAAATACGACACCGGCCTGATTTACCTGTCTGACCACGGCGAATCTTTGGGCGAAAACGGTTTGTATTTGCACGGTTTGCCTTATGTGATTGCGCCCGATGCGCAAAAGCATGTGCCTTGGGTCATGTGGCCTGGGTCTTTGCTGGCTCGCACCCAGGTCAACGAAGCTTGCGTGCGTCAAAACACGGACCAGGCACTGACCCACGACAACTTCTATCACACGGTCATGGGGCTGCTCGATGTGCACAGCAGCAGCTACAACAGCGCGCTCGATGTGCTGCAAAGCTGCAGAACACCGAATGCCAACTTACAAGCCCATGACCAGTCAGCGGGGCATCGCAAACCATCCAGCACGTCCTGAAACAAGCAGGTATCCCCGAGGCAGCGAAGAAGCGAAGAGGTGCTGGCGAGCACCTCGCTCCATGCTAACCAATAATTGGTGCTGCCATGGGGATGGATTGAAACTGTCATGGTGTTGCTTCAGCACACTCATCAGGCGCCTGCAAGCCACACGCAAAAAACTTGCACCGCAATGTTCTGTGTGAAATAAAAAAACTCTGCAACATACGATGTACAGAGGTTTTAGACAGATCTAAAACACCAACGAAAAAGCCCAGTTCAAAGAACTGGGCTTTTGTATTTGGTAGGCGCGATTGGATTCGAACCAACGACCCCCACCATGTCAAGGTAGATTTTTCATAGGCAGTATGAAAAAATAAACGACTTCATCACTCTTGACTCCCCACCTTATCTCCATGAAAGTGCGCTGTTGTGCGCATGTGTTTTTCATACTTTTTTCATACCAGAGGTGGTGATGAGCAAGAGCTTCCAGAAAGTCGTTGATCGTAAAGCGTTGCCTCCGAGGCGTGATCCTTACTGGATGAAACTCTCGCAAGGGAACTATCTGGGATATCGAAAGATGGAGTCCGACAGTGAGGGGACTTGGACAGCTCGTTCATACGATTCACTCTCTGGGCAACAGCGCAGGCAGCCACTCGGTGACTTTTCAGAATACCCACCCAGTGAACGCTTTGACTTGGCGAAAAAAGCTGCTGAGGATTGGTTTGCACACATTGGAAAAGGTGGCGCATTAGGCACTTACACAATTACAAGCGCATGTAGTGCCTATGTCGATCACCTTATCAGCCGAGGCAAGGAGTCTTCTGCGGCTGATGCCAAGTCACGCTTTGATAGCTATGTGTTGGACGATGCTCAATTCGCGAATCTGGAACTAACCAAGCTAACGCCTGCACACATTGAGGCATGGAGACGCCGCTTGCGAGACCGTCCTGTCACTAGCGGAAAAAATAAAGGGCAAAAGAGGAGCGAAAGCACACTCAACCGTGACATGACACCTTTCAGAGCGGCCCTCAATCATGCATATGGTGATGGCCATGTCACCTCGGACTTCGCCTGGAAGAAAAGCTCTTGCCCGTTGAGAATGCAGACAAACAGCGCACGCTTTATTTAGACATTGATCAGCGCAGGCGTCTTATCGATCATGCCCCGCCCGATCTTGCGAGCTTTTTAAAAGCACTTTCACTACTTCCACTGCGCCCCGGAAACTTAGCAAAGCTTTGTGTTGCTAATTTCAGTGCCAAGCTCAAGACGATTTCACTGCCGGTGGACAAAGGCAAAGAAAACCGACACATACAACTTTCCAAGCAAGCGTTTGAACTGTGTCGAGAACAAGCGAAGAACGCAGACCAAAGTGCTCCATTGTTTCGACAGCACTCAGGCGAGGCTTGGCACAAGGACGCTTGGAAAGATCGAATCAAAGTAGCAGCAGCAAATGCTGGGCTGCCTGCTGAAACTGTCACCTATACATTGCGACATTCCACCATTACTGATCTCGTACACCAAGGTGTTGACCTGCTGACGGTTGCGCAAATATCAGGTACTTCTGTGAAGATGATCGAAAAACATTACGGACACCTCCGCAACGAAGTCACCAGTCAAGCTTTGGAGAAACTTAGTCTTTGAATGAGTCTTCGGTGAGATGCCAACGCATCGAACACTCATTGAAAGGTGATCGGCAATCAAGCACTTGCGTTATCACACAAAGAGTAAATTTTGATAACAAGAGTGTTAGAATTCACAGCTTTCGGAGCGTAGCGCAGCCTGGTAGCGCATCTGCTTTGGGGCCATGGACCGTGCCCGCCTGGCCATTCGCAACCTGCTGGGCCTGGCACCCGACACCGCCGAAGTGCTGCAGCCCGACGGCAGCAGCCACACCCAGCCCACCGCCAAGGTGCCCACTGGTGCCACCGTGCGCGTGCCCCCCGGCGCCCGCATTCCGCTGGATGGGACCATCACCGCTGGCCACAGCAGCGTCAACCAGGCCCCCATCACTGGCGAAAGCGTGCCCGTGGACAAAACCCTGGGCGACAGCGTGTGGGCAGGCAGCATCAACCAGCAGGCCGAGTTGCAAGTGCAAGTCACGGCCGCCACCGCCGACTCCATGCTGGCGCGCATCGTCAAAGCCGTGGAACAGGCCCAAGCCCGCAAAGCGCCCACCCAGCGTTTTGTTGACCGCTTTGCCGCCATCTACACGCCCATCGTGATGGTGCTGGCGATGGCGCTGGCCGTGCTGGCCCCGCTGCTGCTGGGCTGGGCGTGGCTGGATGCGCTGTACCAAGCCTTGGCCCTGCTGGTGATTGCCTGCCCATGTGCGCTGGTGCTGTCCACGCCCGTCACCGTGGTCAGCGCCTTGACAGCAGCAGCGCGTCATGGCGTGCTGCTCAAAGGTGGCAGCGTGCTGGAGTCTGCACGCCATCTGCGCACCATCGCGCTGGACAAAACCGGCACCTCACCACCGGCCAGCCTGCGCTGGTGGCCTGGGAGGTGCTCGACAACGCCACTACCTCCCAAGCCGATGCGGCCTTGCTGGCGTGGCAGATGGCCTCGCGTTCTACCCACCCGTCTCTCACGCGATTGCCCAAGGTCTGCATGCCGAAGGGCTGAGCGCCTCGCCCGTCCAAGACCTGCAAGCGCTGCCCGGGCGCGGCGTGCAGGCGCGCATTCACGGCGCTACCTACTACCTGGTCAACCTGCGCTGGGCCCAGGAAAACGGACTGACCAGCCCCGACCTGCAAGCCGCCGTGCACGCCCACAGCAGCCTGGGCCGCAGCATCAGCTTGCTGGCCACCAGCAGCCACGTACTGGCCCTGTTTGCCGTGGCCGACACGCTGCGCCCGCAAGCCCGGCAGGCCGTCCAGCAACTGCAAGCCATGGGCATTGCACCCGTGGTGCTCAGCGGCGACCACCCCGATGCGGTGCGGGCCATGGCCGCCCAGGCGGGCATCACCCAGGCCGAAGGTGGCCTGCTGCCCGAAGACAAACTGCAGCGCCTGCATGCACTGCAAGCCCATGGTGCCGTGGGCATGGTGGGCGATGGCATCAACGACGCCCCCGCCCTGGCCCAAGCCAACATCGGCTTTGCCATGGGCGGTGCGCACAGCACCGGCATGGCCATGGAGACAGCCGATGTGGTGCTCATGCATGACGACCTGCGTCGCATCCCCGACACCATTGCGCTGTCGCAGCGCGCCCATCGCGTGCTGTGGCAAAACATTGGGCTGGCGCTGGGTATCAAAGCCGGGTTCTTTGCGCTGGCTGTCAGCGGCCACGCCAGCATGTGGCTGGCCGTGCTGGCCGATATGGGCGTGAGCCTGCTGGTGGTGGCCAACGGTTTGCGCCTGCGCCGCACGGCACACAAAAACCCCGCCGTTTAAGCAGGCAGACTGCATAATCTGTGCGCCGCAAACCCACGCCGCGCACAGATCCTTCGCACCATGAGCAAGCCCTCTCCATCGTCCCGCCCTGCTTCAGCGCCCAGCGCCCCGCCACCGCACACCACGCTTGAAGACGTGGCCGCCATCATCACCGGCGTGCTGCTGGTGTCCGTGGGAGTGGCTTTTTTCAAGCAGGCGGGGCTGGTTACCGGCGGCATGGCGGGCTTGGGCTTTGCACTGCACTACGCCACCGACATCGGCTTTGGCCTGTGGTTCTTCTTGCTCAACCTGCCTTTTTACTGGCTGGCCCTGCGCAAAATGGGCAGGGCCTTCACCTTCAAAACGTTCTGCACCGTGGGCCTGCTGTCGCTGGTGACGGAATTGCAGCCCCGCTTTTTTCATATCGACAGCATCCAAGCTCCCTATGCAGCAGTGGTGGGCGGCATGCTCATGGGCGTGGGCATGCTGGTGCTGTTTCGCCACCGCTGCTCCATGGGTGGCCTGGGCATTGCGGCGCTGTACCTGCAGCAGCGCTACGGCTGGCGCGCGGGCTATGTGCAAATGGCGTTGGACTGCCTGATTTTGCTCAGCGCTTTTTTCATTGTGGATACCGAGCGCGCCCTGTGGTCCATCCTGGCGGCCCTCACGCTCAACCAAGTGCTGTCCATGAACCACCGCCCCGGTCGCTATGGTGGATAAACCGTGTTGATGCCCTAAAACCATCTGCATGGAACTTTGGCACCACTCTGGCATCATTCCTACCTATGCGCCGCTTCTTGCCCCTGTTCATGATGTTGCTGCTGACCTTGCGCGGTCTGCTGGGCGACGCCATGGCCATGGGCAGCATGCCCAATGTGCCCCCCCACCAGCCTGCGGCCACCACGGTAGCGCTGGATATGCCCGCGCACGCAGCGCACCATGCAGCGCAAGCAGCCGATACCGGCGGTTCATTGCACGACACCAGCACCGAACACGGCAGCACACACTGCGCCACCACCACGGACAGCGCACCGCCTGCGGTGGCAACCACCACAGCACCCCCTGTGCGGCGTGCGGCATCTGCCATTCCGTGCTTTCCACACCGACCGTATTAGCACCGCCTTCAAGCTTGCAGGCCCACGCACAACCGGCCAGCGGGCAGTCACGCTTTCTCAGCGCCACGCTGGTGCAAGCCATCAAACCACCCATCGCCTGAGACCTGATACCCAAAGTGCGTCCGCAGTTTGCCGTTTGCTGCATGCAAACACCGCTGCCGATGCTTGGTTCATCTTGTCGCAGGAGATTGCTGCATGCGCACCGCGCACCTTGCTTGTCTGTGGCTGCTCGCTTTCAGCAGCACCACCCCTTGGGCCATGGCCCAAACACCGCCCACCTCTACCCTTGCAGCCGCTGAAGCGATAGCACCGCAGCGCGCGCTGGTTCACCCGCCGCTGCCTACCAGCAGCGCGGTAATTGCGGCCCCTCAAGACTGGCGCCCTGCCAATGCAGCAGTCGGTGAATTTCCACGGGGTCATGCCGATGTGCTGCGCTGGGAAGCCGCGCAGCAAGCCGTAGCCCCAGCTGCCCAGCCAGATGCAGCAGCGGCACAGCATGGGCACGGAGGCCAGCCATGAAGCGCCGCATGCTCCGTCTCTCCACCCTGATTGGCGCGCTGGTGTTAGCCGGCTGTGCCAGCGTGGCCCCCGATGGGCTGCGCAGCGCAGTCAACGCTCACACTGCCGCGCGCCTTCCGGCGGGCAGCAGCCTGCCCACGCCCGAAGCCAGCGCCACTGCGGTGCAACAGCAAGCCACCGAGGCACAGATCGCCCAGTGGCTGAGCCAACCGGTCGATGCCGACACGGCCGTGCGC
>NZ_CADEPJ010000054.1 GCF_902829245.1 Comamonas jiangduensis | reverse complement strand
GTCCTTGACCGGGGCACTCAAAGTCGCGTTGAAGCGCAAAGAGTTCGTGCTGCACTACCAGCCCATTGTCGATTTGCAGACCGGGCAGTGGGTGGGGGCCGAAGCGCTGATCCGCTGGCTGCGCCCCACCGGCGAGATGGTGCCGCCGGATGTGTTCATCAAGGCCGCCGAGGAAACGGGCATGATCCGCGACATCACCGCGCAGGTTATCGCGATGGTGGGCCACGATGCACCGCACTTTTTTGCGCGCTACCCAGACTTTCACATTGCCATCAATTTGTCGACGGCCGATCTGGAGTCGCACGCCACGGTGGAAAAGCTGGCCCGCCTGCGCCAGAAAATTGGTGCGCGCCCCGGCAATCTGATGGTGGAAGCCACCGAGCGCGGCCTGATGAAGGCGGACATCGTCCAACGCATCCTGAGCGAGATTCGGTCGCTGGACATCTACGTCGCGATTGATGACTTTGGCACCGGCTACTCCAGCCTGAGCTACCTGCACCGCCTGCCCATTTCCGAACTCAAGCTCGACAAAAGCTTTGTGCAAGACGTCTGCACCAGCGCGGCAGCCAGCGCCCTTACCCGCTCGGTACTCAATATTGCCCAAAGTCTAGGGATGACCGTGGTCGCCGAAGGGGTGGAAACGCTCGCCCAAGCCCAGTGGCTGAGCGAGCAAGGCTGCCCCATCTTGCAGGGCTACCACTTCGCCAAACCCATGCCGGGCCGTGAAATAGCGCAGTGGATGCAAAAACAGGCCATCACCCAGCCCGCCTGAGCGGCCAAGCAAGCTGCAGGCAGCTTCCAGGCACCTGCGCCCCACAAAAAAGGCTTCCTAGTGGAAGCCTTTTTTACAGCACACACGGCGCACTCAGTTTTCAGACGGCGTGCTACTTTCGGACTCGGGCCAGTCGCGGATATAGGCCTTGAGCAGTTTATTTTCAAAGTTCTGGCTGTCCACCACGGCCTTGGCCACGTCGTACAGACGCCCCGCGCATCTGTGCCAGCATCGCCCCTGTTCGCGATAAAAACCATGGAGACTCCCGATGCCCGGCTACTCTGACCCCGGCTTTGACACCCTGAGCCTGCACGCAGGCGCACAGCCCGACCCCGCCACCGGCGCGCGCGCCACGCCCATTCACCTGACGACCTCGTTCGTCTTTGAGAGCAGCGACCACGCCGCCAGCCTGTTCAATCTGGAGCGACCCGGCCACGTCTACAGCCGCATCTCCAACCCCACCAATGCGGTGCTGGAGCAGCGCGTGTCCGCCCTGGAAGGCGGCGTGGGCGCGATTGCCGTAGCCAGCGGCCAGGCGGCCCTGCACCTGTCGATTGCCACGCTGATGGGCGCAGGCAGCCACATCGTCGCCAGCACGGCGCTGTATGGTGGCAGCCAGAACCTGCTGCACTACACGCTGCGCCGCTTTGGCTGAGACCACCTTCGTCAAACCCGGCGACATCGATGGCTGGAAAGCCGCCGTGCGCCCAACACCAAGTTGTTCTTTGGTGAAACCGTGGGCAACCCCGGCCTGGATGTGCTGGACATTCCCACCGTGTCGGCGATTGCGCACGAAGCAGGTGTGCCGCTGCTGGTGGACTCCACCCTCACCTCGCCCTGGCTGATCAAGCCGTTCGAGCATGGCGCGGACATCGTCTACCACTCAGCCACCAAGTTCCTGTCGGGCCACGGCACGGTGATTGGCGGCATCGTCGTTGATGGCGGCAGCTTTGACTGGGACAAGTCGGGCAAATTCCCGAGTTGACCGAGCCTACGACGGCTTTCACAACATGGTGTTCACCGAAGAAAGCACCACCGGCGCGTTCTTGCTTCGCGCGCGCCGCGAAGGGCTGCGCGACTTTGGCGCCTGCCTGAGTCCGCACAGCGCCTGGCTGATCTTGCAAGGCATTGAAACCCTGCCCCTGCGCATGGAACGCCACATGCGCAACACCGAAAAGGTGGTGCAGTTCCTCGCCAGCCACCCGCTGGTCAGCCGCGTGGGCCACCCCATGCTGGAGTCGCACCCTTCCCACGCCCTGGCAAACAAGCTGTTGCCACGCGGCGCGGGCTCGGTGTTCAGCTTTGACATTGCCGGCAACCGCAACCAGGGCAAGAAGTTCATTGAAACGCTGAAGGTGTTCAGCCACCTGGCCAACGTGGGCGACTGCCGCTCGCTGGTGATTCACCCCGCCAGCACCACGCACTTCCGCATGAGTGATGAGGCACTGGCGCAAGCCGGCATCGGCCAGGGCACGATCCGCCTGTCGATTGGTCTGGAAGACGCTGACGACCTGATCGACGACCTCAAGCGCGCGCTCAAAGCTGCAGAGAAAGCAGCCTGATGCATTCATAACACAACAGCCGCTAGCGCTTATCTATATTGCGGAGACAGCTATGTTTTCAAAGTCAACAACGACAACATCTACGCCTACACCGGTGGCAAGGCTTTCGATGCCGCCAAGCCCACCGCCATCCTGATTCACGGCGTGCTGTGCGACCACAGCGTGTGGGCACTGCAAAGCCGCTATCTGGCCAACCACGGCTGGAACGTGCTGGCCATTGACCTGCCCGGCCACTGCCGCAGCCAAGGCACTGCTCCGCAGAGCGTGGAAGCGGCGGCCACCTTCATCGGCCAGCTCATGGATGCGGCAGGTTTGGAAAAAGCTGCCCTCATCGGCCACAGCTGGGGCAGCCTGATTGCCATGGAGGCAGCCGCCAACTTGCAAGACCGCATCAGCCATCTGGTGCTGGTGGGCACGGCTTTTCCGATGAAGGTCTCGCCCGCGCTGCTGGAGTCGGCCCTGCACACGCCCGAGCAAGCCATCCAACTGGTCAACACCTTCTCGCGCGCCACACTTGCCCCACCGAATGGCGCGGGCAGCTGGGCGTTTGGTGCGGGCATGGCCTTGGGCCGCCGTGTGCTGGCCAGCAATACCGACACCAACTTGCTGCACACCGGTTTTACCGCCTGTGACAGCTATCGCGGCGGTGAAGCCGCCATGGCGCAGATCACCGCGCCAGTGCTGTTTGTGCTGGGCGAACAAGACCAGATGACGCCCCCCAAGGCGGCCAAGGGCCTGATTGAAGCTGCCAAGGCAGCGGGCAAACAGGTGAAGGTGCAGATGATTCCCAACGGCCACAACCAGATGACGGAGTCGCCCGACGCCACGCTGTTTGCGGTGCATGGTTTTCTCAACGGCTAGCTGCCTTTCAACCCCACCCTAACGCCCTACGCTGCAGGGCGTGGGGGCAGAAGGGTATGGTGCTTGTTGCACTGCCGCGGGACAACATCCCGCCCAGCCTCTATAAGCCTTGCTATCCCAGCAGCCCCCCGGAGGCCACCATGGCTGACAGCACCAACGCCAGCAACATCGATGCCAAAGCGTTCACCAGCTTTGCAGCGTTTTACCCCTTCTACCTCAGCGAGCACAGCAACCGCACCTGCCGTCGGCTGCACTTTGTCGGCAGCAGCCTGAGCTTGGTGTGCTTGGCACTGGCGATCGTGCTGCGCCAGCCGTGGTGGGTGGCGCTGGGGGTGTTGCTGGGCTATGCCTTCGCATGGATAGGACATTTTGGTTTTGAGCACAACAAGCCCGCCAGTTTTCAACGCCCGCTCTACAGCTTTATGGGCGATTGGAAGATGTACGCACAAATGTGCAGCGGCCGTATTCCTCTGTAGCAGGCACTGAAAATTTCAAAGCTTAAGTTTTCCCGAAGGCTGCCGACATAGTGGGTATTCGGTTCGCACCAAGTCTAGGTGGAGCCACCAGCCCCGGCCGCGCAAGCACCGGGGCTTTGTTTTGCCCGGCGCCAGTTGGCGCGCTGCGGCGGCACTCCACACCATGGAGGCATACGGTGCTCTCACAGGTCTGCAACCAGGGAGCGCGCCGCCCCTGGGCCAGCACATGCGAGGCGCGAGAGTCTGCACGCTCTCCGGCAGCACCGCCACCAGCCCGCGCGAGGCCGACAGCACGTACGACGTGGTGGCAATGCTCAGGCCCATGAGCAAGGGGCCGAAGGTCAGCACGCCCCAATAAATCAGCAGGCGCTGCCCCAGCGGGCGCATACGCTGCACGCGCCAGATGTGGTTCAGCGTCTTGTCCATGGTCAATATCAGACGCACCACCGTCAGCAGCAAAAAGGCCAGACCCACAATCCCGAGCTGACTCGCCTTGCTGGTGAACTGCATCAGGTAGTCCATCACCTGCTCAGCAATCTCCACCGGAATCAGGCTGTCCACCAGCCAGCGCTGCAGGGTGGCTTGCAAACGCCCAAAACTGGGAAACGCCGTAAACACCGCCAGCAGTACGGTAAAAAATGGCACCAGCGCCAAAAGCGTGGTGAAGGTCAGGCTGCTGGCCGTCAAGCCCAGCTGGTCTTCACTGAAACGGGCTTTGAGCGTGTGCAAGGTGTTGCGCCAGGGGAAAGACTGCAAGGTTTGTCGCAATTGGCGCGCGCGCAGTCGGGCACGGTGAATAGTCAGTGGCATGGGTCGTATGATGCCACCCCAATGAATTCCACAAGCAACACCCTTCCGGGCAGCGACGTCGCTGCCACCCGCTGGCTGGCCGTTGGCAGCCTGCTGGGCCTGATTGTTCTGAGCCTCTGTTGGGAGCTGTGGCTTGCGCCGCTGCGCCCCGGAGGGTCTTGGATGGTGCTCAAAGCCCTGCCGCTGTGCATTCCGCTGGTGGGCTTGCTCAAGCACCGCATGTACACCTACCGTTGGGTCAGCCTGGTGGTGTGGCTGTATTTCACCGAAGGGGTGGTGCGCGCCTGGAGCGACAAGGCCCCCAGCAACTACCTGGCCATGGTGGAAGTGGCCCTGTGCCTGCTGCTGTTTGTGGCCTGCGCGCTGCATGTGCGCTGGCGCCAAAAAGCCGCCAAAGCTGCCATCGCAGCGGCCCAAACCTGAGTCAATCCTGCACCATGCCCGGTTGCTGCGCCAGCTGCAGCACCTGCTGGCGCAAGGCGTTGCACAGCAACTGCGCTGCGGGTGAAAGCGCGCGGCGCGGGCGCTGAATCAGCAAGGTGCGGCGCACAATCTGCGGCGTATCCAGCACCCGAAAACCCAATGCCCCGCGCGCCGGGTGCTGGGCGGTCAGCGCTGGAATCAAACTCACCCCCAGCCCTTGGCGCACGGCATCAAACAGCAAGGCAGGGTTGGAGACACGCAGCGGTGTCTGCAACACATTGGCTGGCATGCCGGGTGCAGCCGCCAGCAACTGGCTGATGGCCGTATCCGTGGTCAAGCCCACAAAGGGCAGGTGCGCCAGATCTGGCGCTTGGAGGGTGGGCCGGTGCAGCAGCGGCTCCTCGGCGCATGCCACCAGCCCCATGCGGTCACTGAGCAAGGGCTGGATGAACAGCTCCGCCCCTGCGGGGTGGGCCGCCCCCACACCAAAATCCACCCGCCCATCGCGCACCCGCTGGGCAATGCCTTCGGCACTGTCTTCCGTCAACTCCACTTCAATACCGGGATGCTGCGCGCGCAACTGGGGTTCCTCCAATGTCCTAAACACACAAGATACAAATTAGTAATAAAAAACCAAATCTTTATTCAAAACAATCCTCGGCGAAAATGGCATTTTCAGATTGCGTGGACAATTGATTCCACTTCGCACTTATCAGCGAAGTCCCTCGAGGAAATTCGATATGCCACGCATACCAAAAAATCCGCAAGATCCCCTAAAGCACTTCAGTCAAGATTCAGCCTCAGTTCGTTTAACTGCGCTGTTTGTTACACGTGCACATCTCATCTTGTCGGGTACTGCTGCACTTATTTACTCAGTAGCTTCAGCAGTTCGAGTGTTTTCCGCCTAATTCAAAGAAATTGCTAATGACAACAACAAACCGCCCAGTTCGTTCGCAATACGAAGACTTTATGCGCCATGTGTACGAGCATGGTGTGAGCAAGGGTGACCGCACCGGCACCGGCACCCGCAGCGTGTTTGGCCACCAGATGCGCTTTGACCTGTCCGAAGGCTTTCCGCTGGTGACCACCAAGAAGGTGCACCTCAAATCCATCATCCATGAGTTGCTGTGGTTCCTGCGTGGCGACAGCAACGTCAAATGGCTGCAAGAGCGCGGCTGCACCATCTGGGACGAATGGGCACGCGCGGACGGCAGCCTTGGCCCCGTGTACGGCGTGCAATGGCGCAGCTGGCCCAAGGCCGATGGCAGCCACATCGACCAGATCAGCGAAGTGGTCAAACAACTCAAGACCAACCCGGACAGCCGCCGCATTATCGTCAGCGCCTGGAACGTGGCCGATCTGGACCAGATGGCGCTGATGCCCTGCCACGCCTTCTTCCAGTTCTACGTGGCCAACGGCAAACTCAGCTGCCAGCTGTACCAGCGCAGCGCCGACATCTTTTTGGGCGTGCCCTTCAACATTGCCAGCTACGCGCTGCTGACCCACATGCTGGCGCAGCAGTGTGACCTGGAAGTGGGCGACTTCATCTGGACGGGCGGCGACTGCCACATCTACAACAACCACTTCGAACAGGTGGCAACGCAACTGAGCCGCCAGCCATTTGCCTACCCCACGCTGCACATCAAGCGCAAGCCTGACTCCATCTTCGACTACGAATTTGAAGACTTCGAAGTGCTGGGCTATGAGCACCACCCCGCCATCAAAGCCCCGGTGGCTGTGAAAACCGCCACAAAAATAAGAGCCGCCAGCGCTTGATATTCATAGACTTCAGATACAAAACCATCCAAAGTCTATAAATAGTCAGCGCAAGCAGCTCTCTTTTTAGATAGTACAGAGATTGCAGCCCATGGCCATTCACCTGATTTACGCCCGCGCCGCCAATGGCGTGATTGGTTTGAACAACACCATGCCCTGGCACCTGCCCGAGGACTTGGCCCATTTCAAGCAACTGACCAACGGCAACCCCGTGGTCATGGGCCGCAAGACGTGGGATTCGCTGCCCGAGCGCTTTCGCCCCTTGCCAGGGCGCACCAATATCGTCGTCACGCGCAACACCGACTGGAGCGCCGAAGGCGTGGTGCGCGCCAGCAGCTTGGAAGAAGCTTTGCATGTGGGCGCGCAACATGGCGACACCGTCTGGGTGATGGGCGGCGCGCAGATTTACGCCCAAGCCTTGCCGCTGGCCGATGTGGTGGAAGTGACCATCATCCACAAAGACTTTGAGGGTGATGCATTTGCGCCAGAGTTGGGCCCTGAATGGGTGGAGGGCGAACGCCAAGACCTGATCAGTGCCAAAGGCTTGCCCTTTAGCTTTGTACGTTTCACCCGCAAGCGCTAAACCTTTTACCCTGCTGAGCCCAGCATGCGTCATACACGTTACATGCTCAGGGTGAAGACGGGTTGACGACATTGCTGCATTGCAACAATATGGAACGCCCGTGCATTTCTTACGGGCGTTTTTTCGTTGAAAGCCACTGCCGCCATGAGCCTTATCCAGCCCCTGCCCCCCGGCCCGCTTGACATCGTGGGAGACATCCACGGTGAGCTGTCTGCCTTGCAGGACTTGGTGCGCCATTTGGGCTATGACGAAGATGGCCGCCACCCGCAGTCCCGCACGCTGGTGTTTGTGGGCGACTTTGTCGATCGTGGGCCCGACAGCCCCGGCGTTGTGAGCTTGGTGCAGCGTTTGGTCGAGAGCGGCCACGCCAGTGCGATTGCTGGCAACCACGAAATCAACCTGCTGCGCCACGACCCCAAAGACGGCGCTGGCTGGTTCTTTGAAGAGCGTGTGGCCAGCGACACGGCCAAATACAGCCAATTTGTTCGCGCCACCAACACCTTGCAGCGTGCGCGCATTGAAGCCTTCCTCAACAGCCTGCCGCTGGGGCTGGAGCGCGAAGACCTGCGCGTCATTCACGCTGCCTGGCATGCGCCAGATATCGCCAAAGCACGTGCCATGCCCCTGGGCAGCGCCCGTGCGGAATATGACCGCTGGGAGCAGCAGGCCGCCCAGGTCGCCGCGCAGCTGCGCATTGCCGACCGCATGGCCGAAGAAAAAAACATTTGGCCGCACAGCCTGGAAGATGGCGAACGCTGCCCACCGTTTTTGCAGGCGCACTGCGACAACGAGCTCAACAAAGCCCTGATCAACCCGTTGAAAGTACTGACCTGCGGCTTGGAGCGCCAAACCCCCGAGCCATTTTTTGCGGGCAACAAATGGCGCTTTGTGGAACGCGTGGCTTGGTGGAACAACTACAGCGAGGCCACCCCGTGGTGGTGGGGCATTACTGGCGCTCGACCTTGCCCGCACAAACCACCCACGAAGGGCTGTTTCGCAGCGTCAGCCCTTACGCCTGGCATGGCCAGCATGGCAATGTGTTTTGCGTGGACTACTCGGTGGGCGCGCGCGCTCAGGCACGCACCTTCAGTCGCCCGCATGCGCACATGAAACTGGCAGCCCTGCGCTGGCCCGAGCGCACCCTGGTGTTCGATGACGGCAGCACCCACACCACCACCGGCTTTCAGCAAGAGCGCACGCCTGCTGTGGCCTGAGATTGCACCACCCATAGGCCGAAAAAAAGCCACCTCACGGCAATGAGGTGGCTGTCAATTAACAAGCGTATCGGGCAAACCCCACCCGATGTGCGAAATATACACAAATTTCAGTAATTACCGAAATTTGAAAAACTAAATTTGTAAGCACACGTTTTGGGGGAATGGCCCACAAGCACGCCCGTAAATGCGAATGATTTCATGGTCATTCGCCCGGGGGCTGCATGCACTTTTACAATCGACTTCAATCGCAGCCCACCCTGTGCGCTGCAGAGCCCTTCACACCAGCCGCACACCATGCCGCTGGTCGCACGATAAAAAAATCATCACCTGCAATTTGAATCGCTGTCTCACCATGAATCACGGCAGCGCCATAAGCACCCTCTATCTCGCATCCAAACCCAAAATTTTTCTCAGGCGGTATCAATCTTCTTCACTGTGGTAC
>NZ_CADEPJ010000053.1 GCF_902829245.1 Comamonas jiangduensis | reverse complement strand
GTCTAGAACCACCTTTTAAAACGGACGATAAGCCTTTTTGGTGTAAGTCCCATTGCTATCTAATAAGTAGCAATTTCAATCTGCAGCCGAATGGCTCAATTCGGCTGTACGCCTTTCCTCACAAGGGGAAGGCAAGCATTAGCACGTCCCTTTCAGGGATTTGCGCGCCGTTTTGGCCCATTTTTGCCATAGCAATGTGGCAAGGATGAAACACGCCTGAAATTTATTTTCAAGTGGGTTGTGGAGAGACGGAAGAGCGCAAAGCTCTGATCTGCCTTGTCATGCGTCCAGCAATGGATCGCCATGACCTTGTGTGCGACCACAAGTAGCCTACGGTGACATGCAAAGCCAGCAATGGCTCTGTTTGAAGCTCACCGGACAATGAACTCCCGGAAACGGCAATCCACCTTCGCAAGAAGGAGGAGAGAAGACTGCCAGCAGAAAGGCGGTTGCGAGGCTAGGCTAGTTCCGCATGGGCAACGTAAAGTGAATCATCGTTTGAACCTGGGTAAAGATTGAATGGCTAAATCTGCTGATAAGCCATAACCAAAAGGTGTGCTGCAGGCAATTTCTGTGTGAAGTAGAAATTCGTCGTCATATGCGTAGCCCCAGGAGAGATGAGCCCTAAACGGACAGGTATTGATGGAGCAATCCATTCATATCGGTAGATCAGGGAACGTGGTAAGCCCCACTGTCCGCCTGTGCGCGCAAGCGCATAGGCAGGGAAGCCGTAAGGCGACCTGTTGGATGAGGGGGTATGGGATGGTGGAAAAAGCGAATGGCTGCCTGTAATGGGTGGCATAGGGGCCTGTGCCCTGACGCGAAAGCGATCATCTCGCCAACCTTGGCGAATATGTGTTTGAACGGACTAGAGACTGAGCTGAAATTGCACCTAGGTGCGAAGTTGAAAAAGTCAAAGGTCAAAGAACTCAAAGTTCATGTGATCCGGTACGCCGACGATTTTGTGGTGACCGGCAACTCGCAAGAGTTGCTGCACAACGAAGTCAGGCCGTGGATAGAAGCCTTCCTTGCACAACGAGGACTGCGACTGTCGCTGGAAAAGACGAAAGTCGTGCACATGGATGAAGGGTTTGATTTCCTGGGATGGAACTTCCGCAAGTACAAGGGGAAGTTACTCATCAAACCAAGTAAAAAGAACGTGCAAGCGTTCTATCGCAAGGTCAGAGAAATCGTGAGAAAAAATATATCGATGAAGCAGGCAAATCTCATTGCCAAACTGAATTCAGTTCTTCGGGGCTGGGCGCAGTACCGTCCGGTGGTGGCGAAAGAAGCCTTCAATCGGATGGACAACCTGATTCACTGGCGCCTCGCGCGCTGGGCCAGAAGGCGGCATCCGAATAAGCCCCTATCATGGTGCATAGGCCGTTACTGGCAACGCACTAAAGACAGGAGCGAGTTCGCTGCAAATGTGAAGGTGGCCGAAAGTTCGTGCACGATCAAATTGTTAAAGCTTGCTGATACAAAAATCGTGCGCCACGTAAAAATCAAAAAGGAATACAACCCTTTTGATCCTCAATGGGAGAAGTACGGCGAAGAGTTAAGAACGAAACGCATGGCTAATAGCATGTCGTACAAGTACGAAACTTCGATGCTTTTCATTTCCCAAAACGGACGTTGTGCGCTTTGCGCGAAACCTCTGGACTATCAAGGCAAATGGCACGACCACCACATTGTTCGCAGAGTGGATGGCGGATCAGATGCAATGTCCAACCGAGTGCTTTTGCACCCGGTGTGCCACACCCAGCTGCATGCTCTTGGTTTATCAGTTGTCAAGCCGGCCTCAAAGAAGGCTTTGCGTTCGATTTCACTAGAGGCTACTGAGTAAAATCAGGGTCCCTAAAGAATCGGACATGTTGTGCTTGAGCCGGATGCGATGAAAGTCGCAAGTCCGGTTCTTAGGGGGGGATGGTTCAGTAATGAACCTCATCACCACCAGCTACGGCACGGGCGAGCTCATCGCCGCTGCACTGGATGCCGGGGCGCTCCACCTGATTGTGGGCATTGGCGGCAGCGCCACCAACGACGGCGGAGCCGGCATGCTGCAGGCTTTGGGTGTCAAGCTGCTGGATGACAAGGGCCAGCCCATTGGCCGTGGCGGCGCCCCACTGGCGCAACTGGCACGTATCGATGCCAGCGGCCTGGATGCACGCCTGGCCGCATGCACCATCGAAGTCGCCTGCGACGTGGACAACCCGCTGACCGGCGCGCGCGGTGCCTCGGCCATTTTTGGCCCGCAAAAAGGCGCCACCCCGGCGATGGTGCAAACGCTGGATGCCAACCTCCAGCACTTTGCCCAGCTCATTGAACGGGATATGGGCGTAGAGGTGGAGCACATTGCCGGTGCCGGTGCCGCAGGTGGCATGGGTGCGGCAATGCTGGCTTTTCTCAAAGGCCAGTTGCGCCCCGGCTGTGAAATCATTGCCAAGGCCGTGGGTCTGGAAGCCGCCGTGCAAGATGCAGATTTGGTCATCACCGGCGAAGGCCGCATTGACCAGCAAACCATCTTCGGCAAAACCCCGTTTGGCGTAGCCACCGTCGCACGCAAGCACGGCAAACCGGTGATCGGTATTGCGGGCAGCCTGGGCACCAACGCCCATGTGGTGCATGACCACGGCATTGATGCCATCTTCAGCGTGCTCAGCCGCACCTGCAACATCGAAGACGCCATGGCGGAAGCTACGTTCAACGTGCGCAGCGCTGCACGCAATGTGGCCGCCATGCTGGCCATCGGGCAGCGCACCCCACGCGATGCTCCTTCAAATCACGCCCCCCACGCGTAACGGTTTATAGGCGCTATCAAAAAATGGAGCTGCCTGCGCTCTCCCTTTCTTGTTTTCAAATACTTTTCGCGCTGAAGCAGTTATTCAATCAGCGCTGCTAGCTCTTTTTTTATGACTTGAAGGCGTGCTATGACCTACTTAACTGCGCACCTTTCAGTGAAGGAATGCTGCTAACAAGCTCAAGCCTTAAGCCTTAAGCGGCTTGCAGTTGCGCCATCCACGCAGCAGGATCCGAAAACAACAGCTCTGATGACACCAGCTGACCACGGCCATCATGTTCCAGCATGAAGGCAGGCACGCCCCGCCCGCCCAATTGCTGCAGCCAGTGTTGCTCTTGCTGCGTGCGGGCCGTGTGTGCGGCATGCAGCGCAGCCCCGCCGTCACGCAAGCACTGTGCCGCCTGCGCCAAACCCAGCCCTTGCAAGCACTGCGCCACATGCGCGGTGGAGGTCACATCCTCCCCGTTCACATAGCGTGCATGCTGCAAAGACTTGAGCGCCCTGACCTCGTGCGCCGGCGCCGTCAGCGCCACGGCAGTCAGCGCCAGGCTGAGGGGGCCGCTGTCAAACCGTTGCTGCCGATCATCCAGTACCTGGCTGCGATAACGCTGCGAAAAAGGCTGCCCCGTCAACTGTGCAATACGCTGGTCATTCGCCCAAGCGTAGGCCGCAAAGGCATCATCCATAGCGCGCGCGCCAGCACCCGAAAACATGCCGCACGGCCACAGCTTGAGCTGCAGGCCGGGCAAGTCCGCGACTTTGGCCACTACCGCACCGGCGCCATAGCACCAGCCGCACAGAGGATCAAAAATGTAATGCAGGGTGTTGCTCATGCACCAATCCGTTCCCTATCCGTTCCTATCTGCCCCAGCCGGGCGATGCTGTCGGTGCAGCCTGCATGAATACTGCGGCCAACTCACAGCAGCACAATGTCGTACTGCTCCTGCGCTAGCGCGCCTTCGGACTGCAGTGAAATCGGCTTTTGGATAAAGTCGCTTAGCCCGGCCAGATGCTGGCTTTCTTCATCGAGCAGCAAATCAATCACATCGGGGTTGGCCACCACACGGAATTCCTTGGGATTGAACTGGCGCGCCTCACGCAGAATTTCGCGCAGGATCTCGTAGGCCACGCTGCGCACCGTTTTCACGCTGCCCTTGCCCTGGCACACGGGGCAGGCCTCGCACAGCATGTGCGCCAGTGACTCGCGCGTGCGTTTGCGCGTCATCTCCACCAAACCCAGTTGCGAGAAGGTGCCCGCCATGGTCTTGACACGATCACGCTTGAGTTGTTTGTTCAGCTCTTCCAAAACCTGCTCGCGGTGCTCATCGTGCGCCATGTCAATGAAGTCGGCAATGATGATGCCGCCCAAATTGCGCAGCCGCATCTGGCGCGCAATCGCTTGCGCAGCCTCCAAGTTGGTTTTGAAGATGGTGTCATCAAAATTGCGCGCACCGACATAGCCACCGGTGTTCACATCCACCGTGGTCAAAGCCTCGGTCTGGTCGATGATGAGGTAGCCCCCCGACTTCAAATCCACACGGCGTCCCAGCGCTTTGGCGATTTCCTCGTCGATGGAATACAGGTCGAAAATCGGCCGCTCGCCTTTGTACAGCTGCAGCTGGGGGCAGCACTGGGCATGAACTCTTTGCCAAAGGCCATCAGCAAACCAAATTGCTCTTTGGAGTCAATGCGGATACTTTGCGTGTCTTCGCCCACCATGTCGCGCAGCACACGCTGCAGCAAATTCAAGTCCTGGTGCAACACCGACATGGGCGGCAGCGTCACCGCTGCGTTTTTTACGCGCGCCCAGGTTTTACGCAGGTAAGCGATGTCTTCGGCCAGCTCATCGTCGGTGGCATCTTCGCCATTGGTGCGCAAAATAAAGCCGCCACCGCCGCCGTTTTCTTTCAGACCCACCAGTTGCTGCAAACGGCCACGTAAGGCATCGCGCTCTTCAGGGGTGATTTTTTGCGACACGCCAATGTGCTCGTCTTGCGGCAGGTGCACCAGCAACCGCCCTGCAATGCTGATCTGCGTGGACAAGCGTGCGCCCTTGGTGCCAATCGGGTCCTTGATGACCTGCACCACAATCGATTGACCCTCAAACACCTGGTGTTCAATGGGCTTGGGAGGCTCATTCTTGCGCGCAATCATGGGTGCATCGCCGCTTTCATGGCGCTGCCACACATCGGCCACGTGCAAGAAGGCTGCGCGCTCCAGGCCAATGTCAATGAATGCCGACTGCATGCCCGGCAGCACGCGCGAAACCTTGCCCAGGTAGATGTTGCCCACCAAACCGCGTTCGAGCGTGCGCTCAATGTGCAACTCTTGCACCGCCCCCTGCTCCACCACCGCCACCCGGGTCTCTTGGGGCGACCAATTGATCAAAATATCTTGCTGCATGTTGTCTGTTTTTCTATAAGGATCACCCGAGGCAGGGCTGGCAGATCAATCTAAGCACGCTTTAGAGCTTCCAACCGATTTGACGCAGCAATTGTGCAGTTTCAAACACGGGCAAACCCATGATGCCCGAGTAGCTGCCTTCGATGTGTTCAATCATGGCTGCCGCCAAGCCCTGCACGCCGTAGGCACCGGCTTTGCCAAAGGGTTCGCCAGAGGCCACATAAGCAGCTATCTGTGCATCACTCATGGCCATGAAGCGCACTTTGGACATGGACAGTGCCTGCAAACGTTGCGCACCATGTTGCAGCGCTACGGCCGTGAGTACTTCGTGCGTTTGGCCTGACAGCTTGCGCAGCATGGTTTGCGCCTGCCCAGCATCTTCCGGTTTGCCCAAAATTTCTGTGCCCAGCGCAACCGTGGTGTCTGAGGTCAGCACCGGTGCAGGCGACAAACCACGCCGTGCCCAGCGTGCGACCGCAGCATCAAGCTTCAAAGCTGTGACCCGTTGCACGTAATCGCGAGGCGCTTCGCCGGGCAACACTGCTTCGATCGCTTCCGCATCTTCGGGCACATCGCCTGGCGCGTTGGGCAGCAGCAGTTCATGGCGCACACCCAGTTGCTGCAGCAGTTGGCTGCGGCGCGGGCTTTGGGAAGCAAGATAAATAAAGTCAGGCATGCAATCTCAATAAAAAAAGGCGTTTGCGCTTATCTGACAAGCGCTGAAAGCTACTAAAAAAATAGTACCACGCAGCCTGCAAATCGGCAATCTCACCCACACCTGACACAAAAACAAAGCCCTGTAAAGACACTTACAGGGCTGGGTTCTGAGTATGGCTGCAACTATCTCACTCGCGGTGGTACGGATGACCCGCATTGACCGACCATGCGCGGTAGAGCTGCTCGATCAGCACACACGCACCATGGCATGTGGCAGCGTCATGTCAGACAAACGAATCTTTCATGCGCCAGTTGCTTGAAGGCGGGTCCAAACCATCGGGCCACCAATGATCAAAGCCACATCGTCGCCTTCGAGCTGCCAGTTTTGCAGCCGTGCGGCCAATGCCTTGGTCGTCAAATTGGTGCCGCGCTCATCCAGCACCACAATGCGCGTGCCACGTGGAATGGCTGCCTCAATGCGCTTGCGCTCCGCTGCGTACAAGGTTTCCACCGTTTTAGAGCCACGCGGCTCGGTCTTAACGGCCTTGAGCTCGACCTTGAGTTCAGGCGGAAACCGCTTGGCGTAATCGTCGTAAGCCGTCTGTGCCCAATCAGGCACATGCTGGCCCACGGCCACTATCAGCAGCTTCATGCCTTCTTGGCAGCAGCCTTCTTCGCACCACCACGGGGTGCCGTGGGCTTGACCACCACGGTCTTCAGCGCTGTGGTCTTCTTGGCTGCAGGCTTTTTAGCCGCAGTTTTTTTGACTGCAGGTTTGTCCGCCGCTGTCTTGGCGGCTGCAGACTTTGGCAGCTGCCTTCTTCACCACGGTTTTGCCATCGACTGCCGCCACAGATTTCTTGGCTGCAGGCTTCTGGCGGCTTGGCAGCTGCCGATGCATCTTCCGAAGCGAAGATCTTGGCAGGCTTGGCACCTCCGAGCTTCAAGCGCACTGGCTTGTCACCCCAGATTTCTTCCAGGCGGTAGTACTGGCGAATAGTGGGTTGCATGATGTGCACCACGCACTGGCCGCAGTCCACAATGATCCACTCACCGTTTTCTTCACCTTCGTGACGTGGAACGGCAAAGCCAGCCTTCTTGACCGCATCACGCACGCTGGAGGCCAAGGCCTTGGTCTGGCGGTTGGACGCGCCCGATGCCACGATCACGCGCTCAAACAGCGGCGACAGGTGTTCGGTATTGAAAACCTGAATATCTTGTGCCTTGACGTCTTCCAGGCCATCGACGATGGCACGCTGAAGTTGGTCACGTCTTTCTTGGCTGCGGAATCCGATTTTGTGGAAGTGCTCATCAGGCGATGTTTGGTTGAGTAAGTTCCGGTCAATATAGCGTGGTGCTGGCCGAGGCTTCAATGCCCTTCGGTATGCTGCCCCACGCTGACAGGGCTTTATTGTGTTTATAAAAAATAATGCCGGGCACAGGCAATCTGAGACCGGCAGCTATGGAAATTATAGTTTTCCTGATCCGATAGCGCTTTTCACGCCTCAAAGCCAGTCGCGGCGTACCAAGTATTGACTCAGCAGCTGCGCTTCCGGGGTTCCCTGCGGGTCTTGGCGCTGGTAACTCCAGTCCGCGTGCAAGGGCATGGACAGCAAGATGGACTCCGTGCGGCCACCCGACTGCAGCCCAAAGTGCGTACCACGATCCCAGACCAGGTTGAACTCTACATAACGGCCACGGCGGTAGCGCTGGAAATCCACTTGCGCCGGACCGTAATGTGTGGTCTTGCGCTTTTCGACGATAGGCAGATAAGCCTTGAGGAAGGCATCACCGACCGAGCGCATCATGGCAAAGCCTTGGTCTTGCCCCAGCTCGCTGAAGTCGTCATAGAAAATGCCGCCAATACCGCGCTGCTCGTCCCGGTGCTTCAAATAAAAATATTCGTCACACCAGGTCTTGAAGCGGGGGTAAAGCTGCGCGCCAAAAGGCTGCAGTGCGTCCTTGCAGGTTTGGTGAAAATGCACGGCATCTTCCTCAAAGCCATACACCGGCGTCAAATCCATACCGCCACCAAACCAGCAGGTGGCAGGCTGGCCTTCGTGACCTGCAGCGATCATGCGCACATTCATGTGCACCGTGGGCACATAGGGATTGCGCGGATGGAACACCAGCGAAACCCCCATGGCTTCAAACGGCGCACCCGCCAATTCAGGCCGGTGCTGCGTGGCCGAAGGTGGCAACTGCGCCCCCTTCACGTGCGAAAAACCACAGCCAGCGCGTTCAAACACCAAGCCGTTTTCCATGATTTTGGTGATGCCGTCGCCTTGCAAGCGCTCATCAGCGCCCTTCGCCCACGGATCTGCCAAAAACTGTGCGCCCCCTGCGCCCGCCGCTTTTTCGACGGCCTCCAGCGCCTGCGTGATGCTGGCTTGCAAACCTAGCAAATAGGTTCGAACGTTATCCACCGTGGCTTTTGTTCTTGCACGTGAAGCTCCTTAGCCTTTGATGGCCCTGAAACCAATGTCGCGGCGGTACTGCATGCCATCAAAGTGAATGCCACGCGTCACGTCGTACACACGGGTTTGCGCTTGGCGCACGCTGTCGGCCAGCACGGTCGCGCACAGCACGCGGCCACCCGTCGTCACAGGCACTCCTGCTTCATTGAGTTGGGTGCCGGCATGGAACACCACGGCATCATCAGCTTCTGCAGGCAAGCCGGTGATGGTGTCACCCTTGCGCGGAGCTTCGGGGTAGCCTGCGGCGGCCATCACCACGCCCAAGGCGGTGCGGCGATCCCATTCCAGCTCCACGTTGTCGAGCTTGCCGTCGACCGCTGCCAGCATTACATCCACCAAATCGCTCTTGAGGCGCATCATGATGGGCTGGGTTTCGGGTCACCCATGCGGGTGTTGAACTCCAGCGTCTTGGGGTGGCCGTTGCCATCAATCATCAAGCCGGCATACAGGAAGCCGGTGAACGGCACGCCGTCTTTTCCATGCCGCGGATGGTAGGCAAGATGATCTCGCGCATGGCGCGGCATGCACATCGGCCGTGACCACGGGCGCGGGCGAGTACGCACCCATACCACCCGTGTTGGGGCCTTCATCGTTGTCTTTCAGGCGTTTGTGGTCTTGGCTGGTGGCCATCGCCACCACGTTCTTGCCATCGCACAGCACGATGAACGAAGCCTCCTCACCCGCCAGGAACTCTTCAATCACCACACGCGCGCCACCTTCGTTGTGTTGCACGCCGTATTTGTTGTCCACCAGCATGAAGTCCACGGCGTCGTGGGCCTCTTGCAGCGTCATGGCAACCACCACACCCTTGCCTGCAGCCAGACCGTCGGCTTTAATCACGATGGGTGCGCCCAAACGGTCTACAAAGGCGTGGGCAGCCGCCGGGTCGGTGAACGTATCGTAGTCGGCAGTAGGAATGCCGTGACGGCGCATGAATGCCTTGGAAAAGGCCTTGGAAGACTCCAGCTGCGCTGCGGCCTTGGTGGGGCCGAACACTTTCAGGCCATGTGCGCGGAACTCATCCACGACACCCGCAGCCAAAGGCGCTTCAGGGCCGACCACCGCCAGCGCCACGCCCTCTGCCTGCGCCCATTCGCGCAGTTGCACTACATCCGTAATCGGCAAGTTCTGCAACTTGCCTCCGGCCAAAGCAGTACCAGCGTTGCCGGGTGCCACAAATACCTTGGTCGCCTTGGGCGACTGGGCCAACTTCCACGCCAAAGCGTGCTCACGGCCACCGCCGCCAATCACAAGAATTTTCATAAGTCCGCGTTGTGGTAAACGTCTTGAACGTCGTCCAGATCTTCTAGAAC
>NZ_CADEPJ010000052.1 GCF_902829245.1 Comamonas jiangduensis | reverse complement strand
GAGCAATACCAGCAGGGGTGCGTGCAGCCACGGGGGAGCCTTACAGAGGGAGACAAAAGATGAAGTTTGGCAGAGTGCTGCACAGTTTGCATGGGGATGGGCGCTGCAATTCGTAGGAGCGCGGAGGTTTGCGCAGGCTGGTGTGGCACCTACAATCGGCGCAATCTGTTGAAAGCCCATGAAGATTCTTATTTCTAACGACGACGGGTATCAGGCACCCGGCATCATCGCGTTACATGATGCCTTGGCTTCCATTGACGGCGTTGCGGTCGAGGTGGTGGCGCCTGAGCACAATAACAGCGCCAAGTCCAATGCGCTGACTTTGCATTCGCCTCTGTATGTACACCGCGCAGCGAACGGTTTTCGCTACGTCAACGGCACGCCCGCAGACTGTGTGCACATTGCCATGACCGGTTTGCTGGGCTACAAGCCAGACTTGGTGGTATCCGGCATCAATAACGGCGCCAATATGGGCGATGACACCATTTACTCCGGTACGGTGGGTGCCGCCATGGAAGGGTTTTTGTTTGGTGTGCCTGCCATCGCTTTCTCGCAAGTGGAGCGCGATTGGGGGGAATTGGCGTCTGCGGCCCAAAAAGCCAAACAGATGGTGCAGCAGATGCGCCAGCAGCATCTGATTGGCAATGCGCCGTGGCTGCTGAATGTGAATATTCCCAATCTCCCTTTGGAGCAGTTGGGCGCGGTGAAGCTGTGCCGCTTGGGGCGCCGTCATTCGGCAGAACCGGTGATTACCCAGATCAGCCCACGCGGTGAAACCATGTACTGGATTGGCAGCGCGGGTGCGGCCAAGGACGAGTCAGAGGGCACCGACTTTTATGCGACCGTGCGCGGACATGTCGCCATGACGCCGTTGAAGGTGGATTTGACGGACCACGATCATTTGGTCTACTGGGCGCAGACCGCGTCCCGTCTGGATGTGGCGGGCCCCTCCAAGGAAGCCGTATGAATCAGCCCAAGCGCTCGGTACCCGGTTGGATTGCAGCCTCGGCAGCCCCCAAACATGTCAACGGACGTGTGGGAGGCGGCGTTGCACCAACGGTGCGCTCTACGCCTGCGCCCGTAGGCTTGGGGTTGGATTCTGTAGCCGTGCGCATGCGTATGGTGCAGCGACTGGCGGCCTCAGGCATTCAGTCGCCAAGCGTGCTGGGTGCGCTGGGGCGTGTAGAGCGTCATTTGTTTGTCGATAGTGCGTTGGTGAACCAAGCCTATGAAGACACCAGTTTGCCCATAGGCTTGCAGCAAACCATCTCTAAGCCCAGCGTGGTGGCCCGCATGATCGAGTTGCTCGAAGGCGCAGAGTGTGTGCGCGCCTCCGGTAAATTGGGGCGTGTGCTGGAGGTTGGTACGGGCTGTGGTTATCAGGCCGCCGTGCTGGCCTGTGTGGCGCAGCAGGTCTATTCCGTGGAGCGTTTGCGCGGCCTGCATGAAAAAGCGAGGAACAATTTGCGCCCTCTGCGACTCACCAATGTGCATCTTTTGTTTGGGGACGGGATGTTGGGCTACGCGCAAGGTGGTCCTTATGCGGGCATCATTTCGGCCGCGGGGGGAGAGTCAGTTCCTCGGGCTTGGTTAGATCAATTGGCAGTGGGAGGGCGCTTGGTGGCTCCCACTGTGAGAAGTACAGGGCAGCAAGCATTGCTGGTGGTTGACAAAACGCCGCATGGATTTACAGAGTCTGTGCTCGAAGCAGTGCACTTTGTCCCTCTAAAATCTGGGATTGCCTGAAAGGGAAATAAATATGTTGTTATCGCGAGGTCTTGGAGCTTTGAGTGCAGTGCTGGTCGCTGGCGGGTTGCTGGCCGGTTGTGCTCAGGTGAACAAGGCGCCCGTCGAAGACCGAGGTGGTTGGGGTTCAGCCTCCACAACTCGTGTAGACCCATCGACGCTGCCCGGCGCAGAAAATGCGGGTAAGCCTGGTTATTACACCGTTCAACCCGGTGACACCTTGATTCGGATTGGCTTGGAGCATGGCCAAAGCTGGAAGGATGTAGCGCGCTGGAGCAATTTGACCAACCCCGATTTGATCGAAGTGGGTCAGGTGGTGCGTGTGGTGCCGCCAGGCGCTGCGGTGGGTGTGCAATCCCAAGGAACACGTCCTGTGGCGTCGACAACGGTGCAGCCTGTGACACTGCCGCCTGCTGGCAGTGCCGCATCAACGCCAGCTACAGCGGCCGTTTCTACAGCACCAACGTCTGCAGAAAGCGCTGCTTCTAGCGCAGGTGGGGATGCCAGTGGCCTGGGTTTTATGTGGCCGGCCTCTGGCGCAGTGATTGCAGGCTTTAATGAGTCGACCAACAAGGGCGTGGACATTGCCGGCAAGGCCGGTGATCCGATTGTGGCTGCAGCAGATGGCCGGGTGGTGTATGCGGGCGCAGGTTTGCGCGGCTATGGCCATCTGGTGATTTTGAAGCACAACAACACCTATTTGACGGCCTATGCCCACAACCAGAAGTTGTTGGTCAAAGAAGACCAGAATGTGAAGAAGGGGCAAAAAATTGCAGAGATGGGCAACACCGATGCGGATCGCGTGAAGCTTCACTTTGAGGTGCGCCGCCAAGGTAAGCCTGTTGATCCTTCGCGCTATTTGCCAGCGCGTTAAGCTTCGCTAAGGTTAGGTCTTTGCGCAAAATGCCCGGTGCGATCCGCGTCGGGCATTTTCTTTTGTGTTTTTGGTGAGGAATGTGCGTGAGTTCAAACGCGTTACCTTTGGATCAGGATGTGCTGCTGGAGTCAGAGGATGCGGCAGAGGTGGAGGCGGGCGCTTTTGCAGTAGAGGTGCGTGAGCTCAAAGCAGGCATGGCGCAGCATGGCACGCGCCTAGATAAAACCCTGGTGGATCTGGTGCCAGAGTTTTCTCGCAGTTATTTGCAGCAACTGCTAGAGCAGGGGGCGGTTCAGCTCAATCACAAGACAGCCACCAAGGCATCTGCCAAGGTAAAGCTGGCAGATGTGATCACCATTGAGATGCGGCCCACCGCACAAAGCCAGTCTTTCAAGCCTGAAGTGATGGCGTTGGATGTGGTCTACGAAGATGCGTATTTGATGGTGGTGAACAAGCCAGCGGGTTTGGTGGTGCATCCAGCACCCGGGAACTGGCAGGGTACTTTGCTCAATGGTTTGCTGGCCCACCATGCTGGAGCAGCGATGGTGCCCAGGGCAGGGATTGTGCACCGCTTGGACAAGGACACCAGTGGTTTGATGGTGGTTGCCAAAGATCGTTCCACCATGGATGCGCTGGTAGCGCTGATTGCGCGACGTGACGTCAGTCGCCGTTATCTGGCATTGGCGCACAAGCCTTGGAAAGGCGCGGAGCTGCAAAAAGTGGATGCACCGATTGGACGGGATCCACGAAATCGTTTGCGCATGGCCGTAGTGGATTTGGCGCAGCATGCTGGTAAAGAGGCGCGTACAGACATTACGTGTTGGGACACCACCTCTGCGCATTGCTTGGTGCATTGCAAGCTGCATACAGGGCGGACACATCAGATCCGGGTGCATATGCTTTCTTTGGGGCATCCCTTGGTCGCAGATGCGTTGTACGGCGGTGCTCCTGCGGGTGATATGCAGCGACAGGCATTGCATGCATTTCGTCTGTCGTTTGTGCACCCCGTGACAGCTGAGGTGTTGGAGTTGGCTGCTGAGCCACCGGAAGATTTCCTGTGCGCCATCGAAAAATTGGGCCTGCGCTACAATCCGCATTAAATCAAGGCGCTTGAGTATTTGCGCCTTATCGTTGGTGTACTTGCCCGTGAGGGTCCGGTCCATCTGTCTTTACACCTCCCTTCCTTGAGCGAGGCTTGCGTCAAAACCATGAATTCGGTTGATGCCAAACGGGTCCTAGAAACTGCCTTAATTTGTGCGCAGCAGCCTTTGTCGCTGCGGGAATTGCGTGCGTTATTTGACGGTAATCTGGGGGCGGATACGCTGAAGGACTTGCTGCTGGCTTTGCAGCAAGACTGGATGGGGCGTGGCGTGGAACTGGTGCAAGTGGCGTCTGGATGGCGCTTCCAAAGCCGTCCCGAAATGCGTGCCTATCTTGACAAGTTGCATCCGGAAAAACCTCCGCGTTACAGCCGTGCGGTGCTCGAAACTTTGGCCATCATTGCTTATCGCCAACCAGTGACACGTGGTGATATCGAGGATATTCGAGGTGTGACGGTCAATAGTTTGATCATCAAACAACTGGAAGACCGCGGCTGGATTGAGGAAATTGGCCATCGTGAGACAGTAGGGCGTCCGGCCCTGCTTGCCACGACTCGCCAGTTCTTGGATGACTTGGGTTTGAAGTCGCTGGCAGAGCTGCCCATGCTGGACGAGCCGGAAGCGCAAGCCACGCTGTTTAGTGCGTTGGAAGATGATGCCGATGCCGACGGCGCAGCGGCTGCTGAAGATGATGCAAAAGTCGCAGATCAGTTGCCGGAACCGGTAGATGACTTGTTTGCGGAACCTGCGTTGCCCATGGATCAAGTCTTTGTGCCAGTGATTCATGTGACGCCAGACGCGGTGTCAACACCTGTTGAAGCGGTATCGCAGAAGCCGACCCCAGAAATACCCGAAGGCGATAGCACCAAAGCCTAAGCGCTTGGCGTACACCGCCAATGTGAATGAATAAATGAAAGCGTCTTGCCACTAGGAATGGGCGGGCGCGGAAACGGAAGAACCATGACCAAAGAAAACAAGCCTGTGCGCCGTGCGCCTGGTAGTGCTGCTCGCAAGCCTCAAGTCGCCCGCACTACAGCGTCCGCCTTGGCCCACGCAACAACGGTGCCTGCGCAAGACATGATGGAGCTACTGGGTGCTGATGAAGGCTACGACTTTGATGCTGTAATTTCTGGCGAGTTGGATGCCGCTGAAGAGCTGCCCGAAGCCGTCCCAGCCAAGCGTGTACTACAGCCCGAACTGGAGTCGCCCAAGTTGCATAAGGTACTGGCGCAAGCCGGTCTGGGCTCGCGTCTAGAGGTGGAGCGCTGGATTGGTGCAGGGCGCATCACTGTGAACAACGAGTTGGCGCATGTGGGTCAGCGCATTCAGTTGGGCGATAGCATCAAGGTGGATGGCAAACCGGTGAAGGTGCGTATTGATCCGCCTGCCGTGCGTGTTTTGGCCTACCACAAGCCATCAGGCGAAGTGGTGACGCTGGATGATCCGCAAAACCGACCCACGGTGTTTCGGCGCCTGCCCAAGCTGCACAACGGCAAGTGGCAGTCGGTTGGCCGTCTGGACTTGAATACCGAAGGTTTGCTGCTGTTCACGAGTTCCGGCACGTTGGCCAACAACCTGATGCACCTCGCTTTGGCTTGGAGCGCGAGTACGCCGTGCGTGTATTGGGCGCTTTGACCAAGGAAGAAAAGCAGTTGCTGACCACAGGTGTGCAACTCGAAGACGGCGAAGCCGCTTTTGGTTCCATCGAGGACGGCGGAGGCGATGGTGCCAACGTGTGGTACCGCGTGACCATCTCTGAAGGGCGTAATCGCGAAGTGCGCCGCATGTTTGAGTCGGTGGGGCGTGCGGTCAGTCGCCTGATTCGTATCCGTTACGGTGCTATGCAACTGCCCCGTGGTTTGCGCCGTGGCGCGTGGATGGAGTTGGATGAGAAGGACGTGCAAGCCTTGATCCAAGCCTCTGGCGTGGCCATGCCCCAGTCCAAGCGTGCTGCGCCGACGCAAAACATGCGCCGTGAATCGGATCGTGCTGGTTCGCGCAACAAGGCACGTGTGAATGCGGCGGAGGAAGAGCGCTTCCTGCGCGCGCGTCGCAAGACCAAGGGTGGCCCCAAGCGCACCAGCAACAATGACTATCAACTGCCTAGCGCGCAGCCTGATCCCATGAAAACCTCGGTCGGCTATATCGGTAGTGACAGTTTGGCGCGAGTCCGCGCTGAGCAAAAACGCAAGCCAGCGGGGCGCCGCAGCGGGCGTTAAGCAGGCAAGGGCGCTTGGCAAGCAGTTTCAAGGGTTGTCAGCGCCCCGTTAGAATCAAGGGTTTTGCCGGTTTGGCAAAAAATTATTCCCTTTTGACTAGGAAAACCCAATGGCAATCGAACGCACACTCTCCATCATCAAGCCCGACGCAGTTGCAAAGAACGTGATCGGCCAAATCTACAGCCGTTTCGAAAACGCTGGCCTGAAGATCGCTGCTGCCAAGCTGGTGCACCTGTCGCAAGCTGAAGCTGAACAGTTCTACGCTGTGCACAAAGAGCGTCCTTTCTTCAAGGACCTGGTGAGCTTCATGGTTTCCGGCCCTGTGATGATTCAAGTGCTGGAAGGCGAAGGCGCCATCTTGAAGAATCGCGAGCTGATGGGCGCTACCGATCCTAAGAAGGCAGAAGCTGGCACCATCCGCGCTGACTTCGCTGACAGCATCGACGCCAACGCCGTGCACGGCTCCGACGCTGCTGAAACAGCGGCTGTGGAAATCGCTTTCTTCTTCCCTGGCATGAACGTTTACGCACGTTAATTCCATGAATCCCATGCTGGCCGTGCTTGCTGTAACGGCAGCACCCCCGCATGGGAGTGTTGCCCTGTAAGTGGTCTGGGGTAATACATATGACCACCACCAATCTTTTGAATTTTGACCTTCAGGGGCTGACTGCATATTGCGAGTCGCTGGGGGAAAAGCGTTTTCGCGCCACGCAGCTGTACCGCTGGATTCACCAGCGCGGAGCCAGTGATTTTGACCAGATGACCGATTTGGCCAAGTCCCTGCGCGAAAAACTCAAGGGCCAAGCCCAGATCGTGGGTTTGCCCGTGATCACCAGCATATTTCTCAAGACGGCACGATCAAGTGGCTGTTTGATGTGGGTGATGGCAACGCCGTGGAATCGGTGTTCATCCCGGAAGACGATCGCGGCACTTTGTGTGTCTCTTCGCAAGCAGGTTGTGCCGTGGGATGCCGCTTTTGTTCCACAGGGCATCAAGGCTTTAGCCGCAACCTGACAACGGGCGAAATTTTGGCCCAGCTGTGGTTTGCGGAGCACTTCTTGCGCAAGCATCTCCATACCGAAGAGCGTGTCATCACTAACGTGGTGATGATGGGCATGGGCGAGCCCCTGCAGAACTACTCCGCACTGGTGCCCGCGCTGCGCACCATGCTGGATGACCATGCTTATGGGCTCTCGCGCCGTCGCGTGACCGTGTCGACCTCGGGTGTCGTGCCCATGATGGATCGTTTGTCACAAGACTGTGCTGTGGCGCTGGCTGTCTCGCTGCACGCCCCCAACGATCCCTTGCGCGAAAATTTGGTGCCACTGAATAAAAAATATCCGCTCGATGAACTGATGCAAGCTTGCATTCGTTATCTGGAGTTTGCACCGCGCGATTTCATTACCTTCGAGTACTGCATGCTCGATGGCGTTAATGACCAGCCTGAGCATGCGCAGCAGTTGATTGAGTTGATTCGCAAGCACGGCAAGGGCAAGCCTTGGTGCAAATTGAATTTGATCCCGTTCAATCCATTCCCTGCTTCGGGTTTGTTACGCTCATCGAATGCTGCAGTAGCAGCTTTTGCCAAGACGCTCAGCGACGCAGGCATTGTGACCACGGTGCGCAAAACCCGTGGAGATGATATTGATGCGGCATGTGGACAGCTGGCCGGTGACGTGAAAGACCGTACCCGTGCAGCAGAACGCATGGCAAAGCAACGTACCATACCGCTGACGCCTATCTCCTAACGGTTCTATCTATAGCAAGGATGTGCATGCCAACACCATTCGGTCCCATGAAGCAGTTATTGAGCAAAGCCCGTTGGGCTATGGGTGGGGTGGTAGCGGCATGCGTGCTGGCGGGTTGTGCAGCCACAGGAAGCACTGTGGCGCCAGAAGCGATTCCCGGATCGGCTGCCGAAGTGGAAGTGCATCGACTGGCCAAAACACGTTTGCAATTGGCAGCCTTGCACTTTGAAGAGGGGCGTGCGGAAGTGGCTTTGGGTGAGGTGGCACAGGCCTTGCAGGCATATCCCCGCTATGTGGATGCCTATAACCTCAAAGGCTGGATTCACATGAGCCTGCAAGACTACAAAGCTGCCAATGAAAGCTTTGTGCAAGCGCTGGCATTGCGTCCCGGAGACGCAGACACACTGTACAACCTGGGCTGGCTGCAGTGCCAACAAAAACAATTCACCTTGGCGGATCGCAATCTGGATGCTGCGCTGCAAGCGCCTCGCACCAGCGGGCAATCGGTCGCGCGGATTTGGCTGGCCAAAGGGTGTGCTTGCAACAGGCGGGCAAGCCAGGGGATGCGCTGCATGCCTTGGAAAAGGCGCACGAAATAGAGCCGGGTAGCCCGGCAGTTGCCTACAATTTTGCCAATGCATTGCACGCCCGAGGAGATACCGAGCGTGCGCGTTTTTATGTGCGCCGTATCAATAACGGGCAGTGGGCTTCTGCGCCATCGCTTTGGTTGGGAATCAAGGTAGAGCGCAGCCTGGGTGACCGGGTTGCCATGCGGCAGTTGGCAGATCAATTACATAAGCGATTCCCTGATTCCAAGGAATGGCAACGGTTTGAGCAGGGAGCTTTTGATGACTGAGGTGGTAGTGGATAGCGCGGATCAACAAAGCAGTAACAACACAGCAACGCAGCCTGTCATCGGTGGGGCGGGGCGGCTGCTGCGGCAAGCGCGCGAGCAGCAGCAAATGTCGATGCAGGCGCTGGCATCAACGCTGAAAGTTCCTGTCTACAAGCTGCAGGCTTTGGAAGAAGACCGTTGGGATGTGCTGACGGACTCTGTGTTTACCCGCTCTTTGGCGTTGAGTGTGTGCCGTTTGCTGCACATTCCCGCGGAGCCTGTACTGGCTGGTTTGCCCAAGCACGAGGCAGCCAAGTTGGCATCCAATCCAGAAGGCATTAACGCGCCTTTTAAAGAAAAGACCTTGCGCTCTTTGATGTCGTCGTCACAAGACAGTGGCTCTAGCAATGCGGTCAAAGTGGTGGCCGCGCTGCTGATTGCCGTGGCTGGCGGGGCAGGTTTGTACTTTGTACCCCAATGGCAAGCGGCGGAAGAGGCGCAAGCTGCTGCCGCTCCCGGCGAAGCTGCAACGGACGAACCCCTTTTTATGCCTCAGTTGCAAACAGAGCCTGAGACACCTGTGGCGGAGCCCTCAGAGGCCAAGTCCGAGAGTGTGACTGCGGTAACTGCTGCTTCTGCAGCAGTGGATGCCACTGCGAACCCACCTGCAGCGGTGACAGCTGCGGCTGAAGCAGCCCAAGCGGTGGCTGCAGCGCCAGAGCCTGCGTCCAAACCCGCAGTGACGGTGAATGGCCGCGTGCTGCGCTTTGCCGCCACAGGCGAGTCCTGGGTGCAAGTGCGCGATGCCCAGCAGCAAGTGGTGATGGAAAAAATGTTGAAGGCCGGTGATGTCTACCAAGAGGCAGCTGCGGGTCGACCTCTTCAGATTGTGGTGGGCAATGCCAGTGCCACAACGCTGGAGATTGATGGTGTCGCAACGGATTTGACCGCTTCGGCCAAAAACAATGTGGCCCGATTTGAGGTGAAGTAACAAGTGTCTGACAACAC
>NZ_CADEPJ010000051.1 GCF_902829245.1 Comamonas jiangduensis | reverse complement strand
GGGGGGGCTTGCGGCGGTGCTGATGGAGGAAAAAGACCTGGATGCTGCGGCGGCATTGCTGCGCTCCAGCTTTCCTGTGGAATTCAAGGGCTTGGCAGCCGATCGGCTGGGCGATGTGCTGCAGTTGCAAGGTAAGAACAATGAAGCGGTCACTGCCTACCAAGAGGCATGGAAGCTGCTTGATCCCCAAGTGGATTACCGCGCGTTGGTGGGCTTTAAGCTCAACGCATTGGGTGTAGCAACTTCGGAAACTGGCTCGGCGAATTCGACGGAGACGACTAAGTGAATCACACCGCACAACAACATCAAGGTTCTCGTTTTTGGATTACTGCTCAACGTACCGTGCTGGCTGCAGCTTTGGCGACAGCTTTGGGCGGTTGTGCGTGGTTTGGCTCTAGCAAGGCGCCCAAGCCTGCAGATCTGGGCCCTAATGTGGTGAACTTGCCAGTGCGCCAAGCTTGGCAACTTAGCATTCCTGCGGTCAAAGACGCCAACATCCGCGCCCAAGTGCAGGGCGACAATGTGGTGGTGGCATCTGCAGATGGCACGGTAGTGAGTGTGAATGCTGCCAATGGTCGTGAAAACTGGCGCGCCCAAGCAGGCAAGGGGCTGCAAACCGGTGTAGGCGCAGATGGTCGTATGGCAGCGGTAGTGACAACGGGCAATGAGCTGGTCATGCTGGATGCTGGCAGCAAGTTGTGGAGCAAAACGCTGAGCGCTTCTGCGTTTACAGCGCCGTTGGTCGCGGGTGGACGTGTATTTGTGCTGACGGCAGACCGCGCTGTGTCTGCCTTTGATGCCCAAAATGGTGCGCATCTGTGGACGCAGCGCCGCGATGGCGAGCCCTTGGTATTGCGCCAGCAAGGGGTGCTGATGCCTTACGGCAATACGCTGCTGGCCGGCTTGTCGGGGCGTCTGGTGGCTTTTAACCCTGATAACGGCAATGTGCAGTGGGAAGCGCCTTTGGCATCGCCACGCGGCACCAATGATGTGGAGCGCTTGGTGGATTTGGTTGGCCCAGCCGCTCGCGTCGGTAATGTGATTTGTGCACGCGCTTTCCAATCTTCGGTGGGCTGTGTGGATGCGAATGCAGGGCGTACCGGTTGGGCGCAAACTGCCAAGGGAGCAGTGGGAATTGCTGCTGATGCAGAGTACGTGTTTGGAGCCGAAAGTAACGGCATCGTCCAAGCTTGGAATATGGCTGATGGTGAGAAGCGTTGGTCGGTAGATCGTTTCCAGCACCGCAAGTTGACCGCACCTTTGGTGCTGGGTCGCGCGGTGGTGACAGCCGACGAGTCGGGTTTGGTGCACCTGCTGTCCAAAAAGGACGGCTCGCACTTGAATCGACTCACAACAGATAGCACTGGTGTAGCTGTGGCACCAGTAGTGGCCGCCGATACCTTGGTGGTCGTGACACGGGGTGGTGGCATTTACGGCTTCCGCCCGGATTGACAAAAAATTTCGAATGAAGCCAGTTATTGCCCTTGTTGGGCGGCCCAATGTGGGCAAATCCACTTTGTTTAACCGACTGACAAAGTCGCGCGACGCTATCGTTGCCGACTTTGCAGGGTTGACGCGTGACCGTCACTATGGTCAAGGCAAGCAAGGTAAGCACGAATACATCGTGATCGACACCGGTGGCTTTGAGCCTGACGCATCCAAGGGCATCTTCAAGGAGATGGCCAAGCAAACGCGCCAAGCCGTCGCTGAAGCCGATGTAGTGTTGTTTGTGGTGGACGCGCGCGATGGCTTGTCGGCACAAGACCATGACATTGGCAACTACCTGCGTCGTTTGGGCAAGCCGTGCGTGCTGGTAGCTAACAAAGCCGAAGGCTTGAAGGCGGGCACGCAACTGGCGGAGTTCTACGAGCTGGGGCTCGGTGATGTTTACCCGGTTTCAGCCGCTCATGGTCAAGGCATACGTGGTCTGCTTGATTTAGCGCTGGAGCCATTGAATCTGGCCGATCCCGATGAAGCAAGCATTGAAGATGTAGAAGCTCGTCCTGTGCGCTTGGCAATGGCAGGGCGCCCTAACGCGGGTAAATCGACGTTGATCAATACGTGGCTGGGCGAAGAGCGTTTGGTGGCATTTGACATGCCCGGCACGACACGTGATGCAATCGCAGTGCCTTTTGAGCGCAATGGCCAAAAGTTTGAGCTGATTGACACAGCAGGTCAGCGTCGCAAAGGTCGGGTGTTTGAAGCGATCGAGAAATTCTCGGTGGTTAAAACCCTGCAAGCGATTGAAGACGCGAATGTGGTGCTGCTGCTGATAGATGCCACGGAAGGCGTGACGGACCAAGATGCGCACATCGCAGGCTATGTGCTGGAAAGCGGTCGTGCCGTGGTGGTTGCGGTCAATAAATGGGATGCGGTGGATGATTACCAACGCCAGATGGTGGAGCGAGCCATCGAAACCCGTTTGGGCTTCTTGAAGTTTGCTGCCCTGCACTTTATTTCTGCTACCAAGCGCCAAGGTTTGGGGCCGCTGTGGGCATCCATCGTGCAGGCGCACAAGGCGGCTACCTGCAAGATGCCGACACCGGTGCTCACACGCGTGCTGATGGAGGCCGTGCAGTATCAAACACCTAAGAAGGTGGGAGCCTACAGACCCAAGCCGCGTTATGCGCACCAAGGTGGTATGAATCCTCCAGTGATTGTGGTGCACGGCAACTCTGTGGAGCATATTACCGACGCCTACAAACGTTTCTTGGAAGGGCGTTTCCGCAAAGAGTTTGACTTGGTGGGAACACCGCTGCGGATCGAGTTCAAGACTTCCCACAACCCCTACACCGACTAAGGTGGGAAGCCATGATCACGGTGCTGGAGTGACCGAATCCCTGTCGGGGTAAGGGCACAAAAGGCACTGTGGTAAGGTGTCGGTTTACAACAACATTTCCGAACACGGAGAATATCGTGAGCAATAAAGGCCAACTCCTGCAAGATCCCTTTCTGAATGCACTGCGTCGCGAGCATGTGCCAGTTTCCATTTATTTGGTGAATGGCATCAAGCTGCAAGGTCAGATCGAGTCTTTTGACCAGTACGTGGTGCTGCTGCGCAATACAGTGACGCAAATGGTCTATAAGCATGCCATCTCGACCATCGTTCCCGGACGTGCGGTGAACTTTAATATGGCTGACAGCAACGAGAACGAGGCACCAGCCGCTTGAACTTGTTGACTTACCCATTCCCTGCGCAGCAGCGCAGGGCAGGGGAGGTGCTGGCATGAGCGCAAACGCTACATCTTCCCCTAACACCGCCACCCCTGTGGTTTTGGTTGGTGTTGACTTCGGACTTCCACATTTTGACAGCGAGCTTGAAGAATTAGGCTTGTTGGCACAAACCGCTGGTTTGAATCCCGTTGCGCGAATCACCTGCAAACGAAAAGCGCCCGACGCTGCTTTGTTTGTGGGCAGCGGCAAAGCAGACGAAATTCGCATGCTTGCGCAAATGCATGGCGCCCAAGAAGTTTTGTTTGACCAGGCTTTAAGTCCTGCGCAGCAACGCAACTTAGAGCGCCATATGGAGATGCCTGTCAACGATCGTACATTGTTGATTTTGGAGATCTTTGCACAGCGCGCGCGAAGCCATGAAGGCAAGTTACAGGTGGAGCTCGCAAGGCTGCAATACGTCAGTACGCGTCTGGTGCGGCGATGGACACACTTGGAACGCCAAATGGGTGGTATTGGCGGTCGTGGGGGCCCTGGTGAAAAGCAAATTGAGCTAGATCGCCGCATGATTGCGGATGCCATCAAGCGCACCAAAGACAAGCTGCAGAAGGTAAAGAAACAGCGCCAGACACAGCGTCGTCAGCGAGAACGCCGAGATGTTTTCAATATCTCTTTGGTGGGGTACACCAATGCAGGTAAGTCGACATTGTTCAATGCGCTGGTGAAGGCTAGAGCTTATGCTGCAGACCAGTTATTTGCGACTTTGGATACCACGACACGCCAGTTGTATTTGAGCGAGGCAGGGTTATCCGTCTCACTGTCAGATACGGTAGGGTTTATTCGTGATTTGCCACACGGGTTGGTAGAGGCGTTTCAAGCGACTTTGCAAGAAGCCGTTGATGCGGACTTGTTGCTGCATGTCGTGGATGCCTCGAATGAAACTTTCCCTGAGCAGATGGATCAAGTGCGCAAAGTGTTGGGGGAAATTGATGCCTTGGGTATTCCGCAGGTTTTGGTTTTCAACAAGCTTGATGCCTTGCCGCAAGGCCGCATGCCCGCTGATCTGCAAGATACTTACGAAGTCGATGGGGTAGAAGTGCCTCGTGTATTCGTGAGTGCGCGCAATGGAGAAGGATTGCCGCAGTTGCGCCAAATCTTGGCAGATGCAGCACTGGCTGCACGCAAGACGCCCGCCGAAGGGGTATGCCAGGCGATGAGGATGGATTGCTGTCGAGTCAATGCCCCCAGAAGACTACGACGATTGAGCAAAGTGTCTACCCTACATTTGGGCACAATGCCAAATGGTTCATAGCAATACCAATTGAGACTTTTCGCATGAATTTCCTGAATCGCGCCCCACGCTGGGCAGTGCTGCCAGAACGCTTGCGGGGAATGTTCAATCTGAATGATCCCCGCTGGGGCCGTGGAGAGGACAACAATGCAGGGGAGGGCGAGCAGCGCCCGGATTCTGATCGTCCAACGCCACCGCCTTCCTCCCCTCACCAGCCACCTCGTGGTCAAAACAACCAAGCAGGGCAGCCGCCAGATTTGGATGAGTTGTGGCGTGACCACAATCGCAAGCTTTCGGGCTGGTTTGGGGGTAAACCGCCGCAAAGCCCTCGTGGTGGTAATGGTGCTCAACCTCCAGAAATGAAGGGCGCTGGCATTGGGGTGGGGGTCATCGCGGGTATCGCGGTGCTCATCTGGTTGGGCACAGGCTTTTTTATCGTACAAGAAGGCCAGCAAGCTGTAATTACGCAGTTTGGTAAGTACCACTCGACAGTGGGCGCGGGTTTTAATTGGCGCGTGCCTTATCCGATTCAAAATCATGAGTTGGTATACGTTTCGCAAATTCGCTCTGTAGATGTTGGTCGCGATACCATCATCAAAAGCACTGGTTTGCGAGAGTCGGCCATGCTGACCGAAGACGAGAACATCGTTGAGATCAAATTTGCTGTGCAATACCGCTTGAGCGACGCGCGGGCTTGGCTGTTTGAAAGCAAGAGCCCTGATGTCGCAGTGGTTCAAGCTGCCGAGACGGCTGTGCGTGAAGTCGTGGGCAAGATGAAGATGGATACTGCGCTGGCTGAGGAGCGTGACCAGATCGCTCCTCGTGTGCGGGATTTGATGCAGACCATCTTGGACCGCTACAAAGTAGGCGTGGAAGTGGTTGGCATCAATATGCAGCAAGGTGGTGTTCGTCCGCCAGAGCAGGTGCAGGCCGCATTTGACGATGTGTTGAAGGCAGGACAAGAGCGTGAGCGCGCCAAGAACGAGGCGCAAGCGTATGCCAATGATGTGATTCCTCGCGCCACTGGTACCGCATCGCGCCTGAAAGAAGAGGCAGAGGCCTACCGTGAACGGATTGCTGCACAAGCCCAGGGTGATGCACAGCGCTTTAGCTCTTTGTTGGCGGAATATAAGAAGGCGCCGCAAGTCACGCGTGATCGTCTGTATACCGAAACCATGCAAGAGGTTTACAGCAACGTGACCAAGGTACTGGTGGATTCGCGCCAAGGCTCGAATCTCCTGTATTTGCCGTTGGACAAAATTATGCAAAGCGCAGGTGCTGCCCCTCAGGCAGTGACCGATGCTGCTGCGCGTGCACAGTCGCAAAACGCAGTGACTGTGGTCCCTGCAACCCCCGCTGATTCGCGCGCACGTGATGCACGTTCGCGTGAACGTGAGTCCCGCTGAGGAGATCCGTTGTGAACAGAGTTGGATTTATTGCCTCTAGCTTGTTGGTAGTGTTGGCGCTGCTGAGCTCCATGCTTTTTGTGGTGGACCAGCGCCAATTTGGTGTGGTCTACGCTTTGGGGCAGATCAAGACCGTGATTACGGAGCCGGGTCTGAACTTCAAGTTGCCGCCTCCATTTCAAAACGTGCGCTATATCGATAAGCGCTTGTTGACGCTCGACAGCACGGATACGGAGCCGATGTTGACAGCTGAAAAACAGCGCGTAGTGATCGACTGGTATGTCCGCTGGCGCATCAGCGACCCATCGGAGTACATCCGTAATGTGGGTTTGGATGAAAGCGCTGGCGCTATGCAGCTCAACCGCGTGGTGCGCAACGCATTCCAAGAAGAAGTCAATAAGCGCACCGTACGTGAACTGCTCTCCAGCAAACGCGATACTCTCATGGCCGATGTGAAGGATGAAGTGCTGAAAGCCGTGACGGGTGGCTCTGGTGGCAAGCACTGGGGGATTGATGTGGTGGACGTGCGTATTACCCGTGTGGACTACGCAGAAACCATTACGGAGTCGGTATATCGCCGTATGGAAGCGGAGCGCAAGCGTGTAGCGAACGAGCTGCGTTCCACCGGTGCTGCAGAGGGTGAAAAGATCCGTGCAGAAGCCGACCGCCAGCGTGAGGTGACGGTGGCCAACGCCTACCGTGATGCACAGATCATCAAGGGTGAAGGCGATGCAACGGCTGCAAAAACCTATGCCGAAGCCTTTGGCCAAGATCCGCAGTTTGCGAAGTTTTATCGCAGCTTGGATGCATACAAAGCCAGCTTTGCCAACAAGAGCGACGTGATGCTGGTGGATCCCAGTAGCTCTGATTTCTTTAAGTCCTTCCGCAGTAGTGGATCAGGCAACTAAGTCGCTGTAGTCCTTTTGCAGCCATCGGGCCAAGGTAAGCTCACCGCCATGGAAACAGAAATTTCTTGGTGGGCTGCCTTGGCCTTAGTTTTGGTCCTTGAGGGCATCTTCCCCTTCATCTCTCCGAAAGGCTGGAGGCACATGTTTGCCCAGCTTCTGGCCCTGCGCGATGGTCAGATACGTTTTATGGGGCTGCTCTGTATCGCAG
>NZ_CADEPJ010000050.1 GCF_902829245.1 Comamonas jiangduensis | reverse complement strand
CGAAGTGGCTGGTGCTGGTCAAAACGAGTTGGGCACACGTTTTTCCACCTTGGTGGAGCGTGCTGACTGGACCCAGCTGCAAAAGTACGTGATCTGGAACGTTGCCAACACCTACGGCAAGACGGCCACCTTCATGCCCAAACCTTACTCTGGCGACAACGGCTCTGGCATGCACGTGCACCAGTCGGTGTGGAAGGACGGCAAGAACCTGTTTGCCGGTGACGGCTATGCCGGTCTGTCTGACTTTGCGCTGTACTACATCGGCGGCATCATCAAGCACGCCCGTGCCCTGAACGCCATCACCAACCCCGGTACCAACTCGTACAAGCGCTTGGTGCCCGGCTTTGAAGCGCCTGTGAAGCTGGCTTACTCGGCCAAGAACCGCTCGGCTTCGATCCGCATTCCTTATGTGAGCAACCCCAAGGGTCGCCGCGTGGAAGCCCGCTTCCCCGATCCACTGATGAACCCCTACTTGGGTTTTGCAGCGCTGCTGATGGCTGGTCTGGATGGTGTGGAAAACAAGATTCACCCCGGCGAAGCTGCGACCAAGGACTTGTACCACCTGCCTCCCGAAGAAGACAAGTTGGTGCCTACCGTGTGCCATAGCCTGGATCAAGCGCTGGAAGCGCTGGATGCAGATCGCGCCTTCCTGACCAAGGGTGGTGTGTTCAGCGATTCCATGATCGATGCTTACATTGAGTTGAAGATGGGTGAAGTCACGCGCTTCCGCCAAGCGGTGCACCCAGTTGAATACGATATGTACTACTCGCTGTAATTGGCTCAGACTGCGCCAATAAGCAACTCAAAAAGGCAGCTTTGTAGCTGCCTTTTTTTGTGGCAAACATGCAGATACTTATCTGGCAAATCAAGGACAAGTTGTGCCGTGCATAGCACAATGCAGCCATACCGTGAGTCTTGGAGTACACGCGGCTCACTCTTGAATGGAGGCATAACAATGAATCGATGGATGGTGGTGCTTGGCTGTTGCATTGCGGCAGGATCGGCACAAATCAATGCCATAGCGCAAGAGCGTATTTATCGCTGTGGGAACGAGTACACCAACAGCGCAGCAGTGGCCAAGCAGCGCAATTGCCAAGTGGTGGAGGGGGGCCATGTGACGGTGGTTCACACCGGTGGGGGCGGCAGTACAGCGAATAAACCCGCTGAGAGCAGCAAGCCTGCGCCTGCGGGCAACCGTGCTGCGGTGCAGGTAGATGCCAACCAGCAAAAAGCCCGTGACAACGATGCGCGCGCTATTTTGCAAGGTGAGCTCAAGAAGGCGCAGGAAAAGCTCAGCGCGCTGCAAGCCGAATACAACGGTGGCAATCCAACGAAAACTGCACTGGAGTTGCGTAACCCGCAGGTTTTAACGAACGCTTAGAGGCACTGAAAGCCAACATTGCCAGACAAGAGGCTGATGTGGCAGGCATTCAGCGTGAGCTGGCGCGCCACAATGGTGGTTGATTTTTGGAAAGATAGATTGCATGCCGCTTGATGCTACTGCCGCTGCACAACGTTTTGCCGCCTTGGATTTACTCTCTACGCTGGCGGTGGTGGTAGATGCGCAAGGTTGCATCGTGTTTGCCAATGCGGCGCTTGAAGGCGCGGTGGGTCTGTCTCGGCGGATGCTGGAAGGGGCAGAGTTCGCCCCCTATTTGTCGGCGCCTTCTTTGCTGCGAGCGGGCCTGGATACTGCCGATGGGCAGCGCCCCAGCTATGCCGCCATGAGCTTTGATACGGGGCTACAACGCCCTGCGCAAGACCCCTTATTCGTCCACGTGACAGTGACAGCTGTTGAGCACACCGATTTGCGGTTGATTGAGCTTTGGGTGCTGGAGCAGCAGGCGCGCCAAGACCGAGAAGAGCGCTTGGTAGAGCAAGCGCAGGCCAACAAAGAGCTGGTACGCAACTTGGCCCATGAGATTAAAAATCCGCTGGGCGGTATCCGTGGTGCGGCGCAGTTGTTGGAGATGGATCTGGAGAGCAAAGAGCTCAAGGAATACACCCAAGTCATCATTCATGAAGCAGACCGGCTACAAAGCCTGGTGGATCGTCTCCTGGCCCCACACCGCCATCCCCACCAGCTGGTGGATTTGAATATTCACGAGGTGTGTGAGCGTGTACGTTCGCTGGTGCTGCTGGAATACCCGCAAGGGCTCAAAATTCGCCGTGATTACGATATCTCGATTCCTGAATTCAAAGGGGATCGAGCGCAGCTCATACAGGCCTTGCTCAACATTGTGCAAAACGCGGCCCAAGTGCTGTCGGAGAAGGTGTGCACAGGAGATGCGGAGATCACGCTGCGTACGCGCGTGGTGCGTCAAGTCACAATTGGTCGCCAGCGCCACAGACTGGCATTGGAATTGCATGTCATCGATAACGGCCCCGGCGTGCCAGATCACATCAAGGAACGGATTTTTTATCCGTTGGTGACTGGCAGGGATGGCGGCTCAGGCTTGGGATTGCCACTGGCGCAGACATTTATTCAGCGTCACCACGGACTCATTGAATGCGAGAGCATGCCTGGGCGTACGGATTTTCGTAGCCTCATCCCGTGGCCTTAAGTCCGAAGTCTTTGAAGCCCAAGCAACGCAAGGTACATACAGCATCTGACGCCGATCTGGATAGTAGATGACGACCCCTCGATCCGCCCCCCCCCATGCTGGCCCCGAAGCAGATGTGGAAGCATTGAGCTTGGCGCTGGCTTGCGTGCAAGGCGCGGGTCTTGCGGGCTTTACTGTGGATTTGGGGGATGTGCGCATTGCACGCAGCTTGATGGCTGGAGTGATGCTGGATGCCAGCATTTTGCAAAAAGTGCATGCTGCACTGGCTGCGAAGGATGCGACCGAGCTGGCTGGATTGACCAAAAATTTCCCCCAAGCCTCCCGCGAAGGTCTGCTGGCGCTGCTGCAGCTTTACGGAGATGTCAGCGTGCTGGACGAGGCTGAAAAACTGTTGGCAGGCATTCCTGGTGCGCAGCACGTGCTGCAGCACTTGAAGTGGTTTGCCGCACAGTTTCCTCAAGCGAATGTGACATTCGATTTGGCGGATGTCCGTGGCTATTCTTACTACAGTGGCACCCGCTTTGCTGTGTACGTCCCCGGAGCCAGCGATGCGCTGGTGCGTGGTGGCCGTTATGACGAAGTGGGTGCTGTTTTTGGACGCAACCGCCCTGCGGCGGGCTTCTCACTGGACATCAAACAGCTGGTGTCGGTGGTGCCATCGCGTCCGCTGCGTGCGGCCATTCGCGCTCCTTGGGGCAGTGATACACAACTGAGTTCTGCCATTGCGCAATTGCGTGCGCAAGGCGAAACCGTGGTGTGTGTGCTTCCCGGGCATGAGAGTGAAGTGGACGAATTCGACTGCGACCGCGTTCTGGTGCATAGCGCCGGGCAATGGGTCGTGCAAGCCATTTAAGGCATTTTTCAATTCATCGGATTTGAGATTATGAAAGCAACCAAAGGTCGCAACGTGGTCGTCGTCGGTACCCAGTGGGGCGACGAAGGCAAGGGGAAATTGGTCGATTGGTTGACCGAAAGCGCCCAAGGCGGCGTGCGCTTCCAAGGCGGCCACACCGCGGGGCCCACCCTGGTGAT
>NZ_CADEPJ010000049.1 GCF_902829245.1 Comamonas jiangduensis | reverse complement strand
CGTGCCGCGCGCCATGGAGTCTTCCACGCTGCGCACGATCAGCTCGGCCCCCAGCTCCTGCGCCCGGAAGTCGCGGAAATCGGTCACTTCGGGGAAGTTGTGGCCGGTGTCGATCATCAGCAGCGGGTAGGGGATGCGGCCCGCGCCAAAGGCCTTCTCGGCGCAGCGCAGCATGACCAGCGAGTCCTTGCCGCCCGAGAACAGCAGGGCGGGACGTTCAAAGGCGGCGGCCACTTCGCGCAGGATGAAGATGGTTTCCTCTTCCAGCGCATCCAGGTGGCGGTTGCTGAGCTGGCTCAGCACGGGGGTGTCCACACGGGCGTTCATACAGATACTTTCAAACGAAATCGGGCTCTAGCGCTTATCCAGTAAGGGCTGGAAGCTATGGTTCTTAGTGGGATATGTGCAGGCCGCATTCGCGGTTGTCTTCACCCTTGGTGGGGTCCACGTAGTCGAAGTTGTTGGGCAGGCGGTGCTGCTCGCAGTATTCGTACAGGTCCTTGGACGACCAGTGCAGCAGGGGCGCCACCTTGATCAGGCCATCGGGGTTGATGCTGACCGGGTCCATGGCGGCGCGCACGGCGGTGTCGGTGGCGCGCAGGGCGGTGAACCAGACCTTAGGCGCAGTCTCGCGCAGGGCGCGGGCAAAGGGCTCCAGCTTCACCTCGGCGGTGAAGGCTGCGTGGCGCGGGTCGTCCAGCGCGGGCGTGGGGCCTTCCACGGCCTCGCGGTGGGCGCGCGAGCGCAGGGGCAGGTAGATCTTGAGGTTGAGCCCAAGCTGCTTGGTCACCGCATCGGCAAACCGATAGGTGGCTTCGGTGTTGTAGCCGTTGTCCATCCAGACCACGGACACGTCGGGGCGGGCGCGCGTCACCATGTGCAGGATCACCGCCTCGAAGGGGCGGAAATTGGTGGTGACGATGGTGGGCAGGTCCAGGCCGACGGCCCAGTTCACCAGGGCCTGGGCGTCGCGGCCCAGTTCGGCATTCACCTGGGCCAGATCAAGGGTGGGGGCAAGTGCGCTCATGCGGTGGCCTGACGTGCGTGGAAGGGGGGCAGCGGGTTCACGGCGTCGGCCTGGTAGTAGCCGCCGAAACGCTCGAACTGGCGCTGGGCATCGGCCGCGTCCACGCCTTCGCGCAGCACGGCGCTGCTGAAGCCTGTGCGCTGCATCTGCACCAGCTGGTCGATCAGCACATCGCCCGTGGCGCGGATGTCGCCGGCAAACTTCAGGCGACGGCGCAGCAGGTAGGCCTGGCTGAAGGCGCGGCCGTCGGTGAAGGCGGGGAAGTGCAGGTCGATCTGCGTGATGCCGTCCAGGTTCACGTCCAGCACGTTGGTGTCGTTGGCCAGCACCAGCACGGTGGCCGTGCTGGCGGTCGGGGCCTGGTAGTCGTTGTGGGCCAGAATTTGCATGGTGGTTTCCTTGGGGTTCTGGGGGCTCAGACGGCTTCGGCTTCCGCCTCGGCAGGCGCGGGGTGGCGCGCGGCCTTGCCGGCTTCCTTGAACGGGTCCAGGCCGATGCGGCGCACGGCGTCGATGAAACGCTCGCCGGGCTGGCGCAGGTCGCGGTAGGTGGTCAGCACGGCTTCGAGCACGTCGGGCACTTCGGCGGCCGAGAACGAGGGGCCGATCACCTTGCCGGCACCGGCTTCGCCGGACAGCGTGGAGCCGTCCGAGCCGCCCAGCGTGACCTGGTACCACTCCTTGCCGTCCTTGTCCACCCCCAGAATGCCGATGTGACCGCTGTGGTGGTGGCCGCAGCTGTTGATGCAGCCGCTGATGTGCAGGTCGATGTCACCAATGTCATCCAGCTCGTCCAGATCCTGGTAGCGCTGGGTGATGGCTTCGGCAATCGGCAGGCTGCGGGCGTTGGCCAGGGCGCAGAAGTCCCCGCCGGGGCAGGCGATCATGTCGGTCAGCAGGGCCACGTTGGTGGAGGCCAGGCCCAGGGCCTTGGCGGCTTCAAACAAGTTCACCAGCTGGCTCACCGGTACCCAGGGCAGCAGCACGTTTTGGTCGTGGGCGATGCGCGCTTCGCCGGCGGAGTAGGTGTCCATCAGCTGGGCCAAGGCATCCAGCTGTTCACCTGTGGCATCGCCCGGTGCTTGGCCCGCACGCTTGAATGACAGTGTCACGGCGCGCAGCGCCGGGTTGCGGTGCGGGTGCACGTTGCGGCTGAGCCAGCGGGCAAATGCAGGGGTGCGCGCAGCGTGTTCGACGATGGCTTGCTCGGCCTGGGCCGTATCGATATCTGCCACCTGCGGCAGTACGGGGTCGACAAAGCAGGCGGCCACGCGGTCAAACTCGGCCTGTGAAATGGTGTGCGGGCCGCCGTCCACTTCGACGATCTGGCGGAATTCCTCTTCCACCGCGTCGATGTAGGCCTGCCCTTCGGCCTTGACCAAAATCTTGATGCGCGCCTTGTACTTGTTGTCGCGGCGGCCCAGTTCGTTATAGACCCGAACAATCGCCTCGATGTAATTCATGATCTGGTTCCAGGGCAGGAACTCACGCATCAGCGGCGCCACCACGGGGGTGCGGCCCATGCCTCCACCCACGTACACCTTAAAGCCAATCTCACCGGCTTCGTTTTTGACCAGTTTCAGGCCCACATCGTGCCAGCCGCTGGCAGCGCGGTCTTCTTGGGCGCCCACGATGGCGATCTTGAACTTGCGCGGCAGGAAGGCGAACTCGGGGTGCAGCGTGGTCCACTGGCGCAAAATTTCTGCGTAGGGGCGGGGGTCTACCACTTCATCCACTGCAATCCCGGCCAGGGCGTCGGTGGTGGTGTTGCGGATGCAGTTGCCGCTGGTCTGAATGCCGTGCAGGTTGGCCGTAGCCAGCAAATCCATCACGTCGGCGGCCTTGGACAGCGGGATCCAGTTGAACTGCACGTTGGTGCGTGTGGTGAAGTGGCGCAGTGCGTGGGCAAAAGGTGGTACCCAGCTTGCCCTGGCCGTCCATCGCAGCCTGGAATACTTCGGTTTCGGGCGCGTCATATTCGCGCGCCACCTTGGCCAGCACGCGGATTTGCTGGCTGTTCACCTCGCCGTAAGGAATGGCCACACGCAGCATGGGCGCGTAGCGCTGCACATACCAGCCGTTTTGCAGGCGCAGGGGGCGAAAGTCATCTTCGGAGAGCTTGTCACTTTCCCAGCGCTGCAGCTGGTCACGGAACTGGGCAGCACGTTGCTGCACGAAGGTGGCGTCGAATTCTGTGTATTGGTACATGGCGCAGTCGTCATCGTGGGCGGTTGGGCATCGGGGGAATGCTTTTCCGCTACTGGCTGCGCACTGTAAGCAAGCGCCTTATAAAAACAAACGATTGTTTTGTTTCGCAAATATTATTTTTGGATATATAGGGTGGTCCATTCCTGCGAGGATGGGGCATGCGGGGCAAAGAGCGGGCTTACACGGTGGGCCGGTCAGCCAGCGCGGGTGCCACGCTCGCATGCGGGTCACCCCCGGCATGCGAGGGCGCATAAAAAAAGTCTGTGCACTGCACAGGCTTGGGGGCTGAGTGGCTGCAGCAGTAGGCGTGCGCTTAGAAGGGCTTGGCGCCCATCAGGCCCGTTAGCGCCAGCAGCATGGCTAGTTGCAGCACCAGCAGCACGCGGCGGCTGCCTGCCTTGGCGGGGTCGGTATTGCGTTTGGCAAAGCCAATGCACAGGCCATGCACCACGTACAGCATCAAGCCGATGTAGGGGTACAGCATGTGCTGCCAGGGGCCGACAAAAGTGACGACCAAGCCGGTCAGGGCTGCAATGCCGCCAAAGATGCGCGTTAGCACATAGACCAGCGTGGACTTGCCCGCTGGTGTGGTTTTCCAGGCCATGCCCAGGTAGGCGATGGAGAGCAGCAGCGTAAACACTGCAAACAGCGTGTGAGCGTGCTTGAAAGCGGTATACATCATGGGTGGTGAAATCCGTGGGCAGAGGGTGAAAGCAAAACCAGTAGCTGCTGGCGCTCTAGTTATTTGGTTTTGGGCACGATTGTGCTGGCAAATGCCTGAAATATCTACGCAATCAGCTATCTTTTTGACAGATGGCGTGGGCGCTACGACGGCCTTCCACTGCCCCGCCACTGCTGCTTGCATGGCCCGCACGCAGTGTTTCCAGGTGGATGCTGGTTTCAGAGTGACTGATGCCCTTGATCAGCCGGATGCGCTCCAGTGCCCGCGCCAGCTCGGGCAGGGTGGGCACCTGCAACTCGGCCAGCAAATCCCATTGGCCGTTGGTGGCGTGCAGGGCCTGTACGGCGGGCTCGCCCAGCAAGCTGGCCGTTACACGGCGGGCATCGTTGCCTTCAATCGCAATGCTCATCCACGCTTGAAGGCCACCGGTTTCGGCCTCGGGCTTGAGGCGCAGCGTGTAGCCCACGATCACGCCGTCATCTTCCAGCCTGCGCAGGCGGGTGGTGACCGTGCCGCGCGACACGCCCAGCCGCGCCGCCAGCGTGGCCACGCTTTCGCGGGCGTTGTGGCGCAGCAGGGCAATCAGGCGTTGGTCAATTTGATCCAGATTGGACATAGTGGCAATTTCTTCTGTCGAAATGCTAGGTATTTGACTATTTCAAGCCATATTTGGCAATTTGAATTGCTGTCAGCCTGTGCCACGCTCTGGGTATAACCGATGACATGGCCGGAGGCTATATGAGCCACTTACACAGCGACCCGCTTTCCACCCCATCCACCCCCGTGCAAGTGCACACCGAATTTTTGAGCGCCACGGATGCCGCCCGGCTGGTGGCCCGCGTGGGTGTAGAGGCCTGTTTGCGCCAGATGGTGCAGGCACTGGAAGCCGACTTTGCCCGCTGGAGCGACTTTGACAAAACCGCACGCACGGCGGCGCATTCCGCCCACGGTGTGATCGAACTGATGCCCGTGGCCGACGCGCACGACTACGCCTTCAAATACGTCAACGGCCACCCCATCAACACCCAGCACGGCCTGCCCACGGTGATGGCCTTTGGTGCCCTGGCCGATGTGGCCACCGGCGCGCGCGCTTTGTGAGCGAGTTGACGCTGACCACCGCCTTGCGCACCGCCGCCACCTCGGCCATGGTGGCGCGCCAGCTGGCGCGGCCGGACAGCCGCTGCATGGCGCTGATTGGCAATGGCGCGCAAAGCGAATTTCAGGCGCTGGCCTTTATCACGCTGCTGGGCGTGCGCCGCCTGCAACTGTTTGATGTGGATGCCGTGGCCACCGCCAAGTTGCAGCGCAATCTCGCACCGTTTGCGGCGCACTGGGGGGTAGACGTGGTGGTCGCGCCCAGCGTGGCTGCGGCAGTGCAGGGAGGCGACATCATCACCACCGTCACCGCCGACAAGCGCAACGCCACCATCCTCACCGCTGACATGCTGGCCCCCGGCATGCACCTGAATGCCGTGGGCGGTGATTGCCCCGGCAAAACCGAACTGGCGGCCGAGGTGCTGCGCCGCAGCAGCGTGTTTGTGGAGTACGAGCCCCAGACCCGCATGGAAGGCGAGTTGCAGCAAATGCCTGCAAACTTTGCCGTCACCGAGTTTTGGCGCGTGCTGGTTGGGCAAGCGCCCGGCCGCGTGTCTGATGCGCAGATCACCCTGTTTGACTCGGTAGGTTTTGCGCTGGAGGATTACTCCGCGCTGCGTACCATGCAGGCGCTGGGGCGCGAGGCAGGGCTGCTCTCGCAGATTGAACTGGTGCCCGCATTAACAGACCCCAAGGATGTGTTTGGCTTGTTGCGCCAGGCTGCAGACGGGGAGCAACGTTCTGCGGCCTTGGCCCCTTGCCGGGCCAAACGCTCGGTGCCTAAATGCTGGGCCAGCTTGGCATCCAGCGGCAGAGGCTCGCCGTGCAATTGGGCGGCGATCAGCTCGCCGCACAGCACCGACAGCGTCAGCCCGCGTGCGCCCATGGCGGTGCAGGCCCACAGGCCGGGTGTGGCATTGCCCACCGGGCCGGCAATCGGCAGGCGGTCGTGGCTGGCCACGCGCACGCGGCCCCAGGTGGGCTGGCAGCGCTCGTCGCCGGGGGTAAACCACGGTGCCAGGGGCGCAGCGCTGGCGGGCAACAGGGTCGCCAGCTTGTTCAAGTTCACGGTGTGGGCGGCGATTTGGTCTTCCGGCGAAATGGGCATGCTGTCCACATCCCGCTCAAAGGTGGAGCCCATGACCCACATCTGCCCATCGTGGTAAGGCACATGGGGTACGAGGTTGCCGTTGCCGTTGACGGGAAAGGGCGGTAGTGCCGCTGCATTGTTGGGCGTGTGCCAGCCCCAGGTGATTTGACCGCGCAGCGCTTGAAACTGCCACGGTGTGCCAGCAGGCAGCAGCGCAGGGGTCGCGGGGCCGCAGGCCAGCACGGCCAGATCGGCTTGTGCCAGCACTTGGCCATCTGCATCCCAAGCCTGCCAGCTGCCGTCGGCGCTGGTGTGCAGGCGGGCTACTTGGGTATGACCGATGAATTGGATGCGCGGGTGTTGCAACTGGGCCTGCACCAGCTGGGCCGGGCGTACCCAGCCTGCCTGGGCATGCCAGCAGGCCACGGTACCGGCAGGCAGGCCTGCACTGTGCAACTGTTCGGCGCTGGGGGCATGGCTCCACTGCGCGCCGGGGCCGGTGGCCCAGCTTGCGGGCAGGCCAGTGCCGCCGTCGGTACAGTGCTCCAACACGCCGCTGGGGGCCCAGTCTGCCCCCTCTTGGCAGACATCACGCAGGCGCTGCAGCGTCATGCGCACGCCGCTGCGCGACAGGCGCGAGAGCACGCTGTCATCGGGTGAGACATGCGGGCAAAACAGCCCGGCGGGCAGGCCCGAGGCGCCGTCTGCAGGCGTACCGCCCGCACCCAGCACGGTGACTTGCCAGCCGCGCAGCGCCAGGCTGTGTGCCACGGCAGAGCCCGCCAGACCGGCGCCCACCACCAAAGCAGTGCCAACGTCCGCCACTGGTGCGATGCCGCCCGCGCGCTGGCGGGGCTCCCAGCGCGGGGCGTAGTGGGCCCAGTGGGGGAGGTTGACCGGCCCATCGTCTGGGGCGCTGGGCACATCGGTAAATACAAAGCCTGCAGTGGTCAGGCTGTGGCGTAGTGCGTCAGAGAGCTTGGCGCGGTCATCGCTGCCTATCTGCAGCACCGTGCCGCGCTGGCAATGGCGGGCCAGTGCCTTGACGTTGTGGGCATCGGCATCAAACGCTGGGTGCAGCAACACCGCATCGGCGGTGCTGGTTTGCTGGCGCAGCAGGGTGTGGGCATCGCCCACCCACAAGGTCAGCAGCACATGGCCTTGCTCAAAACTGAGGCGGTGCACGCCGGGCAGCAAACCGTATAAACGCTGGGCCAAAGCTTGGGCCTGGGGCTGCAGGGCCGCAGGTGCGTGCGCCAGTACCGTTTGCGCATCCAGCGGCTGGGGCAGCACGGCGGTGTAGTGCAGTTGCGCGCTGCGCTGTGGGTCGGACTGTCTGTCGGATTGCCATGTGGCCCAGGTCTGCAAAAACGCGCAGCCGTATTCAAAATCGGTGGCCAGCACGCGCCAGCTGGCGTGGCCTTGCCAGGCGTGCAGGGGCGAATTGTTCAAACGGTCGGCGCAGTTGCAATCCATATCAATCCATGAAGCAGGCGATGGTGCCTGCGGTGTGCAGCGGCTGCTTACTCCCAGCGCTCTTGGTAGGAGAACACGGGCAAGCGCCAGCCAAAACGGATAGCGGCCAGACGCAAGGCCAAGCCGCCTGCAAAACAAATGGCGGTACTGGTACCAATCGAGACTTCCAGCCACTGCAGGCCCAGATAGAGCAAGCACACAGCCATCGAGACGCTGGCATACAGCTCGCGGCGGAACACCACGGGCACTTGGTTGCACAGCACATCGCGCAAGATGCCGCCGCTGATGCCGGTGATCATGCCCGCCATCACCACCACCAAGGGGTCATAACCCAGGCGGATGGCGACATCGCTGCCAATCAAGGAAAACGCGATCAAGCCCATGGCGTCCAGCAGCAGGAACAGATGTTTCATGCGTTTCATGAAACGTGCAATGACCGTAGTCAGCAAGCCTGCGGACACCACCAGGTACACGTAGGGCGGGTGCTGTGTCCAGCCAATCGGGTAGTTGCCCAGCACCATGTCGCGGATGGTGCCGCCGCCCAGTGCGGTGACAAAGGCAATCACGACCACGCCAAAAATATCCATATTGCGCCGCCCAGCGGCCAGCGCGCCGGACATGGCTTCTGCGGTGATAGCGATCAGATAGATGACAAGAATCACGTCCAGCTGCGTGCTGAACAGAGTGTGCAAGAAGTCGGGTAGGACAGACACGGTGCAAAAAAGCGAGAGTTCACGCGCACCCAGCGACTCGTTGAAGAGGCTTTTTGGGCGTGAATAAGCCTCTCCCGCTGTCCTTTTACCTGAGAGTTTCAGCCGCCGCGCATGTTCGTCATGCGGGTGCTTGCCCCTTCGGTGAACCGGCTGATCGTGGTGCACGATCCCGGCTGCTCTCCAGTCGGCAATAGTGTTCCGTGGTACGTGGTGCCTGAGCGATTATGGGAGTTTGCGCCTTCGGCGGAGGCTGGGCCGGTGCGGCTGCCTCGCTCTCCCACGGAAAACAAAAGCTGCGATTATGGCCGCAGTTCAAGACCCCACCGCGCAGGCAAGCATAGAAAAGCAAAAAAGCTCCGTGGCGCAAGGCCAAGGAGCTTGGTGGGTTGCCGCCCAAAGGTGGGGCTAGACCAAGCCCTTCTGGAGCGCCTGCGCTGCCGTTGCGTGCTGGGTGGCACGTAGCCCTGCTGCAGCGTCGCACGGCTGCCAAAGAAGGGGTTTTACAAAATCCCTTCTTCATCGGCTTCACGGCATTACGCCGATGGCGGTACGTAGCCTGCTGCGGCGTCTGCGCCACTGCCAAAAAGTGGTTTTCCATCTGGCGGGCCAGGTATTGGCGGGCGCGGGCATCGGCCAGGTTCAGGCGGTTTTCGTTCACCAGCATGGTTTGGTGCTTGAGCCAGTCAGCCCAGGCTTGTTTGCTCACGCTTTCATAGATGCGTTTGCCCAACTCGCCGGGGTAGGGAGGAAAGTCCAAACCTTCAGCTTCTTGACCCAGTTTGATGCATTGAACGGTACGTGCCATGGGGGTTCCTCGTTTGATCTCAGATGTTTAGGTAATAAAGAACTGAAATCTTATTGGTTTAAGTTTTGATGCCGGGCTTTCAGAATGCGATGCAACGGTGAAACGGACCGTTGAACCCATTTCTTGCAGAAAGCCAAAAATGAATAATCGCCGCAACTTTATCAAGATTCCCGTTGCCCTCAGCCTTTTGGCGGGCTTGTCCTTGCCTGCCGTGCCTGCATTTGCGGCAGACACTGTCGCCTTGCTCAACGTCTCGTACGACCCCACGCGTGAGCTGTATGTCGACTACAACAAAGCATTTGCCAAGCACTGGAAGGCCCAGACCGGCCAGGACGTGACCATCAAGCAGTCGCATGGCGGCTCGGGCAAGCAGGCGCGCTCCATCATTGACGGGATTGATGCCGACGTGGCCACGCTGGCGCTGGCGGGCGATATTGATGCGCTGGTCAAGCACGGTCACAACTTAGCGGCTGACTGGCAAAAAAAGCTGCCGCTCAACAGCGCGCCCTACACCTCCACGATTGTGTTTTTGGTGAAGAAGGGCAACCCCAAGGGCCTCAAAGACTGGAGTGATCTGATCAAACCCGGCGTGCAGGTGATTACCCCCAATCCCAAGACCAGCGGCGGTGCACGCTGGAACTACCTGGCCGCTTGGGAATATGCCAAGCGCGCCAACGGCGGCAGCGATGCCAAGGCCCAAGATTTTGTGAAAAAGCTCTACGAAAACGTGCCGGTGCTGGACACCGGGGCGCGAGGCTCGACCATCACCTTTGTGCAGCGTGGTGTGGGCGATGTGCTGCTGGCGTGGGAAAACGAGGCATTTTTGGCGCTCAAGGAGTTTGGGCCCGAGAAGTTTGAAATTGTCGCGCCCTCCATTTCCATTCTGGCCGAGCCGACCGTGGCCGTGGTGGACAAGGTGGTCGACAAAAAGGGCACACGCAAGGTAGCGCAGGCCTATCTGGAGTATCTGTATTCCGACGAAGGCCAGCAAATTGCAGCACGCAACTACTACCGCCCCACCAACGACAAGGTGAAGGCCGATTTTGCCAAGCAGTTCCCCAAGCTGGAGCTGTTCACCATTGACCAAGCCTTTGGTGGCTGGGCCAAAGCCGACAAAGCGCACTTTGCCGACGGCGGCAGCTTTGACCAGATCTACGCCAAAAAGTAAACCCAGCGCACCAGCGCAGAGGCGGCGCAGCAAGCCGCCTGCCGTTGAAGGAGTAAACACCATGCCCACCACCACCTTGACACCCCACGCCGCACGCAGCACCAGCTTGGCGCGCGATGCGCTGTACGCCCAAGCCGTGCATGTGCTGCACGTCACAGCGCAGCACTGGGGCATGGCCTTGCGTGCGCAGACGCAGCCAGACAAAGCGGCGCTGCGCTCCCGGCGCAGAGCGCAGCTGCGCGCCAGGGGGTGGGTATGGGCCTTGTGCACGTGTGTGGGCAGGCGTCGTGATGGGGTAGCGAGTGCGCGCAGCAGGGCGGGAGCAGCTGTCGTGCAAAAAAGCATAGAAATGCTTTCCAGCCCATATCTAGCAAGCACTATCAGCTCTTATTTTTGAATAAATGGCGGTGCAAAACCGGGGTAGATTGCGCAAAGCAGGCATGGCTGCGGGGGATGATGTAGGAGTTGAAAGGCGCACCTTGGGCCGCCGCAGGCGTAGTAAAGTCAGCAGCGTGTTGCGCGCTTACCCCCACCCTCATTTCTGGATTTTGCACATTGACGGCTCGGCTATGCCCAACCCGGGGCGCATGGCCATCGGTGTGGTGCTGACGGGGCCAGACGGCTCGGTGCACCAATTGGCACAAGTCTTGCCCGGCAGCGGCTGCAACAACGAGGCCGAGTTGCGTGCCCTGCAGGCGGGCCTGGCGCTGGCCCAGGCGCAAGGTGCCAGCGGCGTGCGCATTTACACCGACAGCCACTGGTTGCTGGAGCAACTGGCTGCGCAGGCACTGGGGTGGCCGCAGGCGCGGGCCACCGTGCGCTTGGCGCATTACATTGGTGCCGCGCAAGCGGGGGTGGCGGGTTGCCGAAGTGCAGTGGCGCTGGATTCCGCGCCACCACAACACCGAAGCCGACGCCTTGGCGCGCCAAGCCTGCCTGACGCATACGGCGGAGATGGCGGATTCCGTGCATACGTCGGCCATAGCTTGGCCTGCTACTTGGCCCACTACCGCTTGAAAAAGAAGAGCTGCCAGCTCTCTACCACATTGCCTTAGCAGCAGATTTGATGCAAATATATGCGGCAGACGGAGGAGCTGCGCAATGCTGCAGATCGAGGTTTTCCGCCGCGCCAATATCCTGCGGCCTTGCGAGCCTGAGACAATGTCGCCCATCATGAGTGATCAGAACGACAAGATTTCCCCCGAAGCCCCCTACGAAGACATGCCCGTTGGCAACCCCGACCTGCCCGAAGGCTGGCTGGAAGTGGTGTCCATGGACATGGAAGCCAAGGGCATTGCCCGCAAGCCCGATGGCAAAGTGGTGTTCATCGACGGTGCCTTGCCCACCGAGCTGGTCACCGTCAACGTGCACCGCAAGAAGAACAACTGGGAAGCCGGCACGCTGATGCATTTGAACCGCGAGTCGTCCCAGCGCGTGACGCCCGGCTGCCCGCACGCAGGCCTGCACGAAGGCGCGTGCGGTGGTTGCAAGATGCAGCACATGCACGTGGCCGCACAAGTGGCCGTCAAGCAGCGCGTGCTGGAAGACAATCTGTGGCATTTGGGCAAGGTCAAGCCCGAGACCGTGATGCGCCCCATCGAAGGGCCGACCTGGGGTTACCGCTACCGCGCGCGCCTGTCGAAAAAACCAAGGCCAAGAACCCCGTGAGCATGGGCAGTCTGTCGGCCGAGCAGCAAGAGGAAGTGCAAGCTTTCTTGGCGGGTCTGGAGAACGACGACGACGTGCAACACGTGTTCGTGGGCCTGGTGGACTGATTGCGTAGCACGGCGTTCAAAGTCGCATCACGCGGCCTGCATGCAAAAAGGACTGCACCCGGCAGTCCTTTTTTTGGTTTGAATTCTTGTCTGAATGAAAATGTATAGCTGCTAGCGATTGTATTTTAAGGGTTTTGTGTATATTTTGCGATGAACTCATTACCGGCTTTGCGCTAGCAGCTATCAATTTTTGCTTGATGGCCAATGCGGATGGATGGTGTAGGCCCGCGCTGGCACGCGTTGACCCGCGCGTGGCAGGGTCTTATGGGCACAAAAAAGGCTTCCCGCAGGAAGCCTTTGTCTTGGGATGAAGGCGTGGGTAACGCCTGCATCTGTGTTTACTTGGTACCAAAAATACGGTCCCCCGCATCACCCAGGCCTGGCAGGATGTAGCCGTGGCTGTCGAGCTCACGGTCAATGGCGGCGGTAAAAATTTCCACGTCAGGGTGGGCGGCTTGCATGGTCTTGATGCCCTCGGGCGCTGCCAGCAGGCACATGAACTTGATGGACTTGGGCGCGCTCTTGTCTTTGAGTTGCTGCACAGCAGCCGCTGCAGAGTTGCCGGTGGCCAGCATGGGGTCCACCACAATCACGTCGCGCTCGCCCATGTTCTCGGGCATCTTGTAGTAGTACTCCACGGGTTGCAGTGTCTCGGGGTCGCGGTACAGCCCAATGTGACCAATGCGCGCACCGGGCACCACGTTGAGCATGCCGTCCCGGAAGCCATTGCCTGCGCGCAGGATGGACACCAGCGCCAGCTTTTTGCCGTCAATGACCTTGCCCACCATTTTTTCCATGGGGGTTTCGATTTCCAGGTCTTGCAATGGAAAGTCGCGCGTAATTTCGTAGGCCATCAGGGTCGACAGCTCGCCGAGCATGCGGCGGAAGCTGTTGGTGCTGGCTTCCTTGCGGCGCATCAAAGTCAGTTTGTGCTGAATCAGGGGGTGGTCGATGAGATGGACGGTGCTCATGGTCAGTGTCGGTATTTAGAAAGGTTGTGGCTGGCACGCAGCGCTCAAGAATATTGCTGTCTGTTCTGTCTCAAGCACGTGGTGTGCCACTGCACATTGCGATGACCTGCATTGTGCTTATTTCTCATTACCTCTGTGGAAAGTCCTGATCTTGTCTGTGCGCGCAAGGGTGTTTTTTGACCTTGCGCACATCTGCCCGGGATTGGGCGCTGCAAACATTACATCTGGCCAAACGCCCGTTGAGGCATCAGGGCAGGGAAGTCGCCTGCGCGCTGTTGCTTGGAGGCCTGCACGGATTCCATCACGTGGCGGTTGCTCCAGATGCCCGCTTGCAGCCAGCCCATCTGGCGCAAGCTGTCTTGCACGCTGTGGTCGCGCGCAAAGTCCAAGGCCTGCTTGCTACCCCAGATGGCAATCGGGGGTTTGGATGCAATTTCTTGGGCCGTCTGCATGGCGGCGGCCAGCATGTCTTCTTGGGTGGCATAGAGGCCGTTGACAAAGCCGTGCTCCAACGCCGCCTGAGCGGGCCAGCGGCGGCCCGTGTAGGCCAGCTCTTTGACCAAACCCATGGGCAGCAGCTTGGGCAGGCGCTGCAAGCTGCCAAGGTCAGCCACCATGCCGATATTGATTTCCTGTACACAGAAAAAAGCTTCTTGCGTAGCGTAGCGTATGCAGGCGCTGCACACCATGTCCAGTGCACCGCCAATACAGCCACCTTGGATGGCCGCGATAACAGGAATACGCAGTTGCTCGATGCGGGTAAAACCTGCTGCATGTCCCACAAGAACTCTGACATGGCGGCGCGCCCTCAGGAGATTTGTCTTGCGGGGCAAATTCTGGGTTGGCAAATGTTTCTAGCGCCATGCCCGCGCTGAAGTGCTTGCCTGTGTTGTTGATGACCAGCGCCCGCACATCGCCGTGGGCCTGAATGTGCGTCAGCGCAGCGTCTAAATCGCGCCAAAAGCCCGGGTGCATGGTGTTCAGGTTCTGGGGCTGGCTCAATTGGAGGTGGGCGATGTGGTCGTGCAGGTGCAGTTGCATGACCGACAGCGAGGGGGTGCGGTAGGTGTAGATGTGGGCATATGGCCCTGCACTCTAAAGAGCGCACCAGCCAAGTTGAAGTTGCACATTCCCTGAGGAATGTGCGATCAGCGCGCAGACTTAACGTTTTTTACTGCCAGTCAAGCTGCCCAGCACACCGCGCAGCAGCTCGCGTCCAATCTGGTTGCTCATATTGCGGGCGGTGGATTTGACAAGGCTTTGCACCAGGCCATCTTTCTTGCCCCCACGCGGGCCGGTGCTGCCAAACAAAAAGTCGTTAAGGCCACCCATCAATCCACCGGCTTCGGCCTGGGTTGCCGCAGGGGCACCGGCCACGCCCCCTGTGGCTGCAGGTGCGGTGGCGGCACGGGCTTGCAGCACTTCATAGGCGGATTCGCGGTCTTCCGCTTTTCATAGACGCCAGCCACCACCGAGTTGGCAAGCAGCGCTTGGCGTTGGGCATCGGTGATGGGGCCAATCTGGCTGCCTGGCGGCACCACATATACGCGCTGGGTAATGCCGGGGCGGCCTTTTTCATCCAACAGGCTGACCAGGGCTTCGCCCACGGCCAGCTCGGTGATCGCCGCTTCAATATCGACCTCCGGGTTGGGACGCATGGTTTGAGCTGTGGCTTTGACGGCTTTTTGGTCTTTGGGCGTGAAAGCGCGCAGCGCATGCTGCACGCGGTTGCCCAGTTGCGCCAGCACGCTGTCTGGAATGTCCATGGGGTTTTGGGTGACGAAGTACACGCCCACGCCTTTGGAGCGCACCAGACGCACCACCAGCTCGATGCGTTCAATCAAAACTTTGGGCGCATCGTTGAACAACAGGTGGGCTTCGTCAAAAAAGAACGCCAGCTTGGGCTTTTCCGGGTCGCCAATTTCGGGCAATTGCTCAAACAACTCTGAGAGCATCCACAGCAAGAAGGTGGAGTACAGGCGCGGCGATTGCATGAGCTTGTCAGCCGCAAGAATGTTGACGATGCCGTGGCCTTGCGCGTTGGTTTGCATCAGGTCTTCAATGTTGAGCATGGGCTCACCAAAAAAGGATTCACCGCCTTGCGACTCAATTTGCAGCAGCCCGCGCTGGATGGCGCCCACGCTGGCGGCCGAGATGTTGCCGTACTCGGTAGTGAACTGTTTGGCGTTGTCCCCCACGTGCTGCAGCATGGCGCGCAGGTCTTTGAGGTCCAGCAGCAACATGCCGTTGTCGTCGGCAATTTTGAAAACGATGTTGAGCACGCCCATTTGCGTGTCGTTCAAACCCAACATGCGGCCAATCAGCAGCGGCCCCATGTCAGAGACGGTAGCGCGCACCGGGTGGCCTTGGGC
>NZ_CADEPJ010000048.1 GCF_902829245.1 Comamonas jiangduensis | reverse complement strand
GTGGTGATGAGTGGATCGCGCTGGTCGGCGGGCACCAAGGCCAGGCCGCTGGCTGCGGCCATTTCAATCATGGCGGTGTGGCCGTCGCCGGTCAGTGCGTAAAAGCTGGGAATGCGCTCACCCAGCGGGGCGGTGACTTCAACTTCTACGCGGCGACCGTGCGTGGCCTCAATCATGGCTTGCACCGTGCCTTCGCCGCCATCGGCCATGGGCACTTTGACGTACTGCGCATCGGGAAAGACTTCCTTGAAGCCCAGCTCAATCTGCGTGGCCACTTCCAGCGCAGACAGGCTTTCTTTGTAGGAGTCGGGGGCGATCACAATTTTCATGATGGACGCTTTGGGCTAGTCGGGCGAACCGCGGGCATTACAGGAAGAAGAAGCTTGCGCCCCAGATGCAGGCGAAAGTCACCACGCCCATGACGATGGTGGAGGTGGTGAACACGCGCAGCGATTGCTCCATTTCAATGTTGGAGAACTTGGTCACCACCCAGAAATAGGAGTCGTTGGCGTGCGACGCAACCAAGGAGCCTGCACCAATGGCCAGCACGGCAAAGATGCGGCCCGCTTCAGAATCCAGGCCGAATGTGGCCAGGCTGGGCACGATGATGGCGGCGGTGGTAATGGAGGCAACCGTAGAGGAGCCTTGGGCAGTTTTCAGCAACGCGGCAATGATGAAGGGCATCAGCAGGCCGACAGAGGCGGAACCCAGCGCTTGGCCCAGCGCGCCGCCCACGCCCGTTTCCTTGATGATGGCGCCAAACATGCCGCCAGCGCCCGTGATGATCAAAATGGGGCCCGCCTTGGAGATGGCTTCTTCCAGCACGGCGCTGAAGTCACCCTTTTGACCGCCGTTGCATGCCAGCAGCCAGATGCCGCACAGCCTGCCCACCAGCAGGGCAATCACGGGGTTGCCCAGAAAGTGAAAGACTGCGGCCACGCCGTCCTTCAAGCCAAAGGTGGTCAGCAAGGTGGAGATGGAGATCAGCACCAACGGCAGCACCACGGGCAGCAGCGAGAAACCAAACGAGGGCAGTTGGGTCGTCGATGGCTGCGCGGGGGCTTCCAGGGTGGCGGGCGCGTAGTCCATGCCCTTGCACATTTTGCTGGACCAGAAGTAAGCGGCGATCAGACCGGGTACTGCAAAAACGATGCTGGCTACCACCAGCAGGCCGAGGTTGGCATTCATGGTGGTTGCAGCTGCCAAAGCGCCGGGGTGGGTAGGAACCAGGCAGTGCACGGCAAACAGCGAGGTGCCCAAAATGGATGCCAGCAGGGGCATGGGCAGCTGGGAGGTTGCGCTGATGGTGCGCACAATGCCGCTCAGAATGATGTAGCCGGTGTCGCAAAAAATGGTCAAACCGGGGATGAAACCGGTCCAGGCCACGGCGGCTTTGGTGTTTTTCTTGCCCGCCATGTTCATGATGTGCGTAGCCAGACTCAGCGCGCCGCCGCTGCGCTCCATGCACACGGCAATCGCCGCGCCAAAGATGATGATGAAGGAGATGCCGCCCAGCGTGTTGCCAAAGCCGGTCTTCATGGCGTCAATCACTTTGCCAAACGGCAGCCCTGTGCCAAACACGGCCAGCGCCATGGTCACGGCAAACAGTGCACCGAAGACGTTGAATTTGACCTTGGCGGTCAAATAAATGATGGCCACGATACTGAGAACCACCAAGATGGAGGAGATAGCAATACTGCTCATGGGTTGATACCTGATAGAGAGAAATCGTGCGCAGAGGTGGGCGTGCGTCTTGGTAGCAGCAGAGGGATGCCAGCTGCGCGGGCGCTAGGCCGCTGGGGCTCAAAGGGGCATCCTGATCGGCGCATGCTGCGCGTTTGCGCATGCATGCCAACGGGGCGCGATTATAGGAGCGCACCCTCCGCCAGCTTGGTTGCAAGGGCTATGTCAACGCCTTGTGCAGCGTGGCCAAGCAGGGGGATTGGATTTATTTTTATAGCTACTAGCGCGCTTTAATCAATCATTTCCAATACAAAGCTATCTGAAAACAATAAAGGGAGGGCGTAAGCTGCTCCCTTTATTGATTGGTGCGCGGTGGGTGTGCGCTTAACCGGCTGGCACAATCAACCGGCTAACACGACCCCTGTTACGCCCTTGCTGCGGTTTGCCGTAATTAGCCGAAGGCGTGCCCCTTAAAGCTTGCGCAGACGCTCCAGCGCGGCCAGCAAGGTTGCATCTTGCTTGGCAAAGCAAAAGCGCACCACTTTTTGAGCGAAACCATCCCCGTAAAACGCAGACAGCGGAATGGCGGCCACGCCCAGCTCTTGCACCATCCACTGGCAAAAATCGGCTTCGTTGAGATCTGTCACTTCAGAAATATCCACGCACTGGAAGTAAGTGCCCGTGGTGGGCAGCAGCTTCAGGCGCGTTTGCTGCAGCCCTTCTGCAAATAAATCGCGCTTGCGCTGGTAGAAGGCGGGCAACTCCAGATAGGGCGCCGGGTCTTGCATATAGGCGGCCAAGCCGACCTGCATGGGCGTGTTCACGGTGAATACATTGAACTGGTGCACCTTGCGGAATTCGCTCATCAGCGCGGCTGGTGCTGCCACCGTACCCACCTTCCAGCCGGTGACGTGGTAAGTCTTGCCAAAGCTGGAGACGATGAAGGCGCGCGCTGCCAAGCCGGGAAAGCGTGCGGCACTTTCGTGCTGCGCGCCGTCAAACACCATGTGTTCGTACACTTCATCGCTGATCAGCAGCACGTTGGTGGGGGCGAGCAGGGCTTCGAGCTGGCGCATTTCATCAGCGGTCCAGATGGTGGCGCTGGGGTTGTGCGGGGTGTTCACAATCATCAGGCGCGTTTGGGGCGTGATGGCTGCGGCAATTTTTGCGAAGTCTGGGCGGAAGCTGCCGGGCGTAAGCGGCACCCGCACAATGACGCCGCCGGCCAACTCAATATTGGGGGCATAGCTGTCGTAGCAAGGGTCCAGCACAATGACTTCATCACCCGTGTGCACCGTGGCCAAAATGGCCGTCAAGATGGCTTGCGTGGCACCTGCGGTGATGGTGATCTCGGTGTGTGGGTCGTAGTGTGTGCCGTGCAAGGCGGCAATTTTGGCGGCCACGGCTTCGCGCAACTGCGGCATGCCGGGCATGGGCGGGTATTGGTTGTGCCCGGCTTGCATAGCGGCGGTGACGGCATCCAGCAACTTGGGGTCGCAGCCGAAGTCGGGAAAGCCCTGGCCCCAATTAACAGCGTGGTGCTGGTTGGCCAGGGCCGACATCACAGAAAAAATGGTGGTGCCCACGTTGGGCAGCTTGCTAGGGAAAGCAGGGGTCACAGGTGTTGTCATGGCAAAAAAATGGGATGCCGTGTGGCACCCCGGTTTTGAGCAGGAAATCAAAGTTCGTAATCGTTCACGTGGCCGCTCATGGCGCGCAAGATCAAGTCTCGCGAGAGGCGGTCGCTCAGCGTTTCGGCAAATTTGTACACAAAGTTGCGCAGGTAGGCGCCGCGCTTGAAGGCGACGCGCGCCACGCTCTGGCCAAACAGGTGGCCCATGGGGCGTGAAACCAAATCAGGGCCCAGTTCTTCACGCATGGCCATCTCGGCCACGATGCCAATACCCAGACCAAGGCGCACATAGGTTTTGATCACGTCCGAGTCAATCGCTTCCAGCACGATGCGCGGCGCAATTTTGCGCGTGGCAAAGGCCGCATCGACCTTGCCGCGCCCCGTGAACGAGGGGTGGTAGGTAATCAGCGGTTCGTCGGCCAAGTCATCCAAACCGATGCGCTCTTTGGTCGCCAGACGGTGTCCACTGGGCGCCGTGGGGAGATCGGGCTCGGTGAGTTCGAGGTATGCACAGGTACTCAGCGCATCGGGGCACTGTTGCTGCAGGGCATCGGCGACGGCTGCAATCGGTAGCGACCAGCGCGGATCGCGCGAGCCGTGGGCGAAGAATACGATGCCGCGCACCGGCGGCATCTGCGTTATCGGCGTATGACCAGCCATGCAAAAGCTCCAAGGGAGAGTAAGGAGTAAATCAGGCCAGGAGCTGCAGCCGTGAGCATGGGCGACCAGTTCTGCAGATTGCCCGCATAGCCAAACACGTTGTTGAGCAAGAAGAAGCTGATGCCCGCCATGACACCCCCAAACACGTAGCCTGCGATGCCGCCAGAGCGAAAGTGCAGGTAAGCAAAGGGCAGTGCCAGCACGACCATCACCAGGCAACTCAGCGGATAGAACACTTTGCGCCAGAATTCAATTTCGTATTTCTGTGCGGACTGATCGTTGGTCTTCAAGTGCTGGATGAACTGAAACAGCTCCAGCGTTGGCATACGATCCGGCTTGTGCACGGCTGCAATCAGCATCTCGCTGGTAATGCTGGTGGGCCAATTCAGCTGCGCATGGCTGTCTTTGGTGACGGCTGCAGCGCTGTCGTTGGCGGTCGAACTGGCATAGCTCAGCTGTGTCAGGCGCGCATTTTCCAGCAACCAGTTGTCCGCCTCTTCTTGCACTTGGCCTTGGTCTGCATGCAGTTGCAGTGTCATGCGCCCTTGGCGATCAAACTCAAAAATGCGGATACCGGTGAGGGCACCGTCTGCGCGTACAGCACGCACGTTGACAGCCAAGGTGCCATCTTTGGTTTTTTCTTTGAGCCAAGCGCCAGTCGATCCAGTGGTGGAGGTTTGCCCTAAATACTTGGCCTTGGCTACCAATGCCCAGCGTTCTGCAGCAGGTGCAATGTAGTCACCGACGGCGACGGTGAGCACGACAAAGCCAGCGCCCAAAACCAGCATGGTGCGCAAAGCCATCCATGGGCCTAAGCCACTGGTGCGCATGATGGTGAACTCCGAGCTTTGTGCAAAGCGCGCCATCACAAAATACTCCCAATCAGCACCGCAATCGGCAGCAATTCATACAAATGCTTGGGCAATCCAAAGGTGACGGCCAGTAATGCGTGCCATACGGTGTAGGTGACGTCGCCAAATTTGCGGCCTACGTCCCCCATTTCATCGAGCAAATCGAAGAAAAAAAACATGGCCAAAAAAGCCAGCGCCACAAAGCCGATTGCGCTGATGGTGTCGCGGTAGATGAGTGTGCGTAACGTTTTCATGCAGTTACTCCACGACGTTGCCACAGGTCTTTGATGTGCCAACGGTGATGCCGGATGGCCAAGCCGAGTGCAGCAATCGCAAAGATGCTTCCATGGATGCCCAGGAGATAACCACCTAAAGACATGCGACCCGAAGCAACCCAGCTTTGTCCCATGTTCATTAAGTTGTAATACACCACGAAGGCCAATAAAGCGACGACCAAGCTGGTGCTTTGGCCGGCACGAGGGTTCACGATGGTGATGGCTAAAGCCAGTACCAAAAGATTGAGCGCTGCCAGTGGCAGGCCTGCACGCCAGCCCGCTTCAGCCAGATAGACAGGGTTGGTGTTTTGAAGCAATTGCGGTGTAGAAATCGCTCGCGCGGTCAGGCTGGTTTTGGCGGGGCTGCTGTCTTCCAAACGCAGCGTATAGCTGTCAAAGTGTGTGAGTTTGATTTGACCGGTAGTCTGGTCGGTTTCTACACGCTGGCCCTCAGTCAGGACGGCATTACGCACACCATCCACTGTTTGGATTTGTGCGGTCTTGGAGGACGTCACAAATTCACGACCTTGGCGTTGCTCCACCAGAAAAATATTGCTGGCCGATTCTTGTGAGACGCTGTCCTTGTCAATGAAGATCACGCGTGTGCCATCAGAAGATTCTTGAAACTCACCGGGCGCAATGCGGTCTATATCACTACGTTGCTCAAATTGGCTGCGCAATTCTTGGATCTGTTGGTTGCTCCAAGGCCAAACGAGCAGGCCCAGTACAGCAATCACTGCCACAATCGGCCAAGCAAAGCGCAAGATAGGCTTGAGTTGGCTGGCGAGGCCTTGGCCACTGGCAAACCAGATGGACATTTCGCTATCGCGGTACATGCGCGACAGCGTGCCAACCACCGCCACAAAGAGGCTCAGCGTCAAAATCGTGGACAGTTGACCAAGCACGGTAAAACCCATGACCAGCATCACATCGGATGGGCTGACAGTGCCTTTGGTGGCTTGGCCCAGCGTGCGGATCAGCATCATGGTCATAACCACGGTGATAAGCACCACTAAGGTGGCGCCGAAGCTGCGGCCCAGCTCCTTGCGTATGGATGAATCGAATAACATTGGCTGAAAAGGAAAACGCCGATTATGAACTTTGAACTGAAGGCTTTGAATCTGTCCAGCGCAGCTGCAGCAAAGTGTGATCTTCTTTTATTGTTGGTGCCTGAGTCATTCAAGCCCCAACAAGACCCTTTGTCCGCCTTGGTAGACAGCGTAACGCGCCATGGTGACTGGTCTGCGGCCGGTAGTAAACAGCTGCATTTGTACCAGCCCCAAGGGGTGCAAGCGCGCCGCGTGCTATTGCTGGGCACAGGCAAAGGCTCTGCGCGGGATGTGCGCGCTGCGCTAGCAAGTGCTGCTTCCGTGCTCAAAGCCGAAGGTGTCAAACATGCGGTAATTTGTTTGAGCGCTTTGGAAGATGCTGCCGAGGCAGTGCGTATTGCTGTGCAGTCTGTAGCGGATGCTGCATATACCTACACATTGACCAGATCAAAAGCAAAATCCCCTGCGCTGGGCAAAGTGACCGTGGGAGTGACTAGCAAGACTGCTGCTATCAGCCAGATTTTTGACCAAGTCGTGGCGGTCTCTGTGGGCCAGTCGCTGGCCAAAGAATGGGGTAATCGACCTGCAAACTACGCAACTCCTAGCTTGCTGGCCAAGGCCGCGAAGGACTTGGCCAAGCAGTCGCCAGCTATTCAATGCAAGGTGCATGGCCCCAAGGATGTTGAGAAACTGGGAATGGGGGCGTTTTTGGCCGTTGCCCAAGGCTCTAAAGAACCTTTGCAATTGATTGAGCTGAGCTATAGCGGGGCAGCGAAGTCGCAGGCTCCGGTGGTGTTGGTGGGCAAAGGCATCACGTTTGATACAGGTGGCATTTCTCTCAAGCCTGCCGCAGCTATGGATGAAATGAAGTTCGATATGTGTGGCGCGGCGAGTGTGCTGGGGGTATTTCGTGCGTTAGCGGAACTCAAACCTGCCATCAATGTGGTCGGTTTGATTCCTGCGTGCGAGAACATGCCTGATGGCGCTGCTGTAAAGCCCGGTGATGTGGTAACCAGCATGAGTGGTCAAACCATCGAAATTTTGAATACTGATGCTGAAGGGCGCTTGGTGCTGTGCGATGCGCTGACCTATGCTGCACGCTTTAAACCGGCTGCCGTGGTCGACATCGCAACGTTGACGGGTGCGTGTGTAATTGCCCTGGGCGGTGTACGCTCGGGTATGTACGCCAACCAAGAGGCACTGGGCCAGGCATTGCAGCAGGCAGGTGAAAAGAGTCATGACCTGTGCTGGCGCATGCCTTTGGATGATGATTATTCCGAAGGCCTCAAGAGCAATTTCGCGGACGTGGGTAATGTGGCTGGCCGCGCTGGTGGCTCTATCACTGCGGCTAAATTCCTGCAGCGTTTCGTGGGCGATATGCCCTGGGCGCATTTGGATATCGCGGGTACCGCATGGAAGGAAGGGCTGCAAAGGGGGCAACAGGTCGTCCTGTGCCTTTGCTGGTGCAGTATCTGCTGGATGCAGCGCAGCAACCTGTGGCCAAGACGCGTAAAGCGCCAGAGGCAACCAAGCCGGCGCGCAAATCTGCCTCGAAGACTGCATTGGCGCCTCAAACAGCGGCGGTAAAAGCGAAGGCGCTTCAAGTCTGATGACTGACACAACCTCTAGCCCACAGGTGGCTTTTCACTTCAACGCACCAGATAAGTTGGACTATGCGTGCCGTTTTATTCGCAAAGCATTGCGCCACGACGCACGTGTGACCGTGGTTGCTCCGCTGGAGCGGCTGCTGCAACTGTCTGCACGTCTGTGGAAGTTTGCAGGGCATGAGTTTTTGGCCCATGCAGTACAAGGCGATGATGCAGAGCTTTTTGCTTTGGCTCCCGTGGTGCTGGTGGAAGCTGCTCAGCTCAGCACGCACCGTGAGGTGCTGCTGAATTTGGGGCCGGAAATGCCACAAGGTTTTGAGTCGTTCAGCAAAGTGGTAGAGGTGGTGTCCAGCTTTGATGAACAAGATCGTGCATTGGCCCGTGGGCGTTGGCGCAGTTACCAAAGTGCAGGACATGCGATTGAGCGGTTTGACTTGGTACTGCAAGGAGATCGGTGATGGCTGCTATGGATACACGGCATCCTCCGCGTTTCGTGCCGACGCTCACTGATGTAGTTCCAGACGCTGAGACGATGCTGACTGCTCCCAACTTCGCTGTGTCGCAAGAGCATTTGCCAGAGCCGGTGGATGCGCCGTTTGTGCAAGATGTTGCGGAGTCCGCAGCACCTCTGGCGAAAACTGCCGGCGCGCCAGAACTGCCAACGCAGCAGTGCTTGGTGGATATAGCGCAGTCTATGCAGGCCAATGTCATGGCTCGCCTGGATGAGACTTTGGAGGAGCGTTTGCGCTATGCGCTGGCAGACATGGTGCAACTGCACACCCAATCGCTGTATCAAGCGATTCGCGCTGATGTTGAGCGCCTGGTGAGCAGTGCCGTGCATGAGGCCATCGCCCAAGAGCTGGCGCATATGCGCTCCCAAACCGATCAGCTTTGATTGATGCTCAGCTGTCCTAACGTGGTGCAGCTTCAGGGTTCAAAATATTGCTAGGCGTACCTTGTGCAAAGTTACGCACGTTGTCAAACGCAGCCCCGAAGTACAGTTCATAGCTGTCTTGCTCTACATATCCAATGTGGGGCGTGCAGATGCAGTTTTCCATCCGCAGCAGGGACTGGCCTTGCAAAATAGGCTCGCTCTCAAAGACGTCAATAGCGGCTAAGCCGGGACGGCCGCGCTGCAAGGCGGTCACCAGCGCATCGGGCGCTATCAGTTCTGCACGTGCTGTATTTACCAGCAATGCTGTGGGTTTCATGAGTGCTAGGTCATGTCCTTGCTCAATATGTTGGGTTTGCGCATTAAGTCGCAGGTGTAAGGACAGCACGTCGCAGTGAGCAAAAAAGGATTCTTGGCTTGCAGCGGTCGCATACCCATCTTGCTGGGCTTTTATGCGGGAAGATTCACTGCCCCAGATGGTGACTTGCATGCCAAATGCCTTGCCATAGCCTGCCACCAACTGGCCGATTCGACCATAACCCCAAATGCCTAATGTGCGCCCTCGCAGCGAGGTACCCAAGGCAAAATTGGGGGGCATAGAGGCTGTCTTTAACCCTGATTGTTGCCATGCACCATGTTTGAGGTTAGAGATGTATTGCGGCAGGCGCCTTGTGGCAGCCATGATGAGTGCCCATGTCAGCTCAGCAGGCGCAACTGGTGAGCCTACGCCCTCTGCAATCAGAACGCCGTGGTCGGTGCAAGCCTGAACGTCGATGTGGGGCCCTGCTTTGCCTACCTGCGCAATAAGTTTTAACTTGGGCAGTTTCTCAATCAATTGCCGGCTAATCGGCGTGCGCTCTCGTATCAGGACGATGACGTCTGCATCGCGCAAGCGCACCGCGAGTTGACCCACACCTTTGACCGTGTTGGTAAAGACTTTGGTCGTAAAACCATCCAAGAGCGCTGCGCATTGCAGCTTGCGCACAGCATCTTGGTAGTCGTCGAGGATGACAATATTCATGGGCAATAGGGGCTTGCTGCTGGAGCCAAGAAAAGCATGCATTGCAAATAGCATGCAAGGACTGCTGTACCCCGCGTATTGTCCTATAGCCTGAGTGCATGAAGCCCGTGGTTAGGGGCATATCGTGTATGCAACTGCGACATTCGTGCAGTTTTAGTTGCACGAGCGGTTGAGGGGTATATGCCAATTAGGCTCTTGAGCTAAGCGGAAAAAGCGCTGCTAGCTCCTATTTTTGCACTTCATGCAAGTGCCTAAGCTGGTTTGGGTGGGTGTTGCAACTGGGCCTTGGCGCGCTCCCAAGTCACGCGCACATCGGTTTTTTCAGCGGTGCGGTAGGTGAAGCTGCGGCCCATTAACCCGCCGCTGCTGGGCATAACAGGTTGGCGTGATGTGGAATACGGCGTAGTGCTCATAAATCCTCCTGCGGGTATGGCGCAACTGTATGAATCGGTGAGAACCGTTGGTTGCATCGTGCAGCAATTATCGGGAACTGATTCGGGCTTATTCACGCTATTTGTTGTCAGGTGTTTTTGATGTTTGGGTGAAGGGCCAAGAGTGGCGTGTGGTGGACGATGGGTTGTGCAGCATTAATGTGCTGCGACGCGCCATGTGTTGCGCACTTCTTGCGCAGCCAAAGCATCCAGCGCCGCACAAACATCCGCTAATTTGCCGGATAAGGCAAAACGATTGCTGTCCTTGTCTTTACTGCGGCGCATTAAACGGACATTCCCGGTGCAAGTTTTGCAAGTCACGGTGCGCAACGACACATCGCAGAAAGTATTTTGGTTGCTGGCGGATGTGCGCGCAGTTTCGATATGTGGCAGAGGCAATGGGCAGTGCAAAAGGTGCATGGCGTACTCCTTGGTGGAGAAATTGAGATAAAACAGGCGACAGCAATCCCTGCAGCGCAAATGGCCGCATGCATGGAGGGGGGATGGCTTTTTAGAGCTGGATGGCGTTGCGGATCAGGCCAACCGCCAGGCCTTCGATCGCAAAATTTTCTTCTTCACCGACTTGGATGATGGGGTAGTCAGGGTTTTCAGGCAGCAGTCAATCCCGTGAGCGGATTTGCGCAAACGCTTGACGGTAACTTCATCACCGAGGCGTGCCACCACGATTTGACCGTTGCGGGCTTCTCGGGTGGATTGCACCGCGAGTAAATCCCCGTCCAAGATGCCGGCATCGCGCATCGACATGCCACGCACGCGCAAAAGGTAGTCGGGTTTGCTGGCAAACATGGAACTCTCGACGGCGAAACTTTGGTCAATGTGCTCTTGCGCCAAAATGGGCGACCCTGCAGCGACGCGGCCCACCAGCGGTAACCAAAGAGGTTGCATGGCAGCCATTGGCAGGTCAAAGTGTGTGCCACGGGCGGCGTTAATGTTGCGCACGGTCTCGCTGACCAAGCGAATGCCACGCGAAGTGCCGCTGACCAATTCAAGTACGCCTTTGCGTGCCAAAGCCTTGAGGTGCTCTTCTGCTGCATTGGCAGACCGGAACCCCAGGGTGCGCGCAATCTCGGCGCGTGTTGGCGGCGCGCCTGTGCGGGAGATGGCTTCTTGAATGAGATCCAGAATCTGCTGCTGTCTGGGGGTGAGGGTGGTGTGCTCCATGCCTGTCCTTTTGAAGGATAACTGTTTGTTTATCCAGTACCTGTATTTTTAACCAGTTTCGTGAGGTGTGCAAGTGTCTACAACAAGAAAAATTGTGATCTTGGGGATGGGGGGGACAATTGCGGGCCAGGGCAGCGCCCATGGAGGTGGTGTTGGCTACCAGCCAGGGCAGATTGATGTTGCACAGTTGTTGCAGCCGATTGTTGACCACTGCCTGCCAGAGCATTTCGTATTCGAGGCTGAACAGGTTGCGCAACTCGACAGCAAAGACATGGATATCACGACTTGGCAGCAGCTGGCGCAGGCGTGCAGCAAATGGCTGGATCAAGCTGATGTGGAAGGTGTAGTGAGTTGGTCAGCTTGCCGCGGCTGGACCAGTACAGCGGCAGGTAAAAGCCCGAGTAGAACAAGAAGCTCTCCAGGCACACGGAGGCAATCTTTTTCTTCAGCGGCGTTTCCATGGCCTTGTACTCGGTCAGGATCAGCTCGGCTTTCTTTTGCAGCCAGGGGTTTTCCTCAGACCAGCGGAAGGCCTCGTCGATCTCGGCGGTGGAGCACAGCGTGGAGAAAATCGACGAGTAGCTGCGCGCGTGCACGGCTTCCATGAAGGTGAAGTTGGACAGCACCGATTCTTCGTGCGGTGTGACGGCATCGTGCATCAACGATGGTGCACCCACCTGGTTTTGCACGGTGTCCAGTAGCGTCAGGCCGGTGAACACGCGGATGGTCAGCTGCTGCTCGTTGGGGCGCAGCGTGGCCCAGGATGGAATGTCGTTGGACAGTGGCACCTTTTCGGGCAGCCAGAAGTTGGCGGTGACGCGGTTCCAGATTTCGAGGTCTTTTTCGTCCTCAATGCGGTTCCAGTTGATTGCTTGGGTCAGCAAGGTCATAGCGTTCTTTCAATCGTTGTCATCACAAGGTGCAGGACACGCAGGCGCTCTTGACCTCGGTGCCTTCCAGCGCAAGCTGGCGCAGACGGATGTAGTAAATGGTTTTGATGCCCTTCTTCCAGGCGTAGATCTGCGCCTTGTTGATATCGCGGGTGGTAGCGGTATCGGGGAAGAACAGCGTCAGGGACAAGCCCTGGTCCACGTGCTCGGTGGCTGCGGCATACACGTCGATGATGGCGTTGGGGCCAATCTCGTAGGCGTCGCGGTAGTAGGCCATGTTGTCGTTCGAGAGGAACGGCGCAGGGTAGTACACACGGCCAATCTTGCCTTCCTTGCGAATTTCGATGCGCGAGGCAATCGGGTGGATCGACGAGGTGGAGTTGTTGATGTAGCTGATGGAGCCTGTGGGTGGAATGGCCTGCAGGTTGCGGTTGTACAAACCGTGTTCCATTACATCGGCCTTGAGTTGTGCCCAGTCTGCGCGCGTAGGCAGCTGCATGCCATTTTTGGCGAACAGCGCGCGCACGGTCTCCGAAGTGGGCAACCAGTCGCGGCTGATGTATTTGTCAAAATAGCTGCCGCTGGCATAGGTGGACTGACTAAAGCCCACAAAGCGCTGCTTTTTCTCCTGTGCCAGCAGGCAGGAAGTGCGCAGACAGTGGTAGGCCACGGCAGCGAAGTAGACGCTGGTGAACTCCACTGCTTCGGGCGTGTCGTAGTGCACTTTTTCACGGCCCAGGTAGCCGTGCAAGTTCATTTGACCCAGGCCGATGGCGTGGCTGTCGTCATTGCCTTGGCGCACCGAGGGTACTGAGTTCACGGCACTCATTTCAGAGACGGCCGTCAGCGCACGGATAGCGGTTTCCACGGCGTCGCCCAGGTTGCCGCTGTCCATCACGGTGGCAATGTTGAGTGAGCCCAGATTGCAGGAGATGTCGTTGCCAATTTCCTCGTAGTTGAGGTCTTCGTTCAGCACCGAGGGGGTGTTGACCTGCAAGATCTCCGAGCACAGGTTGGACATGTTGATGCGCCCGGCAATCGGATTGGCACGGTTGGCTGTATCTTCAAACAGGATGTAGGGGTAGCCGGACTCGAACTGAATTTCCGCGATGGTCTGGAAGAACTCGCGCGCCTTGATCTTGGTTTTCTTGATGCGCGGGTCATCCACCATGGCCTTGTAGTGCTCGGTCACCGAGATATCGGCAAACGGCTTGCCGTAGACGCGCTCCACGTCGTACGGCGAGAACAGGTACATGTCCTCGTTTTTCTTGGCCAGCTCAAAGGTGATGTCTGGAATCACCACGCCCAGCGACAGCGTCTTGATGCGGATCTTTTCGTCGGCGTTTTCGCGCTTGGTGTCCAGAAAACGCATGATGTCCGGGTGGTGGGCATTCAAGTACACCGCACCTGCGCCTTGGCGTGCGCCCAGCTGGTTGGCGTAGGAGAAGCCGTCTTCCAGCAACTTCATCACAGGAATGACGCCAGAGGACTGGTTTTCAATACCCTTGATGGGGGCACCCAGCTCGCGTAGATTGCTCAGCAGCAAGGCCACGCCACCACCGCGCTTGGATAGCTGCAGGGCCGAGTTGATGCCGCGGCAATGCTTTCCATGTTGTCTTCCAGGCGCAGCAAGAAGCAAGACACCAGCTCGCCACGCTGGCGCTTGCCGGCGTTCAGGAAGGTGGGGGTGGCAGGCTGAAAGCGGCCCGCGATGATCTCGCCCATCAGCTTCATGGCCAGCTTTTCATCACCCCGCGCCAGGGCCAAGGAGACCATCACCACGCGGTCTTCGAAGCGCTCCAGATAGCGCTTGCCGTCACGCGTTTTCAGGGTGTAGGCCGTGTAGTACTTGTAGGCGCCCAAGAAAGTGGGAAAGCGAAATTTCTTGGCATAGGCGGCCTTGAAGATGGCCTCCACAAAGGCCGGGGTGTAGGCATCCAGCACCTCGCCTTCGTAATAGTCTTCGGAGCGCAGGTAGTCCAGCTTTTCTTCCAGCGAGTGGAAGAACACGGTGTTTTGGTTGACGTGCTGCAGAAAATATTGGCGTGCTGCCATGCGATCCGCATCAAACTGAATTTGGCCTTTGTCATCCGGCAAATTCAGCATGGCATTCAGCGCGTGAAAGTCCAGCTTGGTCGAAGTAGGGGTCATGGGGGTCATAACGCAGCGTCCAAGACGTTGGGAATAGGGTTAATGAGAAAGTGTTGGTCGATGTGCTGCAGGCGCTGCCAATCCGTGCTGGTGCCAGCCATCTCCACGCGGTGCAGCAAAGGCACTTGGCATTTGTGCGCAATCACGTCACCGGCTTGCGCAAAGGCCACGCCGAAGTTGCGATCACCGCACGCCACCACGGCGCGCAACCACTGACGACGCTCCGGCGCGTTCAAAAAACGGATCACCGCCTTGGGTACGGCGCCTTTGCCTGCGGCATCACCAAAAGACGGTGTGACCAAGATGAAGGGGCTGGTGATGACGGGCATGTCGTCTTCCACCAGGCGCGGAATGCGCGTGCCGGCCAGCCCGGCATTGCGCAGCAGTCGTTCGGTATTGCCAGTTTTGGAGGAGTAGAAGACCCAGCGCGCCATCTCAGGCGGTGGTCAGCGCGGAAAGGCGGTCAGGGCGGAAGCCACTCCAGTGCTCTTCTCCAACTTGCACCACGGGCACTTGGCGGTAGCCCCAGGACTGAATCAGGGTGGCTGCAGCGGTGTCTTGCGTCACGTCGATGACTTCGTACTCGGTGCCTTGGCGGTCCAGAGTGCGCATGGTCATGGAACATTGAACGCAATTGGGTTTGGAGAAAATTTTGATCATGAAGCCTACAGGAACTACCAAAACGGGCGCGGTGCAGGGCTCAGATGCAAGTCAGCACGCATGACGGCGCATTGCGCAGCAAAAGGCTGCGCCAAAGCATATGCGTGCAGAAGATGTACTGCCACCCAGGCGACCCCGCCTGTACAGATAAAGAAAGCGCGGCAGCCAGGGCTGCAAGCGCTGCGTGTTGGCCGGTATCCAGACTGTGGGTAGGGGTGACACTCCTTCCCGAAGAACAAACCTCAGTGGCTGTCCGTGTCACTTTGCGTGCAAGCCAAACTTGCAACGCACCGCACTTACTGTTGCGGGGGCAGTTCAGGTTAGGGCGCAGAACAAAGCGCCTCCTGATTCCCGTTTAACACCGTGTCTGAGGGGCTCAGATTGGTGCACCAACGCGTTCAATTCTAAGCCGAATCGCCGGTGTAAATCGCCTGATGAGCCGGTCGCAAGAGACGTGCGCAAAGCGCGCCAAAGTGGTATGGGTGGCGCCGTTGGCACCGCACGTTTCAGAAAGGGGAGCGAACTTTTTTATTTGAATTCACGGGCTTGCACCATGAAAGAGTGCAGGTCTCCCGAGTCACTTTCGTTGTTTCGGATGCCCAAATAAATTTGCTTGGCGCTGCCTTTGGGGCCCATCTTTATAGGGGTAATCAGTAAATTCTCCGCATACTCTTGCACCAGCCACCGAGGCAGGGCACTCACCCGCGTCCGCTGGCCACCAGCTTGCCTCGTGATGTCAGTGGTTTCAATGGTCTTGTGCTTCTTGGGCGTGATGACTGCAGGCAATAAAAACTGTTTGTAGATGTCCTGGCGCTCGATGGGCACAGGGTAGGTCATCAAGGTTTCTTTGGCCAGATGTTGGGGCTCGATATAGGGCTTGGAGGCCAGGGGCGGTCGCTGGCTGCTACCAAAACTTGTTCCTAGCCAAACACTTCCTCAAACCGCAGCCTCGGTTTGAACACCGGATCGGGGGGGGGCAGCAAATCAATTTCAAAGCCCTGTAAGGCGCCGATGCCGCCAAACTGAAATTTCTGGCGCATGTCCACATCCACATCCACATCCACATCCACATCTGGCGATTGTTGCAAGTAGGGTCTCACCATCTTGAGCAGCCACTCGTAGCACGTATGACACTCCATAGCAATCCGCAGCGCGCAGCGTTCACCATGTGCAAACTGGGCCAAGCGTTCTTCGGCCGGTTGCAACTGCTGTAACACCCGCTGGGCGCCAGTCCGCGACGCGTTTTCACTTTCAAAACCGGTGGCACCTGTCCGCTGTGGACTGTGTATGAGGCCTTCGCTCAACCAAGCAGCATCTTGCCGCATTTGGCTGGCATGCCCGACGGGCGTGTGTCTCTCTGGGTGGCAAGGTGTATTCCAAAGGTTGGGATTTGCGCAACCAAGAAGCAACCACACCGGTTGGCATGGGTGCAAAGTGTGCGAGTGCCAGTTATGCCCCCAGCGGGCTTTTCCGTTTGTGGGCAAAGCTTTGCAAGCGAATGAAACCCAAAGGGGTTTTGTTCCTTACGCTTAGGGCGTGTCACCCAAGCTTGAGCAGGCCATTGAAGGGTTTTGACAGGGATGCAAGGCAAGGCGCAGTAGTGGCGCAGCAAAACTGCAGCATTGCCTGCCGCTACAACGCAGCAGACCGCCTCCATTATTCAATGCCCTGATGTGAAAGTTTTCTAGGGTAACTCCATAAAGCTACCTCCATGCTCTGCTGCATGGGGGGCCGGGTGCATGAAAGCGCAGCATTGCACGCCTGCTTGGCGGGCCTTGTCAGGGTGAGGCGCCTCCCCATACGTCAAAAAAATATTGACAGCAGTGTGGGCTGTTCAAGGGGGGCTCAAGGGTGATCCAAAGTAGGACAAGAGGTTCCGCCAGCGATCTGCTTAATGCGTTTCACGATGTAGGAGATGTGACATCCGACATGGAATCAGTTTGCTGATGCCGACGCAATATCAATGGCCCGGCTGACTGGCGTACAGGCCTGTACTTCTCTCTGCAACAGTTGGGCTAGGGTTTGCATGTACGACGGAGTTGGTGATTTGTTAAAACAATGAATTGCGACTATTAATAAATATTTACTTATCTGTTCGGTTCCTCTGGCTTCACTCGCAATGGCTTTCGTCCTTTAAGGAGTGCATCATGACTTTCCGCCTCAATCTTGATGATATTTCGCGCATCCTCACCAGCATTCAAGTCGCTGAGCGACACGTGCAGTCGGGTTATCTGGAACAGACCGATTTGATGGGTAACCCACTCAACAATTTAGTGCCACTAGGCTTGCGCACGGTCAGCGGTCAGTACAACAACTTGATCCATCAGGGATATGGTTCGGCCGACCAATTCATGCCGCGTTTGCTGACGCCAACGTTTCAAGACGCTGAAATCAACCCGCGAACTGGGCAATCGACTTCTTATGCGCAGACCGCGGGGAGCGTTTACGACTCACAGCCGCGCACAATTAGCAACCTCATTTCAGACCAATCCGCAAACAACCCTGCTGTGCTGGTTGCGGCTTTTACTGCACTGGGCTCAACAGATCCCTACGCTGATGCAGCCACCTACACTGCTGCACGCCAGGCAGCGCAGGATGCAGCCACTGCACTGCAGGCATTGCAGGATGCGATAGGTGGCGGCGCCGACTTGACTGCTTTGCAAGCGGCCTACGATGCGGCCGCGTTACAGGCCAGTAGCGATCGTGCCGCAGCCACCAATGCCCAGGCAGCAGCTGATGCAATCAACGATGGTGCAGAAACCAGCCTCGCCACAGCACAGCAAAACCTCACGAATGCAATTGCGGCCGAAGCGGCGGCTGACATGGCTACGAGCGCGGCTGCTACACAACTCGTAGCTGCACAGAGCGCTCAGGCTGTCGCGCAGGGCGCATACAACGCCAAGCTTGGCGCGCGTAATGCGGCGCTGGCTAACCTCAACGCTACGAATAGTCTGTTGACGACCTCGACCGAAGCGATTACTGCTGCACAGGCTATTTTGGCGAACTTGGTGGCAACAAATGCCTCGCCAGCGGACATCGCTGCGCAAGAGGCTTTGATTACGCAACTTGAAGCAGCAAAAAATCTGGTGAATTCGTTGCAGACCAATGCTCAGGCCGCCTACAACCAAGCGGCCGCGGAAACGGCTACAGCGCTAACTAGCTTGCAGGGCGCGCAGGATGTTACGGCAACAGCCATTAATGCTGTGGCTGCTGCTGCTCTGGCTGAGACTGCTGCTGAAGAACAAGTAGGGGCTGCCCAAGATGCAGTCGAAGCAGCTCAGGCTGCGCTGGTGCAGGCGAATGCTGACGCTGCCGCAGCGCTGCAACAAGCCTTGGTTTTGGATGCTACGGCAGATGCCTCAGAAGCGGCTGCAGCTGCTGCGCTCAGCGCATTGCAGGCGGCCCAAGATGCTTCGTCTGTGACTGCCGAAGACCTTGCCGCTGCCCAGGCGCTGGCAGACAGCACTGCAGCAACTTTTGAGGGGCTGCCTGCGCAGATGGGGCTAGAGTTTGATGTCAACGACACGACGCTGTTCGTGCCCAACGTCATGCCTGACTTGGGAGACACGGCTCCTTTCAACAGCTTCCTCACTTTGTTTGGTCAGTTCTTCGATCACGGTCTGGATCTGGTCACCAAGGGTGGAAGCGGTACGGTTTACATACCTTTGCAGCCAGATGATCCGTTGTACGTCGAGGGCAGCCCCACCAACTTCATGGTGCTAACGCGTGCGACCAACGCCCCGGGTGCGGATGGCATTCTTGGGACTGCTGATGACGTAAGAGAGCACGTCAATGAGACCACGCCATTTATTGACTTGAACCAGGTCTATACCTCGCACGAGTCGCACCAGGTTTTCTTGAGAGAGTATGTGCGCGTGGAAGTGAATGGGGTAATGAAGACAGTCGCTACCGGTCACATGTTGGAGGGCCAAAACGGTGGCCCCCCCACTTGGGCAGACATCAAAAACCAAGCACGCCAGATGTTGGGGATTGAGCTAACGGATATGGATGTGCTGCGTGTACCGCTGGTGGTTGCAGACCTTTATGGCAACTTCATCCCAAGTGCTAACGGTTACGCACAACTTGTGACACCCGAAGGCCTTGTAAGCGGCACTGCTGATGCTCCTGCGCAGGCATCCAGTGCATACGGTGCAGGCCGCGCCTTCCTTAATGACATTGCACACAATGCGGCTCCCGGGACCGTGGACCATGACCGTGATCCAACTACCGCAGAGGTGGTGAAAACCGCCGATGCCGACACAGACACGGGCAACGACATTCCGTTCAATCCACAGGGTGTTGCTACCACCTACGACAATGAGCTGCTGGACAAGCACTATGTGGTGGGTGATGGGCGTGGTAATGAGAACATCGGTCTGACAGCCGTGCACCACGTGTTCCACAGTGAGCACAATAACCGCGTCGATCAGATCAAGGCAGAGTTACTCGCAAGCGGTGATATGGCTTTCATTAATCAGTGGCTGTTGACACCTATTCAGGGTGACGCTGTGCCTGCGGACACCTCTGGCCTTGTGTGGAACGGAGAACGACTCTTTCAAGCCAGTCGCTTTAGCACCGAGATGGTCTACCAGCATTTGGTGTTCGAGGAGTTCGCGCGATTGGTGTCGCCCGACATAGATCCCTTCCTGTTCTCCAACACGGTAGACATTGACCCAGCCATCATGGCGGAGTTTGCGCACGTGGTGTACCGCTTTGGCCACTCGATGCTTACCGAATCGGTAGATCGATTGGCTGCGGATGGTCAGACCACCAACCACATCGGGCTGATTGATGCTTTCCTCAATCCCGTGGCGTTTGAAGCCAGCGGAGCGACGCCCAATGAAGCTGCCGGCGCGATCTTGCGCGGGATGACGCGCCAAGTGGGAAATGAGATCGATGAATTCCTGACGGGAGCACTTCGCAACAACTTGGTAGGCTTGCCGCTGGATCTGGGGGCGATCAATATTGCCCGTGGTCGGGACACAGGCGTTCCTTCGCTCAACGAAGCACGTCGACAGTTTTATGAGCAGACCCAAGACACCACGCTGAAGCCCTATGCCAGTTGGTACGAGTTTGCCTTGGCCATCAAAAACCCAGCGTCCATCATCAATTTCGTGGCGGCATACGGTACGCACAGCAGCGTAGTTAATGCAGTGACGCTGGAAGACAAACGCGATGCTGCAACTTTGCTGGTGATGGGGGGAGACGGTGCTCCAGCTGACCGTCTGGCTTTCCTGAACGCTACGGGTTCATGGGCTGGTGGTACGTTGGGCGGTCTCAACAATGTTGATTTCTGGATCGGTGGACTGGCCGAGAAAAAAGTTGCCTTCCAAGGCCTGCTGGGGACTACGTTCAACTTCGTGTTTGAAGTGCAGATGGAAAAGCTGCAGGATGGGGACCGCTTCTACTACTTGAGTCGCACCCAAGGGATGAATTTGCTCAATCAGTTGGAGGCGGATTCGTTTGCTGAACTAGTGATGCGCAACACCGATCTGGGCAATCCCGGCGCAACGCACTTGCCGAGTTCACTGTTCCTCACGCCGGACTACATCTTGGAGCTGAACCAAGCGCGCCAAAAGGTGGCAGATCCCAACCATACTGACCCGATTCTCGCTGCTATCAGTCCCATGGTCATCCGCCGTGATACTGACGGTGACGGGGTGAATGACTATCTGCATTACACCGGCGGGGATCATGTCGTGATTGGGGGTGATGACAACAACAACACGCTGATAGGCGGAGAAGGCGATGACACTATCTGGGGTGATGGCGGTAATGACCGTATTGAAGGTGGCTTTGGAGTAGATCACCTCTTCGGAGGAGATGGCGATGACATCATCACTGACTCTGGGACTGACTCTGGCGCAGCCGATGTTATTCACGGCGATGCTGGGAATGACGTTATCAATGGTGGCAATGGCCTGGATTTGATCTTTGGTGGTAGTGGTCAGGACTTCATATTTGGTGGAGTGGATGGCAAGACGATCACGGCAGGAGGGCAACGATTTTGTACGCGGCCCTGATGGCCTGAGCTTCATCGCGGGCAACGAAGGTGATGACTGGCTCGAAGGTGGTGATAGCTTTGACACCCTGGCTGGTGAGAACTCTGAACTGTTCTTTAACAGCCCGATCATTGGTCACGATGTCTTGAACGGTCGCGGTAACGACACCGACTACGATGCGGAATCTGGTGATGACATCATGTTCCAAGGCCTGGGTATTCAGCGCAACAACGGGATGGCAGGCTTTGACTGGGCCATTCATAAGGGTGATGCGCAAGGCGCCAACTCAGATCTCGGGATTCCGATTTTCGTGAACCAGGAGGCGAATATTTTGCGCGATCGCTTCGATTTAGTGGAGGGGCTTTCGGGCTGGAAGCATGCCGATACGCTGACCGGACGCGACGTTGTGATTGGGGCTTACGATGAGGCAGCTGGTGCAGCCGCTCAATTCAATCCGAACTCGCCTTTCGAGTCTTATGCGAACGCGTTGCTGGAAAGCGGCGTAGCTCGGATTGCGGGACTGGCCGAACTGGTGGCGCATTTGGATCGTGTCACCTTCACCACGGCCAATGGTCAGACACATACAGCAGTGGTGTTCGACGCTAATGCTGTGCAGTACAACGAAGATGGTAGCGCTCGAACCCTCTACGACACAGCGGCCGATATCCTTCTGGGTGGAGGCGGTAGCGACATTTTACAAGGCAAGGGTGGCAACGATGTCATTGATGGTGATCGCTGGCTGAATGTGCGCATCCGCATCAACGACAGCAATGGCAATGAGATCGGATGGTCTGATGACTTAGGGAGCAAGGTATATAGCACTGCCGGGTTGCTGCTTTATGGAGGCAGAACGCTGGACAGCCTGATGTTTGATCGCACTCTGAACCCAGGACAGCTCAGTATCGTGCGTGAGATTCTTGATGGTGATCCTGACGATCTGTCGCTTGATACAGCAGTCTACAGAGGCAACCAGTCCGAGTATGAGATCACCTATCACGATGACGGCTCAGTGACCGTAGCGCATGTGAATCCCGACGTGAACCTGCCAGAAAACGACGGTATTGATCGCCTTTTCAACATCGAAGTGTTGAGGTTCGCAGATGGAGAGGTCTCAACGCGATCACCTGATATTGTCGGAACCAACGGCAATGACACCTTGGTAGGTGATGGTCGTGCAAACCGTATCTTTGGTCTCAATGGCAATGACCTGCTGCAGGGCTTGGCTGGCAACGATCTACTCGATGGTGGAGCTGGCAACGACAGGCTGGAAGGCGGTACAGGCAACGACACATTGCTGGGCGGTGCAGGCAATGACACGCTGGACGGAGGTGCCGGTAATGACGCTATGACAGGCGGTGCCGGAAACGATACCTACGTAGTGGATAGCACGGGCGATGTCGTGATAGAAGAGGCCAACGGGGGGACTGATACTGTGCAAACCGCACTTGCGGCTTACGTTCTAGGCGCCAATGTAGAGCACTTGACGTTCACCGGCAGCGGTAACTTCGCAGGCACCGGCCACGACTTGGCCAACACGATTACCGGTGGAGCGGGTAATGACACGTTGGATGGTGGGGCTGGCATCGACCGTTTGGTAGGCGGTGCTGGTGACGATACCTACCTCATGGGCACAGAAACCGATGTCGTCGTGGAAGCTGCAGGCGGAGGCAATGACACGGTGCGCTATGGCGGTACCAACGCATATCAACTGGCTAACAATGTCGAAAACCTTATATACACCGCATCCACCAATGCCAACCTGGTCGGCAATGGCTCTGCCAACGTGATTATGACGGGGCTGGCAACGACGTGCAGTCGGTGCTGGCGATGACAGGTGTACGGTGGCGACGGCAATGACCGGCTGCTCGGGGGAGCAGGTAACGACGCCTTGTATGGTGAAGCCGGTGATGATGAACTGTTGGGCGAAGCAGGCAACGACCTGCTCTACGGTGGGGCAGACAATGATCGACTTTATGGTGGTGCCGGCAACGACACGCTGGAAGGCGGTGATGGGAACGACACCATTTATGGTGGTGATGGCAATGACCAGATTCACGGCGGAGCGGGTGATGACACTTTGTTTGGCGACATCGGCAATGATGTGATCAACGGCGGTGAGGGCAACGACAGCATTGACGGAGGCGCTGGCAACGACCGGGTGACTGGCGGCGCAGGCGACGATATCATGGATGCTTCACTGGGTGCTGACATCTTTGTTTTTGGTCCCAACTTTGGCAATGACATCATCAACGGGTTCTCCGCGAGCGGGGGAGGGCAAGATCGATTGAATCTCGCTGCGTTCGAGTTCGACACCGCTACTTTCAACAGCCGTGTGGTCATCACTGATGCTGGTAATGACACTTTGGTCACGGTCAACGGAGTGGATGGTGGCACTGTGCGGTTGGTCGGGCTTGCAGACCATACAACCGTGACGATCGCTGACTTCCAGCTCGCTTGATCCTCAGAAAGCCGCTATGGCATCCACCCAATACCCGGCCAGCTCGCGTCGGCCGGGTTGGAAGCTGGCCGACAATGAGATCGGCGCCGCATTGCGTGAATTCCGCTCGGCATTTCGCAACGTCGGCATCTTTAGCGCCATCGTCAACTTACTGATGCTGGTGCCATCGCTTTACATGCTTCAGGTCTATGACCGAGTACTGGCTAGCGGTAATCAGACAACGTTGTTGATGCTGACGGTTATGGTGATCGGCACTTATCTGCTGATGAACGGGTTGGAACTAGTGCGCAGCTTTCTGTTGATCAGAGTAGGTGCGAGGCTGGACCTAAAGCTCAATCAGCGGGTTTACACAGCAGCCTTCGAGCAGAACCTTAAGCAAGCCGGCGCAAACGCTGGTCAATCGCTGAATGATTTGGCAACCATTCGCCAGTTCGTAACGGGCAACGGGTTGTTTGCTTTCTTCGATGCGCCCTGGTTTCCGATTTACCTTGCTGTGATTTTTCTGTTTGACTGGGTGTTGGGCGTATTTGCAGTTATAGGTACTTTGGTGCTCGTTGCCTTAGCTTGGGCCAACGAGCTTGTGTCGCGCAAACCTTTGGCACAGGCTAATGCAATGTCTGTTGCAGCCGGTAACTTGGCAACCAATAACCTGCGAAATGCCGAAGTCATTGAAGCCATGGGAATGCTACCGAACCTGATGAGGCGTTGGTTCAAATTGCATGGCAGTTTTTTACAACTGCAAGGACAGGCGAGTGAGCGTGCTGGAGCTATCAGTGCGCTCAGCAAATTCATGCGTATTTCGCTGCAATCACTGATTCTGGGGTTGGGCGCATTGCTGGCTCTGGAGAACCGCATCACACCCGGGATGATGATTGTGGGATCCATCCTCATGGGGCGGGCGCTAAGTCCCGTCGATCAACTTATCAATGTCTGGAAAGGCTGGTCGGCTACACGTAGTGCATACCAGCGTTTGGTTGATCTACTGGCTGCAAATCCGCCCCGCCAGGGCGGTATGCCCTTGCCCCGGCCCAAGGGGATCATTGCATTTGAGGGGGTAACAGCGGTGCCACCTGGTGCGACCCTGCCGGCCCTACAAAACCTTAGCTTTACGTTGCCTGCGGGTGAGGTGTTAGGCGTCATTGGCCCCAGTGGCTCAGGGAAGTCGACGATGGCGCGATTGCTTGTTGGTGTCTGGGGTGCAAGCGTGGGTAAGGTCCGCAAGCGAAAAAACCGAGCGCGACAATGAGTACTCCTGCCGCTCCTACGCCCCATGAAGGTGCTGCTGGGATGAAAACCCCAGAGGCCCCCCATGCCGCAACCCCAGCAACGGCTCCAGCAGCACCCATGGCAAAGGGTGAGGCTACGCATCCCGCCAAAACTGACACCCACAAGCCCCCCATGGCTGGTGGTGGGCACGGGAAGGTATGGGTCAACACAAAAACCAAGTCATATCACTGTGAAGGCACCAAGCACTATGGGAAAACCAAGGCTGGCCAGTACATGACAGAAGCGGACGCCAAGGCCAAGGGCTATCACGCTGACCACGGAAAGGCATGCGCTAAGAGCGGCTAACATAACCTATCAACGAAGCGTGCGCAGATGATTGCTGCCGCTAATTTGAGCAAGGCCAGATGTATGTCCAGCCGCCTTTCAAAGCGTATGCGCAGCTTTCCAAACCCAGCAAACCATCCATGGGTACGCTCCACCACCCACCGATGCTTGCCCAGTTTCTCGCTGCCTTCAACACCACGTCTTGCGATGCGGCTGAGGATTCCACGCTTTCTCAGGTGAGCCCTGCAGCGGGCGTAGTCGTAGCCTTTGTCTGCGTGAAGCTTGTAGGGCCGCCTGCGAGGGCGGCCTTGTAGTCCTTTGACTGCAGGTATGGCGTCTACACACGGCTCAAACATCATCGAGTCATGCCGGTTAGCGCCACTGACCAAGACTATCAACGGGATGCCCTGGGCATCTACGATGATGTGTCGCTTGGAGCCTAGCTTGCCTCTGTCCGTGGGGTTGGGCCCTGTTTCCTGGCCCCCCGGGGGCTTGGCACCGAAGAGCCATCAATGCTGGCCCGGCTCCAATCAATTTGGTCATGTTCGCGAAGGCGAACAAGCATGGCTTGGTGCAGTTGCTCCCAGACACCTGCAGCATTCCAGTCACGCAAACGCCGCCAACACGTCATGCCGCTGCCGTAGCCCAAAGCTTGAGGCAAGTCTTCCCATGCAATGCCAGTTTGGAGAACAAACAAGATGCCATTGAGGGCCGCCTCATCACTGATGGTGCGCTTGCGACGACCGCCTTTGCGTGATGCAACGAACGGCGGGATAAGGGGTTCAAGCTGTTGCCACAGCTCTTTACTGACGGGGGCACGAGACATACGGCTGCGAAGCATAAATGCTCCGCAGCGCTTCAACGGGAAGTAGCGTTAGCGGCTCTTAATGGTGTGCTGGCTTGGGCGTAAAAAACCTGCACTGGGCGGGCTTGGTTCTGAAGGCGTGAGGCGGGAGTGTTTATGCCGTCTTCACGCTGATTGCTGTAGCACCAGGGAAACGCTTCAAGGCATCTTCTAGTGCTGCGCAAGTACTAGGGAAGAGGGCGGTATAGCGCGCTCCTGCGACCTTGATGATGCATTGCTTCATTGCTGTCTCCTTATCTGTTTGGCTACTTAAGCTGTTATCGGCACAACTTGTATCAAACTGAAACAGAATTTTGTAACTGGAAACTGAAAAAACAGCCTGCAGGTGGAAGCTGCTTGCGTTTGGTATGAAAAAGCCCGCGCGAGGCGGGCTGTTGTAACGAAGAGCGACTCGCAACAACCAGTGCTGCTTGAAAGCACCGTCTTACTGCTTTTTATTCTGGGCTTGTCCTAGCTGCTTCAGACCAGGCGAAGAT
>NZ_CADEPJ010000047.1 GCF_902829245.1 Comamonas jiangduensis | reverse complement strand
TCTTTCAAGCTTGACTCGCTGCGATCAGCGAAGCCTTGTATTGTAGCACCAATTTCTTTCTACCAAGTCAAAAATTTGAAAAATCTCTGATTTTTACCCAGAAAACAAGGGGTTTTACAACCCCTTGTTTGATCTGGCGGAAACGGAGGGATTCGAACCCTCGATGAGGCTCTACACCCCATACTCCCTTAGCAGGGGAGCACCTTCGGCCACTCGGTCACGTTTCCGGAATGACGTTATTGTAAGCAGCTTTTTGGGCTGTTTTTGTAAAGTCGCGTAATTTTTTAAATTATTCGCTCTTATCCAAGCCGAATGCCGTGTGCAGCGAGCGCACAGCCAGTTCCAGATACTTCTCATCGATCACAACCGATGTCTTGATCTCAGAGGTGGAGATCATCTGGATATTCACGCCTTCTTGGCTCAGCGCACGGAACATGGTGGACGCCACACCCACGTGGCTGCGCATGCCAATACCGACAATGCTGACCTTGGCGATGTTGGGGTTGCCCACAACTTCCGAAGCACCCAGAGCAGGAGCCACCTTGTCGCGCAGCAACTCCAGTGCACGCTGGTAGTCACCTTGGTTCACGGTAAAGGAGAAATCAGTCTTGCCATCCTTGGAGATGTTTTGAATGATGACGTCGACTTCAATATTAGCATCCGCCACAGGCCCCAGGATGCCAGCGGCAATACCTGGGGTGTCGGGCACGCCGAGCACGGATATCTTGGCTTCGCCACGGTTGAATGCGATGCCAGAAACGACGGCCTTTTCCATTTTTTCGTCTTCCTCAAAAGTAATCAGGGTGCCGGACTTGGACTCTTCGGCCAAGTCGATGTCCCATGGCGTGAAGCTGGAGAGCACGCGCATAGGCACTTTGTACTTGCCTGCAAATTCCACCGAACGGATTTGCAGCACCTTGGAGCCCAGGCTGGCCATCTCCAGCATTTCTTCAAAGCTCACGGTGTTCAGGCGCTTGGCTGCCGGAACTACGCGAGGGTCTGTGGTGTACACGCCATCCACATCGGTATAGATCAGGCATTCATTGGCCTTCATCGCCGCAGCCACGGCCACGGCCGATGTATCCGAGCCACCTCGCCCCAGCGTGGTGATATGGCCTTCAGGGTTGATGCCTTGAAAGCCTGTAATCACCACCACACGACCTGCATCCAGATCTTTGCGTACACGCGCGTCATCGATCGACTCAATGCGGGCTTTGGTGTAGCTGCTGTCGGTACGCACCGGCACTTGCCAGCCCGCATAACTCACTGCCTCGACACCCTCTGCCTGCAGGGCAATCGCCAGCAGTGCGGAAGAGGCTTGCTCGCCGGTGGCGGCCAGCATATCCAGCTCGCGGTAGTAAGAAGTCTGTGCGGCGCTGGGCGCCAGCTCACTGGCAAGACCCAGCAGACGATTGGTTTCGCCACTCATGGCGCTGGGCACAACCACCATTTGGTGTCCTGCCCGAGCCCACTTGGCCACACGCTTGGCAACATTGCGAATGCGCTCGGGTGAGCCCATCGAGGTGCCGCCGTATTTATGAACGATCAGTGCCATTGGATATATGGGGTGACGAAACTGCTTGCCACGGCGCTGTTGGATGAAAGGCGTGTTTTGGCGCGCCGCCGGTTTTCGTGCTCAAAAAATTTGGGACCAAAACTCAGGGATTGTACCAACCGAGATTTGCACCTTTTCTTACGGCAAACCCGTAGCCCACTTTCAGATGAATGTGGTGCCCGCGCGTGCGACAGGCGGCGATCAGTTTCAGCAACTCCTGCAACTGTGCCGCACTAGGGGTGGTTTGGTGAAAGTGCAGCAACCAGTGGCGCAAAACGTTGGCTTGGCGTTCCGTACTCAGTTGCTGCAGCGCTTTGATATTAGGGGCACGCCTACCACCTGCAAATCGGCCTGCGCCAGATCTTGCTGCAATTGTTTGGCATGCGCAGCATGGGCGCTGCTGCGCGCAAATGTGTCGCGAAACTGCGGAAAAACCTGCTCCAGCACGGGCAGCAACTGTGCACGGATGCGGTTGCGGGTGTAGCTGGGGTCGGTATTGGTGGGGTCTTCCACCCACGCGATGTGGTGCGCTTTCAGCCAGGCCCGAATGTCTGGAGCACCCACACGCAGCAGTGGTCGGTACCAGTCCATGCCATCGCGCTGCCACTGCGCGGGCATGGCCGCCAAGCCTGCCACCCCTGCCCCACGCGACAACGCCAACAACAAGGTTTCGACCTGGTCGTCGGCATGCTGGGCCAAAGCGATGCTGGCCACAGGCTGCGCAAAAGCACTGCGCGCTTGCTCCACCAAGGCGCTGTAACGGTGGTGGCGCGCAGCCTCTTCCGGGCTTTGTCCGGCGCGGGGCCGCGCATCCACATGCGCTACCGCCAAAGGCACTTGCAGTGCGGCGCAGTTGGCGCGGCAGTGCGCCGCAAACCCATCGGCCGCCGCTTGCAAGCCATGGGTGATGGACAACCTGCCGGCCAGCGCTGTGCGCAAGCATGCAGCAAGGCGGTGGAATCTGCGCCACCGCTGTAGGCCACCGCCAGCGGCAATACCGGCGCAAACACTTGCATCGCCTGATCAACTGAAACCGTCACCTCATTACCTTTAATTTAGGAGCTAGCAGCGCTTATGAAATAAAGATTTCAGCATCCAACAACATTGGAAATCTTTAAATACAAGCGCTTACGGCTATCAAAAAGTGTTGATTCCCCATCAGCTCGCGCAAAGCGTCCAACAAAAAGGCCCCGCAGCGCCATTTCAGTGGCCTGTAGCGCAGCTTGTCATGCAAACCACGCTGCGCTGCGCGCGCATTAGCTGGCTTTGGTGTCGGTGAAACGACCGTAGCTTTGCAGACGCTCGTAACGACGGTCTTGCAGCTCCTGGGGCTTCAAGTCCGACAACTGGCGCCACGCATCATTCAGCGCACGCTTGAGCAAGCTGCCCATGTGCTTGTGGTCGCGGTGCGCACCACCCACAGGCTCGTTCACAATTTTGTCGACCAAACCCAGCGCCTTCAGGCGGTGGGCGGTGATGCCCATGGCTTCTGCAGCCAACTCTGCCTTCTCGCCGGTCTTCCACAGGATGGAAGCGCAACCTTCGGGGCTGATCACCGAGTACACCGAGTACTGCAGCATCAACACCTGGTCGGCCACCGAAATCGCCAGCGCACCGCCTGAGCCACCTTCACCAATCACGGTGGTGATGATGGGGGTTTGCAACTGGGCCATTTCGTAGATGTTGCGGCCAATTGCTTCGGACTGGCTGCGCTCTTCCGCATCAATGCCAGGGAAAGCGCCCGGCGTATCCACAAAGGTGAAAACGGGCAGCTTGAACTTCTCGGCCGTCTTCATCAGACGCAGCGCCTTACGATAGCCTTCGGGCTTGGTCATGCCAAAGTTGCGCAGCGCGCGCTCCTGGTGTCACGCCCTTTTGATGGCCAATCACCATGCAAGGCTGACCGTTAAAGCGCGCCAAGCCACCGACGATGGATTTGTCATCCGCAAAATGGCGGTCACCGTGCATTTCGACAAAGCCGGTAAAGCACTCGCGCACATAGTCCAGCGTGTAAGGGCGCTCAGGGTGGCGCGCAATCTTGGTGATCTGCCAGGGGGTCAGGTCACTGTAGATGTCCTTGGTGAGCTGGTTGCTCTTTTTGCTGAGTTGATCGATCTCATCCGAGATATCCACTGCATTTTCCGTCTGCACATAACGCAGTTCTTCGATTTTGGCTTCGAGTTCAGCAATCGGCTGTTCAAAGTCCAGAAAGGTTTTTTTCGCCAAGTTATTTCTCCTTGTCCCGGCCTGCGCGATGGGGCCTAGGAATTATTCAATAGGCCACAGGCTGCGGGTCGAGCGAGCGCCAAATATACCAAGTTGCCACGGTGCACCAAGGCTTCCAAGCCTCAGCAACTTCTCGGGCATCACTGCGACTCACAGGATCGTCCGAAAAATAGCTCTGGCTAATGCCCTTGAGCAAACCCACGTCATCCAAAGGCAAAACATTGGGCCGCAGCAGGTAAAAAATCAAAAACATCTCCGCCGTCCAGCGGCCAATGCCACGGATGGCGGTAAGTTCCGCAATGATGGATTCATCGTCCATCTGCGCCCAACTTTGCACATGCAAACGGTTTTCCGTGAAGTGCAACGCCAGATCGACCAGATAGTCCACCTTGCGCGCTGACAGACCTGCGCCACGCATGTCATCGATTTTCAGCAGCAACACTTGCGTGGGTGTGATTTCGGGCAGCAGCGCACTAAAACGCTTCCAAATGGATGCAGCAGATTTCACCGAAACCTGCTGCCCCACGATGGAGCGCGCCAGTGTAATGAAAGGATCACCCCGCGTTTGCAAGGCTTCTGCGCTGAACTGGGGAATCAGGCGGCGCATGACCCGGTCTTTTTTGACCAGATGTTTGCATGCTTCAGCCCAGTAAGCAGGCGCATGGGCAGGCGGCAGAGACAACTCTTTGGGAGAGGGAGACATAAAGCAAGGCACACTCAGTGGTTACTGAGCGGCCTCCCAGGTGGTGCCTGCAGCCGAGTCTTTGAGCACAAGGCCCTGCTCTAGCAGCGCCTTGCGAATGCGATCAGCCTCGGCCCAGTTCTTGTCGGCCTTGGCCGCAGCACGGGCAGCAATTTCCGCCTCAATCGCCACCACATCAACGCCTGCTGCACCGGCTTGCAAAAACTTTTGCGCATCGTCTTGCAGCAACCCCAAGCACGCCGCCAAGGCTTTGAGCATGCCTGCCACTTCGGGCGATTGGGTGCGATTGACTTCACCGGCCAAATCAAACAATACGGCCACTGCTTCGGGCGTGCCAAAGTCTTCGTCCATCGCCGCCTTAAAGCGAGCGGCGTAAGGATTGCTCCAGTCAATCTGCACATCAGCGGGCTGTACCAAGCTCAAGGCGGTGTACAGGCGCTTCAAGGCATTGCGCGCATCATCCAAATGCACATCTGAATAATTCAGCGGGCTGCGGTAGTGGCTGCGCACCACAAAGAAACGTACGGTTTCCGCGTCGTATTCCTTGAGCACATCGCGGATGGTGAAGAAGTTGCCCAGCGACTTGGACATCTTTTCGTTATCGACGTTGATAAAACCGTTGTGCATCCACGTTTGCGCAAACGGCTTGCCCGTGGCGCCTTCGCTTTGCGCGATTTCATTTTCGTGGTGCGGGAACTGCAAGTCTGCGCCACCGCCATGGATGTCAAAGCTTTCGCCCAACATCTCACAGCCCATGGCCGAGCATTCAATGTGCCAACCGGGGCGACCTTCACCAAAGGGGCTTTGCCATTTCACATCGGCGGGCTCGTCGGCCTTGGCCGATTTCCACAACACGAAGTCCAGCGGGTCGTGCTTGCCGTCTTGCACGGCCACGCGCTCACCCGCATTCAATTCATCCAGCGATTTGCCCGACAACTTGCCGTAGCCGGGGAACTTGCGCACGGCATAGTTCACATCGCCATTGCCTGCTTGGTAGGCTAGGCCTTTTTGCTGCAACGCGCCAATCATGCGCAGCATTTGGGGCACGTATTCGGTGGCACGTGGCTCGTGGGTGGGGCGTTCAATGCCCAGCGCATCGGCATCCTGGTGCAGCGCGTCGATCATGCGATCGGTCAGGCTGCGGATGGTTTCACCGTTTTCCACGGCGCGCTTGATGATCTTGTCGTCAATATCCGTGATATTGCGCACATAGGTCACACGGTAGCCACTGGCGCGCAGCCAGCGCTGCACCACGTCGAACGCCACCATGGAACGGGCATGGCCCAGATGGCAGAGGTCGTACACGGTCATGCCGCACACATACATGCGCACATGACCGGGTTCTAGCGGCGAAAACGCTTCCAATGCACGCGACAGCGTGTTGTAGATACGCAAACTCATGGGGTGTCAGAAACGGAAGATTGGGTGGAGCTGCAGCTGCATCAACGGCGCAGCAAAGTCTCCATGTAGCCGGGACAAGGCCTGCGCACACAGGAGTGCCAACGCCAAACGCCAGCACACCCCTCAGCTACAATCTTGCGCAGTATAAGCCCGCCACGCTGGCGGACTCCTGTCGCCCTTGGAAAGCACCTACATGCCCATCACCCTCCGCCCTCGATCCCTGTTGCGCCTGCTGGCTCTGTCTGGTTGTTTGATCGCAGGTGTCGCGCAGGCCGATATGTATGGCGATGTTGCGACGTTGGCCAAGTCGGGCAACACTGCTGAAGCGATTGCCAAGGCCGACCAATACCTCGCCAGCAATCCGCGCGATCCGCAAATGCGTTTCCTCAAAGGCGTGGCCCAATCCAAGGCAGGCGACTGGGCGGCAGCCACCAGCACCTTCCAGGCGCTGATTGAGGAGTACCCCGAGCTGCCGGAGCCGTACAACAATCTGGCCGTCATTTACGCCAGCCAAAACCAGCTGGACAAGGCTCGCAGCGCACTGGAAATGGCGGTGCGCAACAACCCCAACTACGCTGTGGCGCACGAAAACCTGGGAGACATTTATGCCCGTTTGGCGCATGACTCCTACAGTCAGTCCCTCAAACTCAATAGCGCCAATCGCCCGCTGCGGCTCAAGTTGACCACGCTGACTGAAATGCTGCAGCCTGCGGCACGTTGATTGAACCTCTGCTGCAGCCCAGACTCCCACAAGCAAAGGCCAGCCAAGCTGGCCTTTGACTTTCGTTTTTTTGGATTGCTACATCTCTCAGGAGCCCTGCCATGACCTTGTCCCGCAGAACCGTTTCACTTTCTCTGGCCAGCTTGGTGTTGGCCAGTGTCAGCACTTGGGCCAGCGCCCAAAGCGCTGCCAATCCGCGCGTTAAGTTTGCAACCAGTCAAGGCGAGTTTGTGGTGGAGCTGGAGCCTGCCAAGGCCCCCAAAACCGTGGAAAATTTTTTGCAGTACGTGAATGACAAACACTACGAAGGCACCGTGTTTCACCGCGTGATTGATGGCTTCATGATCCAAGGCGGTGGCTTCACTGCCGACATGCAGCAAAAGCCCACACGCGCACCGATTCCGCTGGAAGCCAAGAATGGCCTGAAGAACGACCGCTACACCATTGCCATGGCGCGCACCGGCAACCCCAACTCGGCCACCTCGCAGTTCTATATCAACGTTGCCAACAACGACATGCTGAACGCCCCCAACCCCGACGGCCACGGCTACGCCGTATTTGGCAAGGTGGTGCAAGGCCAAGCCGTGATTGACAAAATCCGTACCGTGCCTACAGGCAACCGCGGCATGCACCAGAATGTTCCGGTCTCGGCCGTCACCATTACTTCTGCCACCGTGTTGAAGTAACCACGGCTTGCCGCCTATTCATTTTTCTCCCCTTTTTTAGAAAGTTGTCCCATGAGCAACCCTCAAGTTGAACTGCACGTCACCATCAATGTGGCAGACACCGCCACCCAAGGCGTGATCACCCTCGAGCTGGACGCAGTGAATGCCCCCAAGTCGACCGAAAACTTCTTGAATTACGTCAAGAACGACTTCTACAACGGCACCATCTTTCACCGCGTGATCAAGAACTTCATGATCCAAGGCGGCGGCTTCACTGCTGACATGAAGCAAAAGCCCACCAACGACCCCATCGAAAACGAAGCCAAGAACGGCCTGAAGAACGCCAAGTACAGCATCGCCATGGCTCGCACCAGCGACCCACACAGCGCCACGGCCCAGTTCTTCATCAACACCGTGGACAACGACTTCCTGAATCACACTGCGCCCTCCGCCCAAGGCTGGGGCTATGCCGTGTTTGGCAAGGTGGTCAAGGGCGAAGACATTGTGGATGCCATCAAAAAAGTGCGTACCACCCGCAAGGGCTTCCACGACGACGTGCCTTTTGACACCGTGGTGATCGACAAGGCCGTGGCCCTGTAATTTGCCCCCATGCAACCGTTGAAACTTGCATCGCAAGCAACGGACATGAATTCGACCGTGCCCGCCATGCCCGAGCTGATTGCTCCTGCGCACTGGCACACGGTCGAATTTATTTCCGACCTGCACCTTGACCCCAGCGAGCCTGCCACCGTGCAGGCCTGGCGTGACTATCTGGCCTCTAGCACGGCAGACGCCATCTTTTTGCTGGGCGATATTTTTGAAGTCTGGGTCGGTGACGACGCCTTGCTAGAACCTGGTAGTTTTGAAGCCAAATGTGCCGCAACCCTAAGGGCAGCAAGCGCGAAGCGCTCCTTGTTTTTCATGGTGGGCAACCGCGACTTTCTGGCCGGTGATGCGTTCTTGCACGCCACGGGCATGACCGGGCTGGCCGACCCCACCGTATTGGTCTGGGGCCAGCGCCGCATCGTGTTGAGCCATGGCGATGCCCTGTGCCTGGACGATGTGGAGTACCAGCAATTTCGCACCCTCAGCCGCTCGGCGGCCTGGCAGCAGCAATTGCTCAGCCAGCCACTGGCAGTACGCCGTGCGATTGGTAAGTCGGCCCGCTCAGAAAGCGAGCAGCGCAAGCAATCGGGCGCGCCGTATGCCGACGCCGATAGCGCCATGGCCAGCGACTGGCTCGAACAAGCCCAGGCGCAATGGCTTATTCATGGCCACACCCACCGCCCCGGCGACCACGCTCTGCCGCCCGGTGCCGCAGGCCAAGCACGCACGCGCATTGTGCTGAGTGACTGGCACATTGACGGCCATTCGCACCGCGCCGAGGTATTGCGCGTCACGCCACAAAGCTGGCAGCGCGTGCCGCTCTAGCCTAGCGAGCCCGTCATGTGGAAAGCACTTTCTGACTGGCTGCGCCGGTGGCGCTTTCGCCCCTTTGGGGCGCCGCCAGAAATCCCCCCGGCGCTGTGGCAGTCGACGCTGCAAGCGTTGCCTTTCTTGCAGCAACTGTCTGCCACCGAGCAACAGCAATTGAAAGCGCTGTGCGCCCATTTTTTGCAGCGCAAGCAATTCACAGGCGCCCAAGGCCTCGTGATTACCGATGCCATGGCGCTGTCTATCGCAGCGCAGGCTTGCGTCTTGCTGATCCACTGGGGTACGCCCCCGCAGGCGCTGCGCTGGTATGACGATTTTGTCGGCATCATTGTCTACCCCGCAGACATGCTGGCACGCCGCCATGTACGTGATGCCGCTGGGGTGGTGCACCACTACCAAGAAACGCTGATGGGCGAGGCCATGGAACGTGGCCCCATCTCCCTGAGCTGGTCTGCCGTACAGCGCGGCGGGCATGCGCAATGGGGTGTCAACAGCAATGTGGTGATCCATGAGTTTGCACACAAGCTGGACATGGCAATGGCGGTGTCGATGGTTGCCCACCGTTGCCCGCCGGGTTCTTGGGCTACCACTCGGCTGCACAAGCAAGGCAACACTGGGCCGCAACGTGGCAGGCGGCCTATGCAGACTTTGCGAAGCGCTGGCCGCCCACCAGCGCTTTGGCCAACCTGCACCGTGGCTTGACGCCTATGCGGCCACCGATCCGGCCGAGTTTTTTGCCGTAGCCTGCGAAGCATATTGGGTTGCACCCAGCGCATTTGCCCATGCCCTGCCCACCCTCACGCCCCTGCTGGATGCGTTGTTTCAGCGCCCAGACCGTGCCACTGCACCCCAAACAAAAGGCGCCTGAAGGCGCCTTGTCAGTCCAAGTGCATGCACCAGCGATTTATGCGCTGAGCCGCACCCCCGACATTTCGGCCAGCTTGGCCTGATCCATATAGTTCTTCTGCTGTTTCAGCGCCAATATGGGCTGTGCTTGCTGCAGCATGTGGTAAATCTCTTCTTTGACGGCCAGTTTCTGTTTTTTCAGGTTCTCAATTTGAACCTGCAGACTGGGCGACTTGCGCTGCACCAGCGCCTGCACCTCAGCATCCAGCGCGCTGTGTTTCTCGCACAAGCGGCTGAAGTTTTTATCGGTAGCGCGCAACTGCTCGATTTGTTCCTGGTACTGAGTGAACATAAGCTTCCTTTCGTCAACAACAGGTGGGGCAGCTATGCCACCCCAGGTGGGAAAATTGATTGTGAAGGCGGTGCAAGCACAAGGCTGTAACAGCCCTACGTGCTTGCGCAGAAATAAAAAAAGCACCCATCGGTGCTTTCCCAGGCTGGCTCAGGGGGCGTCAGCAGCCTCCTGGCGCAGCAGGCTGTAGAGCTGCTCTTTCAAGGCCAGTTTTTGCTTTTTCAGCGCATCAATTTCAATTTGAAAGGCGGGCGAGTGCTTGGACTCCAGTTGCTGCACTTCGTGATCAAGCAGATTGTGTTCCTCAAAAAGACGGCTGAAGTGCCGGTCCGTGGCGCGCAGGTGGGCGATTTGTTCGCGGTACTCAGGAAACATGCTCATCCTTTCTGAAGCTACGTAGACATCGTCTGCCGGACTCCGACACAAGTCAATGGCGGCACTACCAAGTCATTGTGCGCCCACGATGCAGCCAAAGTTTGCGCTATGTAAAAAGTGCATTATTTAGCACGCTAACCCTTGCCCCACCTGCACCAGCAGCTCTTATTTTTCAGACGCACTGGCCTGCTGGGCCAGCCACTGCATGCTGTCTTGCAGCTCTTGCGGATGAATGGTGTGCTGACAGGGGTATTCGCGGTAGCGCAACTCCAGCGGCAGCGTTTGCAAATGGTTGCGAATGGCGTGCGCGCTGGCCAGCGGGATGACCTGGTCTTGGGTGCCGTGGCTGATCCAAGCATGGCGACCTTGCAGCGCCGTGGCCGGGGCTTGCAAGGGCAGCACTTCAGGCAGCAAACGGCTGTGCCACACGCAAATGCCGTGCAGCAACGCAGGCTGGGTCAGCAACAGGCTCAAGCTCATAATGCCCCCCTGGCTAAAGCCACCCACAATCACCCGCTCGGCGGGAACGCCCAGCTGGGCGCTGGCAGCAGCCACAGTCTGCGCCACCAAGGCACGGCTGTGCCGTTCTTGGTTTTCGTCAATCTGGCGCGTACCGTCTGCGGCGACCGAGAACATGAACCATGCAAATGCATTCGGCCCCATGGGGTGCGGGGCCTGCAAGCTCAGCACGTGGTATTGCGGCGGTACAGCGTCTGACAAGCCAAACAAATCTTGCGCATTGCTGCCCACACCGTGCATCAGCACCAGCAGCCACGGTTGCTGCGCGCCCGCCTGTGCTGGGCGGTACAAAGCATTAAAGGGAAGTTTCAACAGCGCGTTATCTTTCTGAAGCGAGACAGGGCGACTGCCACACCGCTTTAAGGTATCTCAATTTAATAAAAATGCCTCTAACGCTGATGCAGCAAGCGCTAGCAGCTATCAATTAATCATTTTGCAGGGCAAATGCATCCATGGCCAGCATGCCGTGCATCACTTCTCGGCTCAGGTAGTGGGGCTTTGCGCCTGCCCCCCAGCGCCCAAGGCAAAGTACAGCGGCAAAAGTGCTCATCGGTGGGGTGGGCACGCAGCGCATGGGGGCACTTTGCTGCCAGTCCAGCAGCGTATCGATCTGGCCCGCTTGCAATTGCATTTCCACCCAGCGACTGAATTCCACCACGTAGTCGGCCGCCTGCTGCTGCCCGCCAAAAAATTCGCGCAGGTTGTGCGTCATGCTACCGCTGCCAATGATGAGCACGCCTTGCGCGCGCAGACTCTGCAGAGCCTGGCCGAGGGCGTACACCGCGTGCGCATCAGCGCCCACGGGCAGCGCCACCTGCACCACAGGCACGTCGGCCTGCGGAAAGAGGTGCATCAGTGGCACCCATACACCGTGATCCAAGGGGCGACGCACGTCGGCTTCTGCGGCAATACCTGCTTGCTGCAAAGCCCCCAGCACCTCCTGCGCCAAAGCCGGCGCGCCTGGGGCGGGGTACTGCAAGGTGTACAGCTGTGGGGGAAAACCACCAAAATCGTGCCAGGTCTCAGGCTGCGGGTTGCTCATCACCCGCACGCCGCGCGCCATCCAGTGCGGCGACATGATGACCACCCCGCGCAGCTGCGGATAGCGCGCCCGCAGGTCTTGGCCCCAGTGGGTAAGCGCTGGCCCGGTGTCGCCGGCTTCCAAGGCAAACATGGGCGAGCCGTGCGACACAAACAGCACCGGCAAAGGTGCAGGGTTGGACGAGGCAAACGAAGCTGACGAAGCAGGCAGCGAGGATGAAGCAATGTGGGTCATGCAGGCTATCTTAGGCTGTCCCACTTAGAAAACTAGTTAGCCCAACAAGCACTCACTGTCTCAAATATCAAACCAATCTATCCTCCAAGCCATCACCAGTCCACTTTGCCGCGCAACACCTTGGTGGCTCCTGCGCGCTTTTTGCCCTCAACGCGACGTTTTTGCGAGGCTCTGGTGGGCTTGGTGGCTTTGCGGGCCTTGGGCACATAGGCTGCTTGCGCAATCAGGGCATGCAGACGCTGCATGGCGTCTTGCAGATTCAGCTCTTGCGTGCGGTGGCTTTGCGCTTTGATGACCACCACGCCGCCTTGGGTGATGCGCTGGTCAGCGCATGCCAGCAACTGCGCTTTCAGTTCGTCAGGCAATGACGAGGCAGGCACATCGAAACGCAAATGCACGGCGCTGGAGACTTTGTTGACGTTTTGCCCGCCCGCACCTTGGGCGCGCACCGCCGTCCAAGTGACTTCTGCAGGCTCCAGTTTCCAGTGCATGGGGGCTTAGGCCGCCAGCAAAGGCAGCAGCGCTGCGTGAAATGCCGCAGGACTTTCGTACTGCACCCAGTGGCCTGCACCTGCAATGCGCTGCATGCCTTGCCAATGGCGGGCATGGGCAGCCATCAAACGCTCCACCTCATCCAACGTACCAGGGTACAGCGCATCACAGCCGCCATAAATGGCCGCCACCGGGCACTCCACCTGCGCCAGTGCGCGCACCAGCACATCGGTGCTGGAGATGCGGCGGCGCGGCAGCTGATCGCGCTGCACATTCGCCACATGCAGCGCGACGGTGTTGCGGTCAATCACGCTGTGGTCATGCAGCATCAGCTCGCCCAAATTGAACACATGGTTGCGCAACTGCTCGCGTGGCTCAGGCAGATGGCGCCAGCCTTTGAGACGGAATGGGTGCTTGTTTGTCAGCCCGATCCCCGGGGCACCCACCACCACCAATTGCTGTACCAGATGCGGATAGGCAGCAGCCAGCATGCCTGCTGTCATCCCGCCAAATGAAAAACCCACAAGACGTACAGTTTGCAGCGGGAAAAGCGCTTGCAGCATATCGGCCAGCACGGGCAGCATGCCGTCGGCATCCACCACGCCCGGCGGCACGTCCGAGGCACCAAACCCCGGCAAATCCGGCCCACAGGTCATGCCCCGTGTCCAGCAGCGGGCCGATGCTGCGCACCCAATGCGTCCAGCTGCCACTGCCGCCGTGCAACAGCACCAGCGGCGCCAAGCCATTGGGCTGCGCAGGCACCAGTGGTGCAATACCGTGCTCCCCCTGCGTGGGCATGTGCGATGCGCTGCGCTCTCGCTTGCCAGTCCAACACTTCGGTGCTTTGCACCCGCCCTGCAGCCATCTCGGCATCGCCTGCTGTATCGGCAGGCCACGGCAATCCAACCGTTTCGTCGTCACTCACCTGCTTGCTCCCTGTTTCACGCTGCGTTGCGCAGCATCACCACTGCGCCACGGCATCCACCGCCAGCGCATAACCGGGCACTCCCAGGCCACAGACCACTGCACGCGCTACGGGTGACAGGTAAGAGTGGTGGCGGAATGCCTCGCGCGCATGCACATTGCTGATGTGCAGCTCCAGCAGCGGCACGCCCGTGCCTTTGACGGCATCCATCAAGGCAATGCTGGTGTGGGTATAGGCGCCGGCGTTGAAGATCAGGCCCGCCAATTCGCCTTGGGCATGCAACTGGCCCGCCTCATGGATCCAGTCAATCAGCTGCCCCTCATGGTTGCTCTGGTGAAACCGCAGCACCAAACCGTGGCGCGCAGCCGCCTGCGCACACAGGTTTTGCACATCCGTCAGTGTTTGCGCGCCATACACCGCGGGTTCACGCGTACCCAGCAGGTTCAAGTTCGGGCCATTCAAGACAAATACGGTTTTCGCCATTGCAGCAACTCTTAGAAACAACAAGAGCCGCGATTATGCGGCTCTTGTATGGCGACCTCAGGCCACCCACGCCCAGCGATCAATCATCGTCGTAATCGCGGTAGTGGTGCTTGTGATAGCGCTTGTACTCTTTGCGGTATTGTTTATAGGCCTTTTTATGGTGGTGCGGCGGTGGCCCCCAATACCCTATCGCGGCCGGCGGCGGGTAATAAGCAACTGGCGGGGGAACCGGGTGGTAGTAATGCACACGGGGCGGTGGGGGCGGCGGTGGCATCACATAAACCGGTGCTCCCGGTACATGAATACCCACGGAAATTCCCACATTTCCGGCGTGTGCACTGCCTGTTGACACAGCGGCCAACACGCCCAAGGCTGCCAAGCCGTGCGTCGCCCATTGGCGCATGGAAGTCAGGGCAAGGTTCATGTGGCGGTGTCCTTTCGTCGTTGTAGTTGCTGACTTAACGCCTGAGGGTAGGCCCAGGATGTCAAGCAAAGGGTAAAAGCTTGTATCGAATGGCAGAGGTTGCAACACCCGCAGTGCCTGCCCTTTGTTGCGAGGCGACCTACAATCGGTGGGATATGAGCACACCCGCCAACACCCACAACGAAAATGCAGAAGTGGTCAAACCCACCAACTTCCTGCGCCAAATCATTGAAGCCGACTTGGACAAAGGCACCCACGCCGGTCGCCATTGGGGCGGTAAACCTGGAGATGCGCAGCACCACCAGCAAGGCCAGGTGGACGTAGCCAAGATCCGCACCCGCTTCCCCCCCGAGCCCAATGGCTACCTGCACGTGGGCCATGCCAAGTCGATCTGCCTGAACTTCGGCCTGGCCAAGGACTACGGCGGTGTGTGCCACCTGCGCTTTGACGACACCAACCCCGAGAAGGAAGACCAGGAGTACGTGGACAGCATCAAGGATGCCGTCCAGTGGCTGGGCTTTGACTGGCAAGGAGCCAATGGCGAGAGCCACCTGTACTACGCCAGCAACTACTTCGACTTCATGCACCGCTGCGCGGTCTACCTGATCGAGCAGGGCTTGGCCTATGTGGACGAACAGTCCGCCGAAGACATGAAGGCCAACCGCGGGGATTTCACCCGCCCTGGCGTGAACAGCCCGTTCCGCGACCGCAGCGTGGCCGAGAACCTGCAGCGCTTTGCGGACATGAAGGCCGGCCTGCTGGCTGACGGTGCCGCCGTGCTGCGCGCCAAGATCGACATGAGCGCGCCCAACATTAACCTGCGCGACCCGGCCATCTACCGCGTGCGCCATGCCGAGCACCACAACACCGGCAACCAGTGGTGCATCTACCCGATGTACACCTTCGCCCACCCCATCGAGGACGCGCTGGAGCACATCACCCACTCCATCTGCACGCTGGAGTTTGAAGACCAGCGCCCCTTCTACGACTGGCTGCTGGACCACCTGCGCGAAGGTGGCCTGATTGCCGCGCCCCAGCCGCGCCAGTACGAATTCTCGCGCCTGAACCTGACCTATGTGGTGACTTCCAAGCGCAAGCTCAAGCACCTGGTGGACAACCATTTCGTGGTCGGCTGGGACGACCCCCGCATGCCCACCATCGTCGGCCTGCGCCGCCGGGGCTACACCCCTGCGTCCATCCGCAACTTCTGCGAGCGCATCGGCGTGACCAAGGACTACAGCTGGATCGACTACGCCACGCTGGATGGCTGCCTGCGCGAAGACCTGGAGAACCAGGCCCACCGCGCCATGGTGGTGCTGGACCCGGTCAAGCTGGAGCTGACCAACTGGGCCGAGGTGTTCGGCGATGCCGCGCACCTGGAAGCCTGCAGCCTGCCCGCCCTGCCCCACCACGCCGAAGGTGCCACCGTGCCGGAGCGCCACTTCACTCTGGGCCGCGAAGTGTGGATCGAGCGCGAGGACTTTGCCGAAGTGCCCCCCAAGGGCTACAAGCGCCTGTTCCCCGGCAACAAGGTGCGCCTGAAGGGCGGCTATGTGATCGAGTGCACGGGCTGCGAAAAGGATGCCGACGGCACCATCACCAAGGTGCTGGCCACCGCGGTGCCCGACACCAAGAGCGGCACCCCCGGCGCCGACAGCATCAAGGTCAAGGCCGCCATCACC